>CALCJE010000085.1 GCA_937965665.1 uncultured Bacteroidales bacterium
AAATCCCAGCAACAGCAGTAATCCGATTTTTAGTAAGTCGGTGGCGTTGTCAATTTGAAATGCTCTTGATGTACTCTTTTGGTACATGTTGCCATTCGTATTTTTCATGATTCTCAGGTTTTTCAACGATCAGTGTTATTTTAGCGTCACGCATTACCGGCCTTATCCAGCCATCGGCCATAATTGTATCTCTGTCCTGAATTTCGTCGCCCTCCCGGGTACAGATACGGTCGAGTGTAAGACGTTTTTTTAATTCGAGAGCACTGAAAATGCCTTCGGTTTCCCTCAGCATCGGGAGCCAGAGTACGCGGCCATCGTTGCCTGCGTGGCGCAGGCCTACGGCGGCAAGTGCCCCGATCACCCCGATCTTTTCGCCGGTAAGGCCCTCGAGGTAAATATTGCTTTGTTGCGCAGTGTCATGGGCCAGAGTCCTGTTCAGAACGATCATCTTTGCATTTTTACCCCAATTCCCGATGGATGGTGAAATATTTTGTGCAGATGCAATGCATAAGCCGGCATCCGAACCAGGTGCAGATTCCTGCAGCAAAAAAGCACGGCAGTAGGCTATAAGCTCGGGCTCAGCTGCTGCTTCACAATCCATAAGCAGGCAGGCTGAACTGTTGTGCGAGGTATAAGGAATATCTTTATGCACCAGTAGCTGGTGACGCGTAATGCATATCAGGCGGGCAATTCCTGCATCCTGCAGGCTGGTTCCCAATTGACGGGCACGATGGCCTGTTCCCCTGCTTTCGAGGTTATCAGTGTCGTCAATCCCGATATAATAGTACATAATTTCGATGCGATTGCAGGTTCATATCGACGACAAAAGTATGACAGTTATCCGGATTATTTGAATATAATCAGTATAAAAATTAAAAAGTTGTACAGCACGCTTTTTTGGTGACAGTTTTTCAGCCTGTTAGCGACAGGTGGAAACCTTTGTGTTATAGTTCTGACATTATATTCAGATCGTGTTATAGAAATTTTCACGGTACATTTCCCCGATCGGTATCGACTTATTACCGATAAAAATCCGTTCGCGTTCGATGCTGTTGATTTTTGAAACCGAAACGATATACGATTTATGGCAACGTACAAATCCTTTACCCAGCATATTGCCCAGGTCCTGCATGCTGTGGCTGGCCAGTATTTTCTCCGTTTTGCACATAATACACTGGAAGTCGCGCATGCCCTCGATATAGAGGATTTCGTCCTGCATAATTTTTACCAGCCGGTATCCTGATTTTACAAAAATATAGCCGGCGTTTTCCGTTGATGGCGCCTGCGACAATTTCTGCCATTCGGTAAATTCGGCTGCTTTGTTTACGGCCTGGGCAAAACGCTCGAAAGTATAAGGCTTGAGCAGGTAATCGGTAACCGAAAGCTCAAAACCGCGCAACGCATATTCACTGTATGCCGTTGTGAGGATTACCTGCGGGCGCCTGTTCATTTGTTCAAGCATCTCGATACCGGTCATTTTGTCCATCTGAATGTCGAGAAATATAAGATGGACTTCGTGATTTTTAAGATAAGCAAGCGCATCCGCAGCATTGCGAAAAGTTGCCTTCAGGGTTAACCGGGGCAACTTTTCGACAAACGACCTGATTTTTTCCAGCGCCAGTGGCTCATCGTCAACGGCAATACACTTAAGATTCATCCAGTTCAATGGTAATTACAACGTTATACCTGTTATTGGTTTTACTGATCGTGAAGGTATGCCGGTTCGGGTATATCAGCTCAAGCCGGCGTTTCACAATATTCAGCCCCAGACCGCCTTCGTTTTGCAGGCGTGCATTTTGTGCACTGTCGTAAGCATTGTCGGCCTCGAACCGCAGCCTGGTGCCTTCAGTTTTTACGTCAATCATTATAATACCGGTCCCTTCTTTAGCTGAAGCATGTTTGTAGGCGTTCTCGATAAGCGGTATAAAAAGCATGGGTGCAATCTGCAGATGGCCTGCCGACCCGGTAAAGCTGAAATTCAGGTAGTTTTCGCCCGAAGTCCGCAAACGGATCAGTTCGATGTAATCGCTGATGTGCTTTATTTCGCGCGATAAAGGGATTTTTTCTGTTTCTGCGTCATAAATCATATACCGCAGAATATCGCCCAGTTTCGCGATGCAGGCCGATGCCCTGGTTGTATCAGATGTTACCAGGTAATCGATATTATTCAGGGTGTTGAATAAAAAATGAGGGCTTACCTGCATTTTTAACAAGGCCAGTTCGCTCCGGGCATTTTGCAGCATCAAAGCCTGTTTTTCCTGTTCCAGTTTTAATGAATCGGAAAACTTACGGAAAATCACCGCCAGGAAAATAACGATGCAATGTGGCAGTACTGAACTCATTACTTCCCAGGGCCCGATACGGGATGCAGGATAGGCAAACATCATCAGCAAAGTCAGGAGTACTGCTGACAGGATAAAAACACGGGATTTCTTTTTCTTAGCCCAGGGAATGCCCAGGAAGGTGATATAGAAAAAGAAAAGCCCCATTACCAACTCGAGAAAAATTACATAATACAGGCTTTGCGAAAACGGCGCTCCCGGATCGGCCTGCAGGTAAATTTTGCTGAGCATGAAGACAAACAGGGTAAACACTATCCAGAAAAAGATGTGTGCCACAATTTCTATTGATTTCTTCATGGGTGTAAATTTAGGATTAAACATGTTTTAAAAACCACTATCTGCCTGGGCGCTGAAAAAAAATACGGTTATGCTTTAAATGCACTCCTGAAAATTACTGCCAGCACTACCAGCAGCAAGTGGGGCAGCACCGAACTTAATACCTGTAACATGCCGATGTGCATTGCCGGGTAGGCAAAAACCAGCAACAATACCAGCAAAACAGCTGAAAAAATTACCAGGTTGCTTTGTTTTTTCTGAGCCCATGGCATCCCGAAAAAGGTGGTGTAGAAAAAAACCAGGCCCATCAGCCGTTCGAGAAAAATTACATAACCCAGGTGTGGGCCAAAAGGAGCCGAGGGAACAGCTTCGAGGTACATCTTAGTCAACACATAGGTGCACAGGGTAAACATTGTCCAGAAAAAAATGTGGACCGGGATTTCGAGTGACTTTTTCATGGTGTTGAAGTTTTAGGATTAAACATGAAGCAAAATTCAGCCATTGCCCGGCCTGCACCAAAAAAAGTCTGCAAACACCCGGTTTCGGGCGACGAAAAATGAACTGTGCGACGACGAAACATAATACTGTACATCAATTACCAGTAAGAATAAGCGGGCAGGCAGAAGCTTATAAAAAATGAAGCCGGAGAACGAAAGCATTCGTTTGCCGGCTTTTTGGACTGATGATGAATTTCAAATCTTAAGTTACCTCCCTGATCATATTTATCCGTTATGCAGGGACTAAGGAAAAATCAACTACGAGGCTTTCGCCCGCTTCAGCGGTAAGTGAAATAGCTTCGGGAACCTGATAGTTTGTTGCAAAACAATGTACCAGGTATGAACCGGCTTCGAGTTCGTCGAGTATATAACACCCATCGTTGTCGGTGGTGGCTATCATACTGAAATCGACTATATTGATAGTTGCATTTGCAATGGGTAAACCGGTCACCTTATCAGTTACTGTACCCGATATTTCGATGGGGCCTTCGGTACCGGAACCTGTTTTGCTTTTCGGCGATTTTCGTTTTCGCAGGAACATATATTTACTGAACAGTTCCGGGTGCTCATCCTCCATAAATCGCACAAAGGGATCGAGCTGGTAACGCAGCAAGTTATTGTTGGCTTTTATCAGCAATTTTAATTCGTGCCTGCTCCTGCGGCGGTCGGTAAGTTGAAAACCGGTACTATCGAGCGTTTCACCGTATTCCTGGGTTTTCTGTTGAAAAGCAGTCAGTTTTTCGAGTGTTAAACCGTTTCCTGCCGCAAGCTCCTTCATTTTTAAAAGTTCGTCGTACACATGCAGCGAAATTTCGTACAGCTGATAAAGCGGACAGCGACGCCATTGTGCATTATAATTTTTAAAAAGAGCGAGTAAAGGCTGGTTATCCTGGCTGGTTGCCAGGGCTAAACCAATGCCAATCATTTGCGAGAGGGCTTTGCGGAGCCTGCATTCACTGTCCAGTTTTGGACTGCGCACTGTTGAAACCGGCCGCAGCAGTTGCGATAGAATTTCTCCGATTTTCTCATTGTTGCCTTCAAAGGCTGTTTTTGCAGCCAACACTTCTGGTTTTTCTGCAAATGCCATCGCGTAGTTGTTCATTTCGCGGTTGATGGCTTTGAACCGCTGGTGGAAGTTAATCTCGATTTTCATAAGGCTAGGGTGTTAAATTGGTTTTTTAAATTTCAGGCCTGCAAGCAATCTGTAAGCCTCTATATTTATGTATAAAGTATGACAAAAAATGGTGTAAAGTATTGTTAAACAATATGATGTGAAAGATTTGTTAAATTGAATTTTAGCTGATTTATTGATGTGTTTTGTTTGATTTAGCACCAGGCCGTTGCATTTGATTACTCTTATCATTTATCAGGTTGTTAAATAATGTGGTAGATGAAGTGATATGCCGGATTGCATTCCTCGACATAGTTTATTGAACAGAACCCCGGAATATTTTATGTAAATCACGTATGGATTGTGCGAAAGTTCAGATTAGCTGTGTGTGTTTACAAATCTTTTGTGTAATTCCTCGAACGCGAATTGTTATAGCTGGAAAGTTTTCTGCAAGAAGACAAACGAATTGTGATAAACCACAAATGTCTTCTGTTATTTTTAAAATGCCTCAGGTAAGAGTTGGAACGTGCCGGGTAAAGAGACAATATAATTTTGTTAGTTATCAATTGATTTCGGTAATAGTTCGGAAGTTTAATGTAAACGCATTAACGTAATGTGTTGGAATTTAAACTTATTGTGTTATATTACGAACGACAATTGCAGGGGAGTGAAAGTGTTGTGTCAGATGACAAATGCATTGTGCTTTTCTTTGGTAGGATTCATTCCCGGAGCCTGTCGACAATTTTGTCAATAATTAATTATTGGTATTATGTATATGATAATCAAATAATTGTATCAAGTTGTCAATGGTATGATAGTAAAATATAACAGAGAATTGTACGAGAATGCTTGACAAGGCGTATATTTGTAATACTAAACCATTCGGAAGTAAAGTTCTGAATGGTTTTTTGCTTTTAGGGTGTTGAAGAAAAGAAACAATTGAAGAAAGAGAAATACTACAATGCGTTTTTAGAGAAAGATAAACTTAGATCAAAAATATTTCTAAGAAAGAATGTTTTTGAAAATGAAAACCCGGGCAGGAAAAAAAATGAAAAGAGTGAAAAAACAAGCAAAGTTAAATCCGAAATTTCTGACAGGGTTATAACTGCCAGAAATTCAGTGAAATGTAAAATTGCAAAGAGATAATAATGATACAGGTACAGAGAAAACTTAAACCGACGCAGGCTTTACATGCAAAAAAAATATCAGAAATGTATAGTGAATTTTGATGATGCATTTCGTTTTTTTTTGACTGAACCTTTGCAGAGATAAAAAAAATGCTATGGCAAACCAACCGGAAACTATTTTTTGCAAACCTCTGTGATTTGTCGAAAAAGAATTGTAACTTTAAGTAAAATAGGATGAAAAGAAGAAGAATTTGTACCCTGAATACATGGTTTTGAACAATAAATATTGAACAAAAAATGACTCATACAAACGTGATTAAATCGCTGCAAATTGCTGGATTATTTGTATTAATTATTGATAATGAGAGTAATGAAACATTAGCGCTTAGGGCGCACAATGAGTTACTCGAGCGTTACACTCCTGAATTTGAGAAGATATGTAAAGAGGTTTGCAGCAAAAATAATTTTGATAAAATAAGAGATTTAGATAAAGAAGTTTTAAGAATTTCGTTAGAAGAACTCTTCTTGAGAGCTACTTCTTTTAAACTTCCTCTAAGAAAAACTTCAAGAAGATTACAGGAAAAATATCTGACAGGTTGGTTTGGAAATATTGCTGAGAAAGTTTTGGAGAATATTATTCTTGAGAATAATCATTTTGAAAAGAAACATAGTTTGTTTCCTGATTTTTTTGATCACATGAATGATCTGAAAACCTTTCAGCAGCATCAGGAAGATATTGAAGAAGAAGATAAACTGCAGCAGGAACTGGAAGAAGAAAAGTTAGTGAAGCTACGCGTTTTTGCCAGGGCGATGGAAAGATTAAAACCCAGGGACAGAGAGATACTGATTGAATATAAAAAATTAAAGCCGGGAAATAAGAACCTGGATAACGATAGAATTGCTTACCTTTGTAAACGATGGAAAACCACGCATGATAACCTGCTGCATATCAAGCCCAGGGCTATTAAAAAACTCCATCGGCTAATGCTGGATGAGCAAGAAAAAGAAAATCGACGAACCGATTCAACTCACAAATGAAGAACAAGCCTTTGATAATGAGCTTGAAGATATGCTGCGTTCAACGGGTTACCTTTTTCCGATAACAGAAGGGCAGATTGATGCTTTTAATGCATTAAAGAATGAAGAGGTAAAAGAAAATCGTAAAAACCTTTCTTCGCGTGCACGCAGGAAAGAAGAAGAAGATCAATAAACCTGCCGGGTTTGCTGCAGGGATTCAGTGTTATTACCCATCTTTTATTTGCCTGCCATCGGGCAGGTATTTTTATTGTCAGTTGTTTTTATATGCAGTTTTATCCGAAAGCTATTTCCTATTCCTGTTCGTGTTCAGGTGGATCTTTTTTAAAATATTTCTTTGCTTTAAAAGCCATGCTTATATTTTGAACTTAATTGACAAATAAATCCTAATTTAGCAAAGTATTAAAGCAAACTATTTCATTTTTAAAATGGCAAAACTGAAAAACGGGATTAAGGAAAAGGCTATTGAAGTTACACTCTGGGATGCAGCTAACAAGTTAAGGGGAAGTGTTGAACCGGCTGAATACAAGCATGTAGTACTGGGACTGATTTTTTTAAAATTCGCAAGCGATAAGTTTGAGCAGCACCGCGCAAAGCTGATTGCCGAAGGCAAAACGAAGTATATCGAAATGCCCGAGTTTTATAATATGAACAACGTGTTTTTTCTCGAAGAAACCAGCCGCTGGACGTACCTGGTAAAAAAATCGAAACAAAACGATATTGCCCTGCTTATTGATACGGCCCTGCATACCATCGAAAAAAACAACAAGTCGCTGAAAGGCGCTTTGCCCGACAACTATTTCTCGCGACTGGGGCTCGATGTTACCAAACTTGCCTCGCTGCTCGATACTATTAATGATATTGATACTACCCGCGATCCCAAACAGGATGTGGTTGGCAAGGTGTACGAATATTTCCTCTCGAAATTTGCCCTGGCCGAAGGGAAAGGCAAAGGCGAATTTTACACGCCCAAAAGCATTGTTAACCTGATTGCCGAAATGATTGAACCCTACAAGGGTATAATTTATGACCCGGCCTGCGGTTCGGGTGGCATGTTTGTGCAGAGTATTAAGTTTATTGAAGCCCACCACGGCAATAAAAAAGAAGTCTCCATTTACGGGCAGGAATACACCAACACCACCTATAAACTGGCCAAGATGAACCTTGCCATACGTGGTATTTCGGGTAATCTGGGCGAAAAAGCGGCCAACACATTTTCCGACGACCAGCATAAAGACCTGAAGGCAGACTTTATAATGGCAAACCCGCCTTTTAACCAAAAGGACTGGCGGGCTGAGAATGAGCTGGTTGATGATCCGCGCTGGCGGGGGTACGAGGTGCCACCCAAGAGTAATGCCAACTACGGCTGGATATTAAATATGGTAAGCAAGCTGAGCGAAAACGGGGTGGCCGGATTTATACTGGCCAATGGCGCGCTGAGTGGCGGGGGCGAAGAGTATAAAATACGCCGTAAGCTGATTGAAAATAACCTGGTAGAAGCCATATTGGTATTGCCCCGGAATTTGTTTTATACAACAGATATTAGTGTAACTCTTTGGATAGTAAATAAAAACAAAAAAGCTCAGAGCAAAAAAGTAGGCGATGCAATCCGAAATTATCGTGAACGTACCACTGAAATACTTTTTATGGATTTGCGTCAGATGGGTGAACCGTTTGAGAAGAAATACACCCAATTTTCGGATGCCGACATACAAAAGGTTACAAGCACATACCACCAATGGCAGACCAATGAAATTGAAAACATTCCCGAGTTCTGCTATTCTGCTTCATATGATGAAATAGCCAAAAAAGACTTTTCACTTGTGCCCAGTAAATATATTGAGTTTGTAAACCGCGATGAGAATATTGATTTTGACGAGAAAATGCAAGCCTTACAAAGCGAGTTTGCTGAACTGCTGAAAGCTGAAGAAAGATCAAAAAAGGATCTGCTGAAGGTATTTAAGGAATTGGGTTATGAACTTAAGTTTTAATTCAGTCAGATATGGGTCGTTCATTTTCAAACAACAGGTTACTCAATAAACTTATCAATGGTGAGTATTTACCGATATTGAATCATGTGAAAAATAACGATGATTTACGGATTGAGATGCGTATTGGTAACCAAGCGAAAGTTTATTATAAAAAGTCTTTGATAATGACACTCTACCCGATCCGGCAGCCTGCATTATTAGCAACTGGTTATTGGAAAAACAGCCTTCAACCCGAATTAATACTTCATAATCCAGAAGTTTATTTTGAAACAGCTCAAAAGTTAGTTGAATTGCATAAAAAAGATGTAAAGAAAAATATAGAGTTTGAGATTCAACAAAAAATAGCAAGGGATAACAATTCCACCAAGAATCAGTATTTGATAATTGATATGGAATACCAGTTTTCCCAGGAAAAAGTAAAAAACAGAACCAAAGGTAAAACCCGCTTTGATTTAATTGCCATTGATTTAAAACGCAATAAGATAATGTTACTTGAGCTGAAGCAAGGTTTAAGTTCTTTATCTGGAAATGCCGGCATTGAAGATCATTTTCTACGGTATCAGGAACACTTTGTTCATTCGCAATTCCAAACAGCCTTGAAGGATGATGTTAAAGGAATAATTTGGTCAAAAAGTCAGCTGGGACTTTTGGGTTTTAATGTCGGTGACTTGTTAAAAATGGCCGAGCTTGCTGAAATTGATTATGGTTATGTTTTTGCTGCTCACTCTGAAGCTGAATTGATAAGGTATAGACAGCAATATGGACAAAAATATACAACACTGTACCTGGATGTCAAGGCGAATAATTATATTTTAAACGATGGTATATAAAGAATTACAGCGAAAATTGCAGGTCCAGAAACTTCGTTATAAACATCCTGAATTGTTCAATCAGGATAACGGTGGTGGAAAATTCGATAAATATGATTCCTTGCCCTTTATTTTATTGAATGGCCTAAATAATCTTTATTCAAAAATTCAATCGCCGGTAGTTCCCTATTTTGAAAAAAATGATATTGCATGGTGGGGAGATAATGAGGAATACCCAACTGGGCACTTACTTTCTTCTCAAATGCAATGTTTAAATTTTCTATTTGCTTTGAGAAACAACAAACAAGCTGTGCTTGCTTTGGCAAAGCTATTTGATTCTGAAATTGATGATGTACTGGAAACAATAAAAGAATATGCAACCGGCTATATCGCTTTTGAATTTGTATTTGAAAATGAAAAGCTCCTGGGAGAAAATGATTTCGGAGCCAAACGTGGCTCAAAGTGTACCTCAATTGATGCTTTCATCATCGCTCTCAGAAAAGGAAAAAAGATATTAATTCCTCTTGAATGGAAGTATACCGAAACATATTTGAAATGTGAAAATAAATCAACAGAGCCCGGAAAAGGCAAAGTGCGCCAAAATCGGTACAATCATTTAATTGTTAAATCAAGTCAATTAAAAACTCCGGTTGATTTTGAAGATTGCATCTATTATTACGAGCCTTTTTATGAATTAATGCGCCAGACTTTGTTGGCAGAACAAATGATTTTGCAAGGTATCGGTGATGACATTCTGCATATTGTGGTTATTCCCAATGAAAACACGGACCTTTTAGGTAGTAATTATTCTTTTTCAAAGGATGATTTTCAAACAACCTGGAGAAAAAGCATAGTAGATCAGGAAAAATTTAAGGTAATTGACAGCAAAGAGATATTGCAGACAATTGAGAATTTACCAAACTACACTGAGCTGGCAAACTATATTACACAACGCTACTATTGAAGATATGACTAAATCAAATTTTAAACTATTAGGTAATTACATTAAGCCCGTTGTAGGGCGAAATGTAGATTTAGGCGAATTGCCATTGGTAGGTTTGAGTATTTCTAAAAAGTTTATCCCTTCTATTGCCAATACGATAGGAACGGATATGTCAGCTTACAGAATCATAGAAAAAAATCAATTTGCTTATGGCCCGGTAACATCAAGAAATGGTGATAAAATTACAATTGCCTTATTCAGTGATTATGAAAAGGCCTTGATCTCGCAGGCTTACATTCCTTTTGAGGTAAAAGACACCAACGAACTTGATCCGGAATATTTAATGATGTGGTTTCGCAGGCCAGAATTTGATCGTTATGCAAGGTTTAAAAGCCATGGAAGTGCACGCGAAATATTTGATTGGGACGAAATGTGCAATACTCTATTGCCTGTGCCACACATTGACAAACAACGCGAAATAGTAAAGGAGTACAACGTAATACAAAACCGCATAGCACTTAACCAGCAATTGATACTAAAGCTGGAGGAAACGGCGCAGGCTATTTATAAGAGGTGGTTTGTAGAGTTTGAATTTCCGGATGAAAATGGGAAGCCATATAAAAGTAATGGGGGAGAGATGGTTGAGAGTGAATTAGGGGGAATTCCTAATGACTGGAAAGTTGGAACATTGTTTGATTTAATTGAACTTCAAAGAGGTTTTGACCTACCTACTCAAGAAAGAAAAGAAGGAACATTCCCAATATTTGCATCTACTGGAACAAATGAAAAACACAGTGAATTCAAAGTGAAAGCACCCGGTATTGTGACAGGTCGAAGCGGTTCATTAGGCGAAGTATTTTACGTTGATGAAGATTTTTGGCCGTTGAATACAACACTATGGGTCAAGCATTTCAAAATAGCTACACCAATTTATACATACTATGTTTTGAAAGGAATTAATATTATTGATTATAACGGAGGTTCTGCTGTTCCAACATTAAATAGGAATGATATCCATCGTCATCAATTAATCTTACCAAAGAAAAATGTTATTGAAAAATTTGAAAACACGCAAAAAGTGTTTTTTAAGCGCATGAAGGAAATTGGAATTGAAAACCAAAAGCTTGCGGAACTGAAAGATTTACTTCTTTCTAAATTAGCGACAGTAGATAATTAGAAATATGAATCAATACAATCCCCAAATCCATCACCGCCGGTCCATCCGGTTAAAAGGGATACGATTATTATTAGTAGGGAATGTAAATTTGTAAAAATTAAAATTAGATAAAATTATAAACTAACCGGGTTGCCGAACACGAATAGTATGACTAATGGAGAAATTGACAGATTGGGAGAAAGAATAAAAGTTAATGGTAAACCATCAACTGAAGATTTAGATTTACTACAGGAATTCCGAAAATCTTATAAGGATCCTTTATCCAGAGCATTTGAAACCTTAAGAAGTTTTGCGATTAAAGTAGACAAAGAGGCAATTGTTACTTTTAGAATAAAAAGAATAGATACTATAATTAGAAAACTCCATCGGTTTAAAGATAAACCTGAAGGAAGAATGCCTCTGAGCAGAATGTGGGATATTGCCGGTTGTCGTTGTATTTTTAACTCCGATGATGAGGCCTTGATTTATCGTTTGAAAAATGCCTTAGTTAAGGAATTTGGAGATTGTAAAATTAATGATCATGTTGCTAATCCAAAACAAGATGGATATAAGTCTTTACACATTTATATTCAGGACAAAATTCAAAACAAAAGGGTAGAAATTCAGATTAGAACCACGAAGCAGCATAATTGGGCTACACTAGTTGAGATTATTGATTTGATTTATAACACAAAGATTAAGGAAGGTTCAAAGAATGCTGAACTTCAACGATTCTTATTTCTTTTCTCGAAAAAAGAAAATTTGAATAGAGAAGAGAAGAATGAGCTCATTAAGATCGAAAGGAAATATCGAATATTTAAACGAATGAGTGAGGTTTTTTCAAAGAATTATATAAGCATCAGGCGGCAATGGATTTCACAGAATCAAAATAATGGATCCTTTTATGTAATTGAGGCAAATAAGGATTTTTCATCAACTATTGATTTGTTCCGAGATTTTGAAGAAGCCGAGAATGAATATTACTTAAAATACACTAAAAATAGCGAATCAAATATCCTTCTAACATATATTAAAAACGCTAAATTCAAGCAGATTAGCAAGGCATATTCAAACTATGTATTAACAATGCACTCCTTTTTTGAGGATTACAAGAAAATACTTGAAGAGCAAGTTCTTGAGAAATTGCAATCTGACAATTTCTTTTCTTTATGGAAAAGTTTGAACCGGTACAGAAAAACAACAGTTATCTATTTAAAAAACATTAGAAGCGAAATAAAAGAGTTGAATAGTTGCCAAAAAGACAATTCAATAAAAATGATATATAAACGTGAATGGGAAAAAGATTTAGGAAAAGAAGTATTAGCATGGCAAAATAGTACAAATCAGTTTTTTAATCAGCAAAACAAAGCGATAAAAAAAGGTGGCATTATTGAATTGCTAGTTGTTTGGCAAATCAAGTTTTTAGCTTGGCAGATAAATTAGCCCAGGAAATACCATTATATGTAGTAGATTAACATGCAGTTAAATTTTGACAAATAAATTCAATAACTTCAAATTTAATAATCTGCAACAATGCCCTACAATCCCCAAATCCATCACCGCTGGTCCATCACAACCAGTAATTCAATAAAGTAAAAAATAAGAAAGTCTATATTTGGTTTTTACCATCAGCCCTTAAAAACAGACAACAAAAAGACAGCTATATGAGCAAAGGAAACATTAGAAAACCTAGGAATCCGAATTTACCTGATAATTTAACAAAAAAGCCTTTAGAGGATATAATTTATCATGTGGTTCAAACTTGTGAAGTAGAAGTTGAGAATACTGAATGGCAGGATTCGGATAAAGCATTAGATGATAAAATTTCGAAACTCAGTTCAAAAACTGGTGAAATTGAAAAAAGGCTTGGCGATAACCAGGGAAATTTATCGGAGCAAATTACGAACATAAAAACGGAAATAGAGAACCTGAAAAAGAGAAAACCACTCGACCTGGTTATTACTCTTGCTAACTCAAAAAAAACAGACCTTGGGAAACAGCACAATCAGTTTCCTACTTTACTTAAAATATTGGCAACAAAACTTAATGTTTATCTTGTCGGCCCGGCAGGTTCCGGCAAAACACACGCAGCAATACAAGTTGCAAAAGCGTTGAATGTGCCTTTTCATTTTACGGGTGCTGTGGCCAGTGAATTTAAACTCACAGGCTTTATGGATGCACAAGGGAGAATTGTTTCAACTGAATTCAGAAAAGCTTACGAAAATGGCGGGCTATTTCTATTTGATGAAATTGATGCAAGTTACCCCCAGGCAGTATTGGCTTTCAATGCAGCGTTAGCCAACGATTATATGGACTTTCCTGATAAAAGAGTTCCACGACACAAAGACTTCTATTGCATTGCGGCTGCAAATACATATGGACAAGGCGCTGACAGACAATATATCGGGCGCAATCAACTGGATGCAGCTTCACTTGACAGATTTGTTTTTATAGATTGGAACTATGATGAGAATCTGGAGAGAGATTTAGCAGGTAATGAAGAGTGGAGCAGCTATGTACAAAAAGTAAGACATGTTATTGTTGAAAATAAAATCAGGCATGTTGTGAGTCCACGAGCATCAATTTTTGGTGCTACCCTTCTGGCAAATGAGGTTGAGCGTAATACAGTTGAAAATACAGTTCTGTGGAAAGGTCTGGACGAAGTAACCAAAAACAAGATTATTAAGATTCTTGTTCCCAAACAAATAAAAGCTGAAAAAGAAGGTATATTTATTCCAAAAGTTAAAGTAAACGCCAAGATTGTTGAAAACGATATAATTGGTGAAATCCAACACGAGAAATCTGACTACTATGGGAGATCTTCAACTGTGACAACAGAAATTTTATCACCATACAATGGGTTTGTACTAAACATTATAAGTCAAAAGAAGATACAAGAAAGGGATGTTATAGCTGAAATAGAATCGTATGAAAATAAATAAGCAACTTTATTTTGACGATTTAAATAAATTCTGGCAGTATGCCATGCGGGAAAGTACGGCTTATAGAAAAAGTTCGCGCGATTCCAATGACCTGGAATGGCATGGCGGTTTAACCTGGGAACAAGCCAAAGAAATGGCCATAAGCGGTTGGCGTGATGGGATGATTGAAATTGAAAAATATAGAGCAAAAATACTACCCATCATTGCAGAAAAAGTATTAAGACCGAAACCCATTCACTCAATTGCCGGGCATTGTGTTGATGTTGGAAGTTTCCTTGCAAACGAGCCAGAGTGCTTTATTGCACAAGAATATGAAGAAAGGAATTATCCCGGAAGGATTTATAAAATTGTATGTTCTATTTCATTTTCGGCATCCATATCGCCCGAAACCATTATTCAGCGTGGCGCAATGATTTGTGCTTTAATTGATGCAATTGAATATGCAGGTCATAGGGCCGAAGTAATTTGTAATGATGCATCTGCAGTAAGGGACTATGCAGAGTACCGCCAGGGAAATCGCAAGAATGAAGGTTGGCTCGAAATATCTGTTACTGTAAAAAAATCATCACAACCCCTCGAAATGACTGATTTAGCCTTCTGTCTGGCTCACCCTGCTATGCTCAGAAGAATAATGTTTTCAGTGGCCGAAATCGAAGGCTGGTCTGATTTTATCGGAAACTACGGATATCCTGCTGAAGCTATTGAAAAGGGAGATTTTTATTTGAGAGAGATTTTCTCAGAGACAGTTTCAGATGACAAGGCCATAAATTGGGTTCTTGATGAGCTTGCCAAACTTGGAATTAATATTGAAAAAGATTAAATAAGCAGACTGAAAAAACAATAACCCAAACAAATAACAATCGGAAATTGAGTGATTGAAATTAACCCAAAAGAAATGGTATCATAATCATGGTTTACAATCCCCAAATCCATCACCGCCGCTCCATCCGGTTAAAGGGATACGATTATTCCCGTGAGGGATTGTATTTTATTACCATTTGCTGCCATAAGAGGGTTTGCAGGTTCGGTACTGTTGTGAACGGGGAAATGAAATTAAATGAATTCGGTATGATAGCCTATACCGAATGGATAAATTTAGCGGAACGGTTCGGGAATTTTGAATTGGATGTTTTCCAGGTGATGCCAAACCATATGCATGGTATTATTTCGTTGGTAGCGCCAGCGAGGGCAACCCTGGCGGTTGCCCCGGATACCAACCGCAACAATACCGGAGGGGCAGGGTTAACCCTTGCCCCGAACGTTATTGATGCGGGAATAAAAATGGGTGAAGCAGGATTGAATATGGATATCGGGATATATAAAGGAGCGGATTCAGGTGCAAAGGCAGGTGCCGCGAGAATATCAGGGTATCATATGGATGTGGAAAATATTTTGGGAAAATCAGAAATAAGCGGGGATTTGCGGGATTCCGCAAGAGTCGCCGCGAGCGATGATAAAATAGATAATTGCGGATCGGGAGCGGGAGCGGGCTTCGGAATGGATGCAAAATCGGGATTAGGGGAGAGCTTAAGGGAGAGCCTGGGGGAGAGCGTACGGGCGACCGCAAGGGTCGCCCGTACTGCTGGGGAGGGAAAAGCTGGGGAGGGAAAAGCGGAGGGAGAGGCCGGGAAGGCAGCAGCTATATCGGATATTGTGGGGGCATATAAATCGCTGGTTGCAAATGGATGCCTTAAGATTTTTAAATCGCGGAATGAAATAATGGGTAAATTGTGGCATCGTAATTATTATGAGCATATCATTCGCGATGCACGGGCTTATGAGCGTATTTCAGAATATATTATCAATAATCCGGCTAAATGGCAGGATGATAAATTCTATTTGAAATGAAACGAACATGACAAAATCAACCAATTTTGACTCGCAGGCGGATGATATTATTTTGTCATGGAGTTCCCCGCCTGCCTGCTTCGCACAGGTAAACAGCGGGCAGGCATGTGACCCGTAAAAGATAAATAATAACACATGAAATAGCCATGGTAAAACTTTATCACCAACCGAAAATGATATTATGGCGTATTCCCCGCCTGCATCGGGCAGGCATCTGACCTTTAAAAACAAATTAATAACAGATGAAATTCACCGAAGAAAAATTAGAACGTGCTTTTGTTGAATTGCTGGGGAATGAGCATTATCCTCATTTTCACGGGGATTCAATTGCCAGGCAGCCTGATGCAGTGTTGATTGAGGATGATCTGCTGGCGTACCTTCTTCACCGCTATGAAAATAAAAACCTCACTGTTACCGAGGCTAAATCTATACTTCTGCAGTTAAAAACCCTGCCATCTTCTGATCTGTACGAAAGTAATAAAACCATTATGCGGTGGTTAGCGGATGGTTTTATACTGAAACGTGAGGATAGAAAAGAAAAGGATATCCACATCGAGTTAATTGATTATCATGGCCTGGAGGCACAGAATTCAGGTTCTGACCTGGATATGATAATGGCTGATGCCGGCAAAGATTATCCGCCTGATTGTAATATCTACAAATTTGTAAACCAGTTCGAAATACAGGGAAACGAGAAGCGGATTCCCGATGGTATTCTTTACATTAACGGTCTGCCGTTGGTTGTTTTTGAATTTAAGAGCGCCACGCGCGAAGAAGCTACCATTTACGATGCTTTCGTTCAGTTAACGGTGCGTTACCGCCGCGATATTCCGGAGCTGTTTAAATACAATGCATTCTGTGTTATAAGCGATGGAATAAACAACAAGGCGGGATCGTTTTTTGCACCCTACGATTTTTATTATGCCTGGCGCAGGGTAGCAGGACTGGCAAAAGATGTGGATGGCATTGATAGTATGTTTACCCTGGTGCAGGGTATGTTTCAAAAAAACAGGCTGAGGGATATCATCCGTAATTTTATTTATTTCCCCGACAACTCGAAGAAAAATGAAAAGATAGTTTGCCGATACCCACAATATTATGCTGCACGGGCTTTGTTCGATCATATTAAGCAAGCGCAAAAGCCCAAAGGAAATGGTAAGGGCGGCACTTATTTCGGCGCTACGGGTTGCGGTAAGAGTTTTACCATGCTGTACCTGGCACGTTTGCTGATGAAAAGCGAACATTTTGAAAGCCCGACACTGGTAATGATAACCGATCGTACTGACCTTGACGATCAGTTAGCCGGGCAGTTTACCAATGCTAAAAAGTTTATTGGGGATAATGCAGTGCTGAGCGTTGAGAGCAGGGCACACTTGCGCGAATTGCTTCAGGGCCGTAAGAGTGGTGGTGTTTTCCTGACGACCATACATAAGTTTACCGAAGACACTGAATTGTTGAGTGAAAGGAATAATATAATATGTATTTCGGACGAAGCACACCGCAGCCAGGTGAATCTCGATCAGAAAGTGAAAGTGACAGAAAAAGGCGTTACCAAAACATTTGGTTTTGCAAAGTACCTGCACGATTCGCTACCAAATGCAACATTTGTGGGGTTTACAGGTACGCCAATTGATGCAACACTTGATGTGTTTGGTAAAGTGATTGATGCTTACACCATGACCGAATCGGTAAAAGACGAGATTACCGTCAGGATTGTGTATGAAGGAAGGGCTGCAAAAATTGCGCTTAATAACGGAGAACTCGAAAAGATTGAGAAATATTATGAGGAAGCAGCCCTTGCCGGCGCCAACGAATACCAGATAGAACAAAGCAAGGAAGAAACTGCTAAAATGAATGCCATACTCGGAGATCCCAAACGCCTGAAAGCCCTGGCTGAAGATTTTGTAAAGCATTACGAAAACAGGGTTTCGGAAGGAGCAACAATAAAAGGTAAAGCGATGTTCGTATGCAGCACACGCGAAATAGCCTACGAATTTTATAAAAATGTTATCGAGCTGAGGCCCGAATGGAATAAGAAGAAAACTGCTGAAGAGGGCGCTGTTCTGACCGAAAAGGACAAAAAGGAAATAAAGCCGATGGAGCGTATCAAGATGATAATGACACGCGACAAGGATGATACCGAAGAACTTTGGAAACTGCTGGGTACAAAAGACGACCGCAAAGAACTTGACCGGCAGTTTAAAAATGAAAAATCGAATTTTAAAATCGCCATCGTGGTTGATATGTGGCTTACCGGTTTTGATGTTCCTTTTCTCGATACTATGTACATCGACAAGCCTGTGCAGCAGCATAACCTGATACAGACCATTTCGAGGGTAAACCGCAAATTCAGCGGTAAAAACAAGGGACTGGTTGTTGATTATATCGGTATAAAAAAGCAGATGAATCTTGCATTGGCAAAATACAGTAAAGGGGATGAAGATAATTTTGAGGACATTGCTGAATCGCTGATCATCGTAAGGAACCACCTCGATTTACTGGCCAAAATATTCCACAGGTTCGACAGTTCAAAGTATTTTGACGGAACAACGCTTCAGCAACTTCATACATTAAACCTGGCATCGGAATATGTTCAGCTTACCAAAGAACTTGAAACCCGGTTTATGGGATTGGTTAAACGGTTAAAAGCAGCCTATGATATTTGTGCGGGCAGCGAAAAATTAACGCAGCACGAAAGAGATTATGTTCATTTTTACTTAGCTGTAAGATCGATTGTTTTTAAACTGACAAAAGGTAATGCCCCCGACACGGCCCAGATGAATGCACGGGTGCGCGAAATGATAAAAGATGCCCTGCAAAGTGATGGGGTAGAAGAAATTTTTAAACTGGGCGATGAATCGGAAACGGAGCAGGATATTTTTGATGAAGATTACCTGGCTAAAATTGACAAAATAAAGTTGCCAAATACTAAAATTAAACTTCTTCAGCAATTGCTGGCAAAGGTTATCAGCGAGATCAAAAAAGTAAACAGGATTAAGGGTATTGATTTTACCCGTAAAATGCAGGTATTGGTTGACAGGTATAACCAGCGCGACGAAAATGATGTTTTGCGAAGTGATGTATACGAAGAAATGGCCGAGCAGTTAACGAATATGATTTGGGAGGTGCATAAGGAATACTATGCCGGCGATGCCTTAGGGATAGACTTTGAGGAAAAGGCATTTTACGATATACTGAAAGAACTTTGTGCGAAATATGATTTTAGTTATCCGGAGGACAAATTAATAGAGCTATCGAGAGCCGTAAAGGATTTGGTTGATGGGCAGGCAAAATTTCCGGATTGGAATAAACGTGATGATATTAAATCAGCGTTAAAAGTAGGTTTGATATTGCTTTTGGATGAGTTTGGCTATCCGCCGGTAGAAAGAGATGAAGTGTACATTGAAATTTTTGAGCAGGCAGAAAATTTTAAAAAGAACAGGTTAATTGCATGAGGAAACCGGAGAAAAAGATTAAGGCTTCCTCATTGATCAAATCCCGATAACAAACATTTTAGAAATGGCAAATTCCCCATTTGTATTATGCTAAATTCAGTTCTTTTTTAATCAGGTTTTCAATATGCAATGTCAGTTCGTTGGCATCCCAGCCTGCTGGTTCTATAGGGTCGAGCGCGGTATATTTCAAGTGGCAGCCAAAGGTCATAGGGTAATAACCTTTCTTCATCAGCTCAAAATTGCCATTGATGGCAAAAGGCACAATTACTGCCGAAGGCGCCGAACGGATGAGGGTGGCAATGCCTGCCGGCTGAAAGGATTTGACCTGCCCGTCCTTGGTGCGCGTGCCCTCGGGGAAAATGCAGGCTGCATAATTGTTGGCTTCGATATGCTTACCCAGGAGCATAATATCCTTTACGGATTGTGAGCGGTTTTTCCGGTCGATTAAAACCGAGCCGCCATGCCTGAGGTTGTACGAAACGCTCGGAATGCCTTTGCCCAGTTCCATTTTCGAAATGAATTTGGGATGGTTCTTCTTAAAACCCACAATAACCGGAGGAATATCGAGCGTACCCTGGTGATTGGCCACGATAATAACCGGCCGGTTCAACGGAACTTTTTCAAAACCGTGAAAGGTTATTCGTGTTCCTAGGATCCGGCTTCCATATAGTAAACAGAAATTTAATACATCAACCACCCTCTTACGCACCGGGTATCCCCAAATCCAGTTGGTTATAACCTGCACCGGGTGGAATAAAAGCAGCAGAAAACCAAAAATAAGCAGGTATACCGGGGTGAGCGTTGCCGATAAAAATTTTTTCATTTCAAAACTGATTGCTGGTGGCAAAATTAATAATTAATTTTTTTTGGAATACCTGTGCTGATTCCTGTTTACAAAGAGGCCGGTTCCGGGGTTGAGAATAACCGGCTCCGAAGGTATGATAAGCAGGTGTGGCAATGCCCTTCAGATGGTTTTACCCCTGCCGGAACAATATAAGGCGGAAGCCTGAACTTCCGCCTTGTGTTACAGGCTGCCGATATTTGTGTTCCGAACTGTACAGAACAAGAAGTGGGTTTACCCGCGTAACTCCCGGAGCGCTTATTTCAGGATGACTTTTTCCGTAAGGATGGTTTTATTGCACCGGAGTTGAAGCATGTATATTCCCCTGTTCAGTTGGCTGACATCAAGGGTTTGATGGTTTGTGCCTGTTAAACTGAAGGTAGCAACCGTTCTGCCACTCATGTCGAAGATTAGGATTTGTCCTTCCGAAACACCGGCAGGCAGGTTTACATGTATGCTTTCGCTACCGGGATTCGGATAAACGGATATTTGCCTGGTATCAGCGATTTCATCAGCACCGGTATTGATAAAACTGCGGACCACATTACTGATGCGTACTTCGTCAATATATCCCGCCAAACCTGTACCGATCTGCAGGTTCTGTGCATTGGTAAGCATTGCGGTTCCTGTGTATGGCATGCTTGCAGTGCTCACCAGCTTGCGGTCCTGGTCATGGACCACAACCGAAACTGTGGATTGTTTTGTGTCGCGGATAAACGCAACATGGTACCACTGGTTAAGCGATGGGGTTACAGAAGTTACCCCTATACGGTTGTTGAGCGCTGAAAAATAGAACCCAAAAAATACATTTCCCCACCAGGGACTTATGGCAAGTGAATAATTGGATTGGTACGGATCGGTATCGCCCGGCTTATAAAAAAGATACATATAGTCACTTGTAAACGAAGTAAATTTAACCCAGGCTTCCAGCGTCCAGTCGCCGGTAAGGTTCAGGGCTGCTGCCGGGGGCAGCATAACCGGGGCTTGTGTGGCCAGGCAATTTCCCAGGTCGGCAGGCAGCGAAGCATCAAAACCGATATATTTTGTATCGCCTAACGCAGTTGGCGTTTGGTTCGACCGGTTTTGCAGCCCATTGTCGAAGTGCAGCAAGGCAACTGTATTTTTATCCATCAGGTAAGGCCCACCTACATTATTGCTCTTTAAAACAGTAATGTCGCCGGTTACTGAGTTTAATGCAGGGTTTGAGGCATCAGCAATACGAATCCGGCAATGGCTGGTAGGCGTCGAAGTAGTAATCCAGTTATAAAAACCTGCCGCTGATGGTGTGCTGTTGGTGATTGTGTTCCAGAGGTTTCCTCCGTCCGCTGAATATTCAATTTTCAGGTTATTCACTTTGGTTTGTCCCCAGGTGATGGTTGCAGTATCGTTGGCAATGATATAATTACCGGCTTGCGGGCTGAGAAGTGTTATTTCATCCAGGTCAATAATGTTGAATGGGCCGAAAGTTCCTGAAATATTTAGTAATTCAGGAGCACTGATTTTAATTTTAAATGCACCGGTATAACCATTTGGGTTCCAGTTGCAGGAAGTTGTTGTGATATGATCGGCAACTTTAGTCCAGTTGGTGCCGTTATCGGTCGAAACAAAAACATTTAGTTTTACATCGCTTTTCAGGGGAGTCCAGGCTATGTCTACCGTCGATCCGGATTCATTGTTGCCGGTCTTGGGGTTGGTAAGTGTAACAATCGGCTTTTGTAACACATGTATGTCAAAATCAAAATAAAAGTCGTCGAGAAAAGCCTGTGCCGTAGCATACCCCATCGATTGGTAGGCTGCCAGGTCGTTCATCTGTACTGCTTTCAGCAACTGAAACCCGCCCCGTTTATAAAGGTAATAATTTAAGGCTACCCCTAAGCTGTAGTAGTCCCAGTAGGGATTTGAAGGATATACCCTTGTTTCTTCGTAAGTTGGCCTGTGGCCAAAGTATTGGGTTGCGACATTGAGCGCATCGGTCAGTTGCTGTCTTTTGGACGACAGGAACGAATCATCAAGCGGGTACAGGTCAATAAAACTGGGGAAACCTTCATTGGACCATGCCGTATTTTCGCCAGCTGGGAAATTGTTCTGAAAGGCGTGCCCCAGTTCGTGCCGGTTCTGGTGATAAAACAGGCTGAGTTGTTCGGCGGTTGCGGCGCAGGTTGAGTGTACGCCCGACGACCATGCAGTACCTCCGGTTATCCGTCCGCCGCTTACAGTTCCTTCAATGTCAGCATCTACGCTTTCGGGCAAGGTGAAAAAGGATAGTTTTTCGGCAGGTTCTACATCAAAATTTGTGCTGTACTCCTGGTATGCGGCTTCCACCGTGTTTTGAAAAGTCGGGAAATTTAAGGCATAATCGCAGGGCCGGGTATAAAACCTGAAATGGGGACTTTCGTACATTTTAATACGCAGGTTATCGTCGGCCTGTAAAAAGCGTGCATTCGTATACCGGTTAAAATCATCGAGCAGGCCTTTTAAATCGTTTACATTGAACCACCACGATGCCACGTTAAACCCGCTGGCTGAAATACCTGTGATAAAAGGATAACCCCAGTTTTTGAAAGCATTCATAAACTCAGCAAAAGCACCAGCCACATATACACCTTTGTTAGCTATAAATGAATTTTTGTCGTTCAGCACATCAAAAGAACTGAAACTTCCGCCATAGGCATTAAGCGCCGTTTGAATTACATTGTCAGCTGGCAGCAACCCTGCTTCGAATAAAGGGAAACCTGTTTTGAAAACCAGCGGCAGACTGCGGGTCTGGTAAAAATAGAACATGTACGACTGGCATAAATAGTACATAGCCACATCGGTGAGGTTTGCAAATATTGCTTTTTGTTCATCTGTTGAAGGCTCTGAAATGTTGATGGTTCCGTCAGCCGCAACAAATCCGGCATCGAAGTCGAAGGCATCAGCAGGTTTTTGTGCCTGGTACTCAGCTGCAGTTATTTGTTTAAACGGGTATTTAAAGGTTTCAAAACCAGGATTATTGTATATTTTAGAATGCAGGCGTAGTACTTTGATTTTATTGTTAATCCGCTGCATGTCGAGATCCGCAATTACGACAGGCACATCGAAACTGAAAGCTACCGGATCGAGTGTAAGGTCCGAACCACCTACCGTTATCAAACGATTTGTGCTGTATTTGAAATTTGTTGAAAATTCCTTCTCCCAGCCGCTGTTAGGTGCTGATGCATTATCAGTGTAAAACTTATACTCAACAAAATAATACCGGCTCATGGGTACCGTAGCTGAATAAATGTTCCCGCTTTCGGCATTCAGCGCGGTAGTTCCCCAATCGTTAAAACCGCCTCTTACGAACACATGGTTTGTTCCGGGAACAAAATAGCCTTTCTGGATCATTTCGGTCATATCCACCGAAAATTTAACATTTACTTTTGTTTGCGTGGCCACAAACTGGTCGAGCCAGGTCCACCAGGCATTTTGGAACGTCCCAAGGTCAGGATACCCGATATCGGCATAATTCATCTTTTCGACGAATTTGGCCAGGGCTGCCTCGCCCTTTGTCATGGCAATGAAATAGGCGGCCGTGGTCGACCATCCGTAGCCGTCGTTGCCACCAAAAACGTTTATGATAAATGGTTTCCCGCTTTGCGTGATAAGGGATTGTATGTATTGCCTGAAACTGGTTTGCCCGCCGTAACTTTCGGGTGTGTTGCGGCCATAATAACAGGCAACGCCTTCGTTGAGCCAGGCCGGGAGCGATACCTGGGTTTTCCATGCCTCTACGGTGTGTGTAAATTCGTGGATCAATACATCCACAGCGCCATCGTATCCTACCTGTGTTGGCGAAACAACTTTTATCAGGCTTTTGCCCCAGGCTGTACCGGTTGCCCACGAAGGCTGTTCAGGATACCCGTTGGCCAGGTGGAACAAATCGAGCGTAGGATAGATGTAAATACTGATCCTGCTGCCTACGGTTGCCTGCAGCGCGGTAGTGATCCGTTCGAAATGGTTCTCAAGTTTGGCTGCGTAATCCTCAATGATAGTATTTTCCTGGCTTGTATAGTAAAAATCGAAATGCGCGGTTGATTTTGACTGGTTCATATTACCATCGTTAAAATATACCGTGGGCAGGTTTAAGTCGTTGACTGTGATATTGATATTACGGTCAGCTATATTTGGAAAATCCTTTTCCCACCCACCGTTATCAGCGCCTGCCGAATTGATGAAATATTTAAAATATGCGCTGCTGTTGTCGGCTAATGAAATGACTGCCGAATACACGTTACCGATTCCTTTTGTCATCATGTTGCCGGTACCCCAGTTGTTAAATGATCCCCTGATATAAACTGCGTCAGTGGCCGGGTTAAATTTCGACTGGCTTACCAGCAGGCTCATATCAACCGAAAACTTTATGTTGCGGTTGGCATAGGTATTTCCGATGACGCAAAATGCCACTACCAGTACAATAAGAAACCGGTATTTTTTAGTACAAAGGTGTATAGTTGGTATCATATGATGTAGGATTAGAATGGTTTAAGGTATTATAAAAGGTTGGGTCTGTTTCTGTATTTGAAGAGAGGGAGTTAAATATATTTTTTTGATTTTGTACGTCCCTGTGCGTCGTAATTTATCTGTACCGTTTTCTTTTCGCCGGTGCCTGTCTGGTATTCTTCCTTAATCACGCCCGAAGCCTGTGGTCCTTTACCAACATCTGAGGCCATGGCCGACATAAAAGTTACAATCAGCAAGCCTACCAGCGCAATAAATGAGGTGGCCAGTGTGGTCCAGTAAATAGCAATTGCCGGAATTAATAGTATGAAACTTCGCAGCAGGCCGGCTTTGGAGCCAAATTCGCGAATACTGCGAAATATAGCCCAGCCGAAAAATGCCGGCATTGCAAGTTGCTGAATCCAGAAAAATTTCACAATAATACCTGCCTTCGAAGGATATGCGAAAACCGGTATATGAAGTATAAAGTTTTTAAATTCGTTATCGTAAAACAGGATGGTAAGGCCTGTTAATGCTCCGAAAAAGGCGGATGCGGCCAGGAAGGCTATACCAGGTTTAGTCACATTCGGAGTTTTACCCGACCATTTATATAACTTTTTGTCGATGGCTCCGGCAAAAATGAGGTAAAGCATTGAAGCCAGTAAGGTGTTGCCTAAAATAATCCAGAATTCTTTGTACGTAAACCGAAGCATGGTGTCGAGTGATCGCTTAATACGCCCTTTTGTTGGATTTGTGCCTTCTTTGTAACAATATTTCGGAAGCGTTACAAGGTTAATTACATAAGCCCGGCTGCTGTCGGGTAATGCTACCAGGGCGCCAAGTTTGGTTTTAAGTCTGATTATTTCAAGTATTTTGAATTTTTCTCCTTCCTTTAAAGTATCTGTTTTCCAATCGAGGAAGTTCATTGTTTCAATCTCGTTCTTGCTGGTATAAACAATAAATTCGTTGGCATCAACCACAAAAATATCACCTGCCGAAGCATTCAGTCGCGAAATGCTGTCGTCGTAAGCCGTGTTAACTTGTGAGTTGAGGTTGTGTTTTTCTTTTGTTTTAACAGCATATAAATGATTGTTTACGATAAGGACTATACCAATAACGGATATCATCACTTTAGCCGGGTTAAATAATTTCATGGTTTCGATAGGTTTAAGTTTTAATCTTTCCGAACAATAACCAATTCGCCTTTTCTGTTTATAAAACCCGACTGCTGTGAATTGTCGGCATAAAACTCTACATACGCCCGGTTGTCGTTAAAAGATAATATTTTCAGATACATCGCATTTGCCAGAATAACGGAGCCATCTGGATTTAAAACCTGTAAACCATCCTGTCCCTTAGGCTGAAGTACAATGCTTCCGTCAGGGTTCACATAGGGATCTGTTTGGCTTTCGAAAGTGCGTACTATTTTTCCCTGGGTATCAATGATGGCTGTAGTGAGTTCCGGATTATCAAGGGTTACCAGGGCAAAGCCATCATGAAAGTCGAATGAATTGACCGTGTATTTGAAATCGAGGGCCATGTTTCCTTCTTTATCCAGATATCCGCACTGGTAACTGTTGTTTTTCACCAATGCTCTTCCGCTCGAAAAACGATTAGGTTTGTTGACGTAATCGAACTGTACTTTGGTGGCACCAGTTTTATCAATATAACCCCAGTAAAAATTAATTGTATTTTGTACCGCGCAACGTTCGTCAGCAAACACATCGGCATCTTCCCATTTTTTGTTTTCAGGTTTAATCACCCATTTGCCTTGGTTATCCACAAAACCATACGAATTGAGCTTATCGTCCCACATTTTGGTAAGGCCATTTCCAAACGGTCCGAATTCGAAAAACCAGCCTTTAAATTTGGGGGTAACTGTGGCTTGCAATACGACACCCTGAGTGTTAATATAGCTGTAAGTGGTTGGTTTTCCAGGGCCGGCATCCTTTCCGACTATGGCAATTCCGTCGCTGAATGGAGATGCTTCTTTAAATTTCTGGTTTGTAAATAGATGTTCTCCTTTTTTGTTGATATAAATGGGTATGTTGCCATAGCCGTCAGGAGCGCGCATTCCCAGCAGGCAAATCCCAGCCTCGAAATAGAGTGCTGTTTTGCCCCACATACAGTATTTGGGTTCAACTACCCAGTTGCCGGTAGTATCAATAAATCCCCACAAATTGTTCTTTTGTAAAGCGCATAAGCCTTCCCTGAAAGTATAATCGGTACTGTTGTAATCGAATTTGACGGCTTTTGCCTTTTCAGGGAAAGGAGTAACCGTTAAAAATATGCCAGAGTTAACATTTGACTTTGACATGCTTTCCTGTGCCAATGCTATCAGTTGCAGGTTGAGCAGAACAGCTACCATGAAGCATATGTCCTTACAGCTTGTTATGTTTTTCATTGATCTAAAAATATAGGTTTCCTGTAAATGTTTTAGTTCCAGCCTTTGGCTCTTTTATATGCATCGTAACTTTTAAACAGAATCTTCGCCATATCAGCATTTTCTGCTTTTATCAGGATGGATCCTGTAACCTTTTGCGTTTCACCGGCTTTCATTTCTTTTAATGCAGAGAGGATAAACCAGTTGTCGGAGTCATGATCTTTTAAAACCTGGTTGTTGTTGTTCAGCATGAGTGCAGGCACTGTAAAAGGTACTATTTGCCCGCCCATGGTTTTTTCCGAATTCACTTTGAGAATCAGGGTGGCTTCGAGGATTGCCCGGCCCCATTCGAAAGCAGTAATTTTTACATCCTTCACGGTATACATGGCATTACCTGTAGAGTCGATAAAAGGAATTGTGATGGGCAGGCTCATGCTGGCGGCTTCGGCATTAAACTCCGCTTTTGCTTTTTCTTCATTTTTTTCAATTTTCGATTTTGCCGCAACCAGGTCATCAACCGATTCTGATTCGGTTTTGGCTTTTGCCTTTATGATGGAATCTTCCTTCTGGTAATCTTGTTGAATAGATACCAGCTTACCAAAGTAGCCTGTGTATTCTGTCTTTTTATCTGAGCTGCCACTTCCGCACGAAGACATCAACATAATTATAGCCAGGAACAGTGTATTAAATAAAGGTTTCATATCAATTTGCTTTTTATGATGAACAATACAGGCAAATCTATGAAGGTTACATATGTAATTGCAAATACTTTGTGTGCTGATTTATGAATCAGTACACAAATTTCAAACACCTGACTGAAATGAAAAAAACGAAATGAAGAAATCAGGCTAACTGTTTCTGTTTTTCGATGAATTCCGAAGGGGTTGTGCCTTTTAGTTTTCTGAACGCGGAATTAAAGGCGCTCTTGGATTTAAACCCGCTTGAAAATGCAATTCCCTCGATGCTCATATGCTGTTTCTTTTCATCAAGTAAAAGCCGGCATGCTTCTTCAATGCGGTATTGGTTTACGAACATATTAAAATTCAGCCCGGTGCGGGCATTTATAATTTTCGAAACATACAATGTGTTGGTTTCCAGGTGCGATGCCAACTCGTGCAGCGTCAGGTCCTGACGGAGGTAATATTTGTTTTCGGTCATTGCGTTTTCAATACGCTCCCAGATTGATTGCTGGATGTGCGCATTCAGTTTAACAACTATTTCCTTGTCAGTATGCTTGTCTGCGGTTTGCTCTTTATCCTGATCGATTGGCGAAATTGGCGGGTTTGCCGGCTTATTGCCGAAAGCGCTGACCGATAGCGATATAAGTAAAATAATCAGGGCAATAACGGCCACCTTTAGTATGCTGCCGGTATAATCTGGCTTCCGGCTTTCTCTTTCTTTTACAGCCCGGGCTATCAGTTCGTCAGTGTTCAGTTCGTTTTTTATTTCCTGCTGCACAAAAGGGCTGTTGGCATTACGCACTGAATCGCTGGCTGCGCTGTATCTCCGGAAATAATCCAGCGCTGTACTTTCATCGCCCATGGCATGATACAGGTCAGATATTGATTTGAGGTTGCTCAGGTAAAAATTGGCATCATGGGTTTGCCTGGCTAAAGCTAGACTCCTGTTCAGGTTGGTGAGCGCTTCAGTATAATTTTTGTCCTGCTGATTAAATCGCCCGAGTGTATTGTAATATACAATCTCCGACAATTTGTCTCCGGCATTCTGCATGTAGGTTTTAGCTTCGACAAGGGCATGTACTACAGGGTCAAATTTATTGAGCAGCAGGTTTAAGTCGGCTATGTTGCATGCTGCAAAACATGCTCCCTGCCAGTCGCCACAACGTGTTTTCGACTGGATGGTTTTCCTGAACCAGGTTTCTGCCTCGTCGTATTTCTTCAGTTCGAGATAATAGAGCCCAAGCATATTCTGGGCATATCCAAGCCCTTTGTCGTTCTTTAGCTTTTTAAAAATTGCCACAGCCCGCATGAGGATGTGATAAGGCTGGTTGTTATCAGTCCCTGTTTTATACACACCTGATGTGTTGCAATACAGGTATGCCAGGTATAAGCTATCAGAAGTCAGTTCGCAGAGATGTGTCGCCCTTACCATGATTTTCTGCACAATGTCCGTCATACCTGAATCGTGATACAGAAGCCCGATTGAAATAAGTGCACGGCCTGCAGTCGATTTATTGCTGCATTGCCTGAAATATTTTTCAGCCTGCATGAGGTTTTCGACAAACTCACCGCTGTTGCCCTGTTGCTTCCTGATACGTGCCATCAAAAGGTACGTATGAGCAAGCACAAGTGTGTTTTTTTGAGCTATGGCGCTTGTTATCGCCTGGCTGGCTGCAGCAGTAGCTGCTTCCAAATCGTCAGCCCGGTATAAATACTTTGCCTTTTCGTAATAGTATTCGGGATACAATTTGATTTGCCCGGTTCCTTTGAGCACCTGTTCAGCCTTGAGCAGATACATTTTAACCGAGTCCTTTGGCGAACCGTTCATTTGCTTTACAGCCGCAATGGATGTGTATGATCTCGAAACCCAGTATTTGTCGGAATGCCGGAGGGCATACTGTAATGCTTCGCTTGAAATGGTTTCTGCTGTTGCCAGTGAATCACTGTTCAGTTCGGCGAGTTCGAGCAATAGTTTCACTTTTTGGTTGCCCGAAGAAAGGGTTATTTGTTTCCGGAGGTCAAGTTTTTGCGCTTTCAGGGTTGTAATTCCCGAACAAAATGCTGTGAATGAAAGCATTAAAAATATACCAGAAAGAAAACTAGACTTTGTCATAATATAAATACAAGGTAAAGATGAAAAGGCCGGGATTCAATTCGAATTACAAATAAAGCAAATTTATAGATATTTACAAAACAGAAATATGAGGAAAAAGTATAAAATTGAACTTGCCGATAACAATTCATAATATGATGTCGGTCAGGGTATTATTGAAACATCATATTACGGATACCGGTTTGGTTTGTGACGCATTCCTTCTGATTTATTTAAAGACGAAAATAGCCGGTGGAAGCATAAACTTCCACCGGCTATCGCATAATAATTCACCGGGTATTTTACAAACTCTTGATTTCGGCCACCAGTTTCTGCAAGGTCGCTTTTGCATCGCCGAAGAGCATGCGGTTTTTGGCATGGTAAAACAGGTTGTTCGGGATAGCGGCATAACCTGCAGCCATGCTTCGTTTCATCACAATCACATTTTTGGCATCCAGCGCTTTAATAATCGGCATGCCATAGATGGGGCTCGATGGATCGTCCTCAGCGGCAGGATTTACAACATCGTTGGCACCGATCACGATAACCACATCGGTATTGCTCATTTCGTTGTTGGCATCTTCCATTTCAACCAGTTTTTCGTAGGGAACATCGGCTTCGGCCAGCAATACATTCATGTGACCGGGCATACGGCCTGCAACAGGGTGTATGGCATATTTTACTTCAACACCTTTACCTGCAAGCAGGTTGTCGAGTTCGTGGCACAGATGCTGCGCCTGGGCAACAGCAAGCCCGTACCCGGGAACAATATATACTTTCTGCGAATAGCTGAGCAATACCGCTGCATCGCTGAGCGAAATTTCTTTCACGGTTTTATCAGCAGCTTCAGCACCGGCAGCGCCGGCAACACCGAATGCGCCTATAATAACATTCAGCAACGAACGGTTCATGGCATTACACATCAGTATGGTGAGAATGGTTCCCGACGACCCGACCAGTATACCTCCTGTGAGCATGGCCTGGTTGCCGTAAAGGAAACCACCCATGGCAGCAGCTACACCAGTAAAGGAGTTGAGCAACGAAATAACCACCGGCATATCGGCACCGCCAATCGGCATTACAAATGTTACGCCGTAAATAAGTGCAGCTGCGGCAAAAAGATAAATAGGCAGATTGTGATCAGCCTGGGGTTTCATGAACAGGATCAGGAAAAGTGCCACCAGCAATACCACCAGGAAAGTGAGGTTTACAATGCGCAGCAGGGGGTGTTTGATGTCGCCGATGCGTCCGTCGAGTTTACCGAATGCAATCATACTGCCGGCAAATGAAACACCTCCAATCATCAAGCCAAGCAGGATGGCGATGCCTTCGCCACCCAACATGTTGGAAGCGGGCTCGGCCAGTGATGCCAGGTGGTTCTGCATTTTGGGGAATTCCATCAGTGATATTAAAGCAGCACATGCACCTCCCATACCGTTAAATATGGAAACCATCTGAGGCATGGCTGTCATTTTTACTTTTATCGAGGCATACCAGCCGATAAATGAACCTATGGCAAGGGCTACCACAATCCATACCACATTACCGATGGGTTGGCCATCTTTCTGGTGAAACAGGATGGTGAAAAGGATTGCTGCGGCCATGCCGGCTGCTGCCCACAGGTTTCCCGAACGGGCGGTGGCAGGGTGGCTCAGTTTCTTTAAACCCAGGATAAAAAGTATGGAAGCCAGCAGGTACGAAATCTCAAGTATGGAGATCTGGTCTGTAAATTCAATGAGTTTTGTAATTGTTTCCATGTTTTATCCCCCTATTTTTTCTTTTTCTTAAACATTTCGAGCATACGGTCGGTAACCACGAAACCACCAACCACGTTGAGGGTGCCGAGGATAACCGCGATAAATCCAAGTATAAGCGAAAGGGTATTTTCGGCATGGCCCATTACAATAATGGCACCAATAATTACAACTCCATGTATAGCATTACTGCCCGACATAAGTGGGGTATGCAGTACTGCCGGTACGTGCGATATTACTTCAATTCCCAGGAATACGGAAAGAACAATGATGAAAATCATGTCCTTGTATTCCAGGAAAAATTTTAAAACGTCTTCCATAGGTTGAGTATTTTGTTTGTTTTTGTTTGTGTTACAATGTTGTTGCTTTTAATTTAAGGTTCCGGCGTTCCGTGGTTCCAGGTTCCGCTGAGGGCATCCCGGTACCTTATCATAAAGTATTTATCAAATTTACAATTTCAGATTTTATTTTAATACTCAGGTTTCTGATCTCAAATGCTTTCTCAGGAAGTATGTAGTTGAAATCTTCCGCTAAATAGGTCATACTCCTGACTTCACCATTTGAGGCTTTGGCAATCTGCAGGAATCTTTTAAAATCTGCAGCTGAAAATCTTTCGAATCCTTCTGCTGTATTGTTCATTACAGAAATCGCTGCACTATTGATCTGATTTTTAAATTCAAAATCTTTGAGGTCATTGAAAGTTGAATGAACCAGATTGGCTAAAACTCTGGCATGCTGCCATACAATCAACTCTTCAAAACTTTTTGCCATAAAGATTTTTAAAAGATTTCTAACTTCTGAAATTATGATTGATTTGATAAAAACCTGGTTTGATGCTTGGCACCCGGCACATGGCACCTGGCACATGGCACCTGGCACCCGGCACCACCTGTCTACCCGATCATCGCTTTAATCTTCTCGTGTACAACTTCTTTCCCATGCGTAACGGCAGTGCCTTTAACGATATCATCATCCCAGTTGAGGTTCAGGGCACCTTCTTTGGTGATAATGAGTTTCAGGAAATTAATCATGTTTTTACCATACATACGGCTGGCATCGGTGGGCATATCAGTCGGGAACTGGGAATTGCCGATGATTTTCACACCCTGGTGAACAGTTGTTTCGTTGTCCTTTGTAAGTTCACAGTTTCCACCGGTTGAGGCTGCCAGGTCGATAATTACTGAGCCGGGTTTCATAGCTTCCACGGTTTCTTTTTTCAGCAGGAGCGGGGCGCGCCTGCCGGGAATCTGGGCAGTACAAATCACAACATCCGATTTAACGGCCTGGTCGTGAATAGCCTGTGCCTGACGGGCTTTGAATTCTTCAGTCTGCTCAACGGCATAACCACCGGCAGCTTTGTCGTCGATGGCACCTTCAACTTCAACAAACTTGCCGCCAAGGCCTACAACTTCTTCTTTTACGGCTGCACGAACATCGAATACATACACAACTGCTCCGAGTTTGCGCGAGGTGGCAATGGCTTGCAGACCAGCAACCCCGGCACCGAGTATCAGCATATTGGCAGGCTTAATAGTCCCGGCAGCTGTCATAAACATGGGGAAGAATTTGGGAAGCGAATTTGCAGCGGTAAGCACAGCTTTGTAGCCAGCAACCGTGGCCATCGAAGAAAGTATGTCCATGGCCTGGGCACGGGTAGTACGGGGTACTACATCCATACTGAAACTGGTAATGTTTTTAGCTGCCAGTTCCTTCACAAGGTCGGCGTTGAAATAAGGACTCAATACCGCCATGATTACCTGTCCGTCCTTTAACAGGGCAATTTCTTCGGTAGTAGGAGGCTGAATTTTGATCAGCAGATCGGCTCCGGCAATCACCTCAGCTTTGGTAACAACTTTTGCTCCTGCTTCAAGGTATTCTTTGTCCGAAGCAAATGCCGTCATTCCGGCATTGGTTTCTACAAGCAGGTTAACATTCATTTTTACCAGCGCGGCAACACTCTCCGGAAGCATGGCAACCCGGTTTTCACCCGGTGTTTCTTTTAGTATTCCTATTGTCATAACAGTAGGTTGGTTTTAGGATTTGTTTTAAGCAAATGTAAAGGAATTTTGATCATCTCAATAAAGCCTTTTACCGGCTTTTTAAAAATCTTTCAGTATTATGCAGAATTGATTATAATTAAGTTGCAGGTTTGCAGGTTATTGCATGCCTATATTTTGTTGTTCTACCAACTTCGTTTACACTTCGTCAAAATGTAATCCGGATGAAAAGATATTGCCTTTAGCTTTATCTGATCTCAGAGGGGAAAAGCAATAATGTTCCTGGCTTGAGGATAGTTACAAAGCTCAATTATAAATGGTTAAGTTACCAAATGCCTCACAAGCCTGTTTGCCGGGTATGGGTGTAACAGCACCGCAAATAATTCCACATTTTTATCAGAATTTGCCGTGATGATGCCTGGGTATCTGAACTGTAGTGATTTTTGAGTTTTTTTAAACTGGCTTATCCTTCAGCCCGGAATTAGGATAGCAATACCCATTTTAGTGCTTAGCAATTTCTTTTAGCACCTTCTCCACTTTCTGCATCATTTCATCGGTGATATCGAGGTGCGTAACAAATCGTACTTCCTGGGGTGCCATGCCCATGGCATAAATATCCTGATCCTCCAACTTCTGCAGGAAATCCTTTTCGGGCATTTCGGGTTTCAGCCTGAAGAAAACCAGGTTTGATTGTACCGGAATTACCGAATCCACATACGGAAGTGAAAGCAGTATTTGGCCCAGTTTGCGGGCCCTGGCATTATCTTCGCGTAAGCGCTCCACATGGTTGTCGAGTGCATAAATACATGCAGCAGCCAGGTAGCCGGCCTGCCGCATGCCACCGCCGTATACTTTGCGTATCCTGCGCGATTTCCATATAAATTCTTTACTCCCAATTAATACCGATCCCACAGGCGCTCCTAATCCTTTCGAGATGCATATGGAAATGCTGTCGAAAATCCTGCCGTAATCCTGGGGTGTTTCGTTGGTTTCAGCCAATGCATTGAAGAGCCTGGCTCCGTCGAGGTGGAATTTTAACCCATGGTTCTGGCAAACTTTTGCAATGGCTTTCAATTCGTTAAAGTCGTACACTGATCCACCGCCTTTATTCATGGTATTTTCGACTGATACCAGCCTGCTGAGTGGCCGGTGGGGATCGTCGGCCGGGTTAATATGTGCTTCAACGTCTGCTGCTGTAATGCGCCCAAGGTCTCCTTCGAGCAGGCATACCGATGCACCTGAGTTCATGGCAATGCCGCCGCCTTCATAATAATATACATGCGATAATTTGTTGCAAATTACCTCGTCGCCAGGCTGGGTATGGGCTTTAATGGCAATCTGGTTAGCCATGGTTCCCGATGCACAGAACAAGGCAGCTTCCATGCCGAACATGGCTGCGACTTTTGTTTCGAGCTCTTTTACGGTTGGGTCGTCGCCCAGCACATCATCGCCTACCTGGGCGGCAAACATGGCTTTTAGCATTTCGGGAGTCGGGCGGGTAACGGTATCGCTGCGGAAGTCAATCATTTTTTTGAGGGTTTGAAGGGTTTGAAGGGTTTGAAGAGTTTCAAGAGTTTGAAGAGTTTGGAGGGTTTGAAGAGTTTGAAAAGATTGAAGAGATTGGTTGCATTAGCAGGGTTGAAGGACCAGATTTTTCTGTTAAATCTCGTAATCAATGCAAACTTTATCTACAGAAAAATCCTTGTTAAATTCGATAAATTTTTTGTGATCCGGATGGATGATATAAGCCTCAAGATCAGCCAAAGTGTCAAAATCCATGGTGAGTACAATATCGTACGACCAGTTCAGCCTGCGGATATCAATTCCTGCTTCATAATTCCTGATCACATTTATCAATGATGGCAATTCGTCGAGCCGTTTTTTAACCAGGGCTGCCGCAGCCATTTTTTCTGACTCCAAATTAAAATCTTTTAATTTGAACATTACGATATGGCGGATCATCCTTAATTGGTATTTAGTGATTTAATAAATCTTTTCATTGCTTCCGAAAAAATTCAACTCAAACATTATGAATTATTTACTTACATCTTAAATCTTATAACTTACACCTTACAACTTACAACTTATTTCTGACAGCTAAAGCAGGCTCATTGCTTCCTTTATCTGGCGCAATCCCTGCATGAGTGTAAAGGCCGGGCATCCGATATTCATCCGCATAAAACCTTCGCCTCCGGGCCCGAACATGGCTCCGGGATTCATCCCAACCCTGGATGAATTAAGGAAAAATTTGTTCAGTTCTTCATCATTCATGCCCATTTTGCGGCAATCGAGCCAAACCAGGAAAGTAGCCTCGGGTTCTATTACTTCAATGTTCGGAAGGTTCTCGGTTACGTATTTCTGAAGTATTTCAACATTTTTTTTCAGGTAATCCATCAGTTCGTCAACATAGCTGTCGCCGTATAGATATGCCTGTTCCGAAGCTATGTTGCCGAAAATATTCCCGCCGCCAATATGCAGGTGATCCAGTTGAATGTTAAATTTCCGGCGCAGGTTACTGTTCTCAATAATTACTGACGCTGTTGAAAGTCCTGAGAGGTTAAATGTTTTGCTTGGTGCAACGGTAGTAATGGTTTGCATGCTGATTTCCTGCGAAAGGCTGGCAACCGGGGTGTGTTTAAACGGCTTGTACACCAGGTCGCAGTGAATTTCGTCCGAAAGGATAATAACATTATGCTTCAGGCATATGGCAGCCAGCTGTGTAAGTTCATCCCTGGTCCATACGTTGCCGCCCGGGTTATGCGGGTTCGAAAGAATCAGCATCTTTGCCCCGTCGGCTGCCAGGGTTTCAAGGTTTTCGAAATCCATGCAAAGCCGGCCATCGCGCAACACAAGATTGTTGTACACCAGGTTCCGTTTGTGGTCGGTAACGGCTGTATAAAATGGGAAATACACCGGCGGCTGCACTATAATTTTATCACCGGGAAGCGTATTGGCCAATACGGCGATATTCACAGCGGGGACCACACCCGGGCAAAACGAAATCCAGTCGCGTTCCACAGTCCACTGATGGCGACGCTGCAACCATTGTATCAGCGAAGTAAAGTATCCATCCTCACGAAGCGGGTATCCAAAGACTCCATGGCTGGCTTTGCGGACAATGGCTTCAGTAATATAAGCCGGCGTCAGGAAATCCATATCGGCTACCCACATGGGCAATGCATCGGCCGACCCGAGGAATTTTTCCATCCCGTCCCATTTGATACACGCGCTTCCTTTGCGGTCAATTATTTTATCAAAATCAAAACTCATATTCTATCCTTTCACTTCATAAAAATATGGACAAAGGTATTATTTTTTCCGGCTGTATGTGGTGGAACAACTCCCCGTTTTTTTTGGTGTTGTTAATCCGCATTGTTTATCCCTTTTATGAATCCTTCATGGATAATGCTCATCACATATTTATGGTAGGTTTTTGAACTCATTTACTCATGTTTTGTTTTAAAAAACCTGGATATCGCCTTATAACTGTTCTCAAAATTCTTAAAATCTCAAAGCTGAAATTCCTGATCATTTTTCTGCCATGAATGCCACCCGGTGTTCTGGTACCTGAAACATGCTTTATGTTTGCCGGCAACGCAATAAAGCGTTATTTTTGTTCCCATAATCTACATCCATGATTGATTCGCAACTGCCCAAAATTGCACGCAAATATTATTTCGACGATACGCCGTTTATGAAACTGATGCGTAAGCGGATTCATAAAGTACTGCTGATTGCCAGCAATTACGACGCTTTTATCCTTGAGAGCGACGGGCGCATTGATGAGCATATTTTTAATGAATACACTTCCCTTAACCTGAGCAACCCACCCGAGCTGATACAGGTTCCTTCGGAAGAGCAGGCGCTCGAAGTGCTTGAGTCGGATAAAATTGACCTGGTGATCTGCATGCTTACGCTCGAGGATATCGACTCCTTCGACCTGGCTAAAAATGTAAAACACAATTACCCTACTATCCCCATTGTTGTTCTAACGCCGTTTTCGCGCGAGGTAACCCTGAGGCTTTCCAATGAGGACTTGAGTATTATCGATTATATCTTCAGCTGGCTGGGCAATCCTGATCTGCTGGTGGCTATCATTAAGTTGCTCGAGGATAAAATGAATGTTGAATACGATGCGCTCGAAGTAGGGGTTCAGGTTGTTTTACTGGTCGAAGATTCCATCCGTTTTTATTCAAGTTACCTTCCGAACATCTATAAAATTATTTTTCAGCAAACCAATTCCTTTATGACGGAAGGCCTCAATGACCACCAGCGTATGATGCGTAAGCGTGGCAGGCCTAAGCTGGTGATGGCTACTACTTATGAGGAAGCTGTGCGGCTGTTCGATAAATATGAGAAGAACCTCCTGGGCATTATTTCTGATATAAGCTATAAGCGGGGTGGTCACCAGGATTCAGAAGCCGGTTTCAGGTTGCTTAACTATGTCCGCGCCAAAACCGATTTCCTGCCTTT
>CALCJE010000086.1 GCA_937965665.1 uncultured Bacteroidales bacterium
GTAAAAATAAATTAAAAATCAGGTGATGAATAAAGTATTGGATTTTTTGAGGGAACTCGCAGTAAACAATAACCGTGAATGGTTTCAAAAGAATAAAAAATGGTACGACGAGAGCCGTAATAAGGTTTTATTTTTGACTGAAGTGCTGATCAACGAAATCAGAAAGTTTGACCCTACTGTTCCTGTTCTGAATCCGAATGATTGTTTGTTCAGAATTTTCAGGGATGTGCGGTTTTCTCAGGATAAAAGTCCTTACAAAACCAACTTTGGCTGCTATATTGCCCGTGGTGGGAAAAAGGCGAATTTTGCTGGGTATTATTTACACATCGAACCCGAATCAAGTTTTGCCGGTGGCGGAATTTACATGCCTGAGAATGATACGCTGAAAATACTGAGGGAGTACATTGCCGAAAATGGGGAAGAATTTTTGTCAATCATCAGGAATAAAGAATTTCAGCAAATTTATCCGGAGATGTATGACGATAAATTGAAAACTGCTCCGAAAGGTTTCTCTCCCGATCATGAATACATCGATATACTGAAATACAAATCTTTTGCATTCACGCATAGAATGGAGGATAGTGAAGTTTTAAGTGAAAATTTTATTCAGGGTATATTGCACTATTACAGGCATTTAAGCAGTGTTAATTTATTTTTAAACCATGCAATTCAGAAATAATTGAAAAAATGGGGTTACTTTTGCCCCGATTACAGAATTTATCTGTATAAGACCCATATTTTTTATCTTCCCGATTTCAAAAAATAATCCCCGGTCGTCCTGACCGGGGTACTTTTTTTATTGTTTCAGTGATACAATCATTTTATAAACAATCTTTAAACATTGCGCACGAACAATAACTGTAATATATATTTTTGGCGGCATAACATCAAAAATCGAATCTGTATGAAAAAAATTCTGCTATTATTTACATTAATTGCTTTTGTTACAATTTCCAAGGCACAGAATGTTCAATTGCATTATGATCTTGGAGAAAACCGTAAGTTGTTTACCTCAACTGTGGAAATGTTCCGCCCTGACAAGTATGGATCAACCTTCTTTTTTGTTGACATGGATTACAGCAGCGATGCACGGAATATTGACAATGGAATTTCGCTTGCATACTGGGAAATTGCCCGTGCTTTTAAGTGGAGCGAAACCCAGAAAATTATGCCGCGCGTTGAATACAATGGTGGTGTTTTTAAACTTGATGGCGATGATACCGGATTTATTCCGATCGAAAATTGCTTTCTGGCTGGTATCGAAAATACCTGGGCATCGGCTGATTTCTCAAAAATATTGACTTTACAGGCAAACTATAAATATATTAAAGGCAAAGAAAATGCTGCATTTCAGCTTACAGCAGTATGGACAATTCAAATGCTGCAAAATAAACTCACATTTACCGGTTTTGCCGATTTCTGGAAAGAAGAGATGTTCTGGGGAACCGATTACCGGTTTCTTACCGAACCACAATTGTGGTATAACTTCTGCAAAAATTTCTCGGCAGGTTCTGAAATTGAAATCAGCAGCAATTTTGCAAAAGATGGCTGGGAAGTAAATCCTACTCTGGCAGTTAAATACACATTCTAAGCTTGAATATATGCTTGAAAAATTTTTCAACCTTTCAGGAAATAAAACCACGGTTAAAACCGAGGTATTGGCAGGTATTACCACTTTTATGACGATGGCTTATATTCTGGCAGTAAACCCTGATATTCTCAGTGCTGCCGGAATGGATAAAGGAGCTGTTTTTACGGCCACCGCACTATCAGCTTTAATTGCCACATTGGTTATGGCATTATATGCAAAGTTGCCCTTTGCATTAGCTCCCGGGATGGGCTTAAATGCCTTCTTTGCATTTACAGTCGTACTTGGAATGGGCCATTCGTGGCAATTTGCTTTAACTGCAGTATTTATCGAGGGATTAATTTTTATACTTCTTACTGCATTTAATATCCGGGAGATGATTGTGAATTCGATTCCAATGAACATGAAACATGCAATATCGGTTGGGATCGGATTGTTTATCGCATTTATAGGATTAAAAAATGCTGGTGTAATTGTAAGCAGTCCTGCAACTTTTGTCACACTTGGCGATGTTACCAACCTCACTGAAAACGGCGGAGCTGCAGTTGCTTTGGTAACATTGGTCATTACAGGAGTATTGCTTGCATTGAGAATTAAAGGTGCGTTGTTATTAGGAATCATAGTTGGCGCAGTTATCGGATTCCCTTTTGGTATTACTCATTTGCCAGCCAGTTTTGATTTAACACCACCATCATTAAGTCCGATTTTTGCAAAATTTGAGTGGACCCAGATTTTTACATTAGATATGTTACTGGTGGTTTTCACATTTTTGTTTGTTGATATGTTTGATACAGTTGGAACACTGATAGGTGTTTCATCAAAAGCAAATATGCTCGATAAAGAAGGACGTGTTCCGCGGGTAAAACAGGCATTAATGGCGGATGCCGTTGGTACAACTTTTGGCGCAATTTTAGGTACTTCAACTGTAACAACTTATGTTGAGAGTGCAGCGGGAGTTAGCGAAGGAGGCCGGACCGGGCTCACATCATTAACCACTGCAGGGCTTTTTCTGTTGGCTATCTTCCTTTCTCCCTTATTCCTGATGATTCCGGGAGCAGCAACAGCACCAGCGCTTATTCTGGTAGGAGCCATGATGATGTCGCCGGTAAAAAATATCGAGTTTGATGATTTTACCGAATCAATTCCCGCATTCCTTACCATTGTGATGATGCCATTAACCTACTCAATTTCTGAAGGAATCCTGTTTGGCGTACTATCGTATGTATTGCTGAAAGTGCTCACAGGTAAATTCAAAGATATTTCAATTGTAACGGTAGTTCTGGCAATTCTGTTTTTATTAAAATTCCTCACTCAGTAAAAGGGATTTAGTCAAAATATTTATGAAGGCAGGATTTTTTTCTGCCTTCTTTTTTTGTTTTACATTCATCTAAAAAAATACACATAACCACAACAGCTATTTTCGAAAATGTTATTTTTGCGCTGCAACGGGTTGTTAGCTCAGTTGGTTTAGAGCATTACCTTGACAGGGTAGGGGTCACTGGTTCGAATCCAGTACAACCCAC
>CALCJE010000087.1 GCA_937965665.1 uncultured Bacteroidales bacterium
ATATACCCCTTCAACTGCCGGGGCATCACGGATTTGAATTTATGCTGCTGTTTATGGCCGGTAAAATGCTCAGCCGTCAGCAATATGCCATGTCAATTTCCTCAATTGGCGCTTCAGCATCGGCATTTCTGCCTATATTTCATTTTGGCAACGCATTCATGCCTTTCACTTTCCTGTTGCCGGGTATAATCGGCGACCTGGTCATAAACAAAGCCGGCAAAAACAGTTACTTGTACACTGCCATTGCCGGGGGCCTTGCCTATTCAAGTATTCCGTTGGTCCGCCAGGGAATTATGATGGCAACAGGAATTCCTTTCGGCTCATTACTCAATGGCCTTTTATATCCTTTAGCCCTGCATTTCATTTTCGGAGCACTGGGAGCAGTTGCCGGGGCAGCTGTTTTTGGCAGGTTCAAAAAATAATTCATGCAAATAAAACCTGGACTTGAACTTTACATGCCCGCGTTATGATTTTTCATTCATATCCATATAACATATTTACAAAAGCCGGTATTTCGCTGGTTTTTATACTCTTGTTTACATGGGCATGTAAAAAGGAAACGGATAAAAATCCTCCAACCCTGCAACCCATTACCGAAAACGGGTATGCGGCTGATTCCATCATAGTACCCACCGGGTACCCTTACAAAGTTGGAATTTCGGCGGGCAAAGGCGATGCCGCCATTACCAACCTTGTGGTAAAGCTGACCAATGAAAACGGGACTGAAACTGCGCTCGACAGCGGAATGTATTCCAACAGTTTCAGGTACACCCGAAGCATTTCGTATGGCGCTTCGAAATTTGAGAAATGGGAGTTTATGATCCGCGATAAAAATGGGAAATCTGCCAGCACTTCCATAACCATTATTAAAGATCCGGCTTCGACATACGGCCCGATTACAACCTATGCTGACGTGAAACTGGTAGCACAGGACAACACCCAGGGAAATTCATTTTTCGCGCTCGCCAATGGCATTTCGTACACCCAGCAAGATGCAGGTCAAAACCAGCAGAACATCAATTTGATAACTTATTTTGGTAACACGCTGATACCGTCAACAGAGTTTACCCTTTCATCACCCGGCGAAAGTGATGTTACTTCATTCTATCCCTTTATTAACAACTGGGCTGTTCCACGCAATGAAACCCGCTATAAGCCCGACAGCCTGTCCATTTCGCAGTCAGCATTTGAAGCCGCTTACAACGATAGCCTGATCATCACCAATTACACATCTGCTACTACCGGCAAGCGTAAATTTAAGGTGGTTCGGGCCGGATATGTAATTCCTTTCCAGGTAACCATAGGTCAGGAAGCAGGTAAAAGAGGCCTGGTGAGAATAAAATCATTGCAGAACGCCCGCAACGGGTATATAGTTGTCGACATTAAAGTTCAGAAATAAAACTATGAACAAACGAAATACACTCATCCTTTTTCTCTGGTTTATACCTGTTTACATTTTTGCACAGGATATAAAAGGATTTGTGTACGAAGAACCCGGGAATAAGCCGCTGGCCTACGCAAACCTTATGATTGAAGGAACATCCTGGGGGACGGTTTCGAATAACGACGGAAGTTTTACGCTTCATACCCATAAAACAGGCCAGGTAAAACTGAATGTTTCGCATATTGGTTATGCCAGCACAACATTAACGCTTGAGGTACCAGCAACAGGATTACAAAATTTAATAATCCACCTCGATAAACAGGTTACCGAAATTGCAGAAACAGTAATAACAGCTACACGAACAGAACGGAATATTAAAGATTTGCCAGCTTCTATCAGGTTAATTACCTCTGAGCAGATTAAAGAAATGCCTTCCGCATCAGTTGATGACCTGTTGCGGACAGAAGCGAACATCAATGTTGACAGGAAAAACGGGATCTTCTCGAAAAACGCCTCTGTAAATATGCGTGGATTGAACAGTTCGGCACGTACGCTGGTAATGCTCGATGGGGTTCCGATGAACAAAGCTGATGGCGGCGGGGTAAACTGGAACCGGATCAATACCGAAAGCATAGGGAGGATCGAAATAATTAAAGGCCCGGGATCGGCCATGTATGGCGGAAATGCGATGGGCGGGGTAATTAATGTGATTACTAAAGATATACAGGCGCAGCCGACGGGCAGTATCAAAGTTTCGGCTGGATCGTGCAATACGCTGGGCACGCAGGTTTGGATGAGTGGACGGACAAAGTTGCTTCCGAAACTGGGCTGGAGTTTAAATTCCTTTTACCGGCGTGGCGACGGGTACATCATTGCCCCAGAAGAAACACGCGACAGCACTGATGTAAAAACAAACCTGTGGGAATATAATGTTGGCGGCAAACTGGCATATCATTTTAATGACAGCAGCAAACTGGACATAGGTTATAATTATTTTGATGATAAAACAGGCGACGGCACGCAGGTGTACGATCCTGAAGGCGGGTATTACAAGTACCGTACCCATCATGCATATACAACGTATCATGGCTGGGTCGGGTCTACCCAAATTACCGCCAATGCGTACATGCAGTTGGAAAACTACATGAACCAGAAGGAACAGTTGAAAACTGAAAAAACGCCGCCTTTTGCAATCACCCAGTATGCCTTATACCTTACAGATTCGCACCGAAATGATGCAGGCCTCTGGATTTCAGCGACCAAAAGCGCCGGTACACATCATAAAATAACCTATGGTACCGACATCAGGCTAAGCGGTGCCGACGCTTCAGATATCTATTTTACCGCTACGGATACCATTAGGAACAAAGGGAAAATGAATGCTTACGCGCTTTTCGCGCAGGACGAACTGAGTTTTCTCAACAACAAGCTCAAACTGGTAGCCGGTGCCCGGGTTGATATGGTAACTTTCAGAGATGCATCATTTACAATTCTTTCGCCATCGTACACCAACAGTTATATGATGGAATACACAGGTAATTATGATGATCAAAACTGGCTGGCTGTAAGTCCGAAATTAGGTGCACGCTATGATTTGAATCCACTCAATTCTGTTTATATAAATTATGCAGCCGGTTTCAGACCGGGTACACTTGACGATATGTGCCGGAGCGGAAGTATTTCGAAGGGATTCAAAATGGCAAATCCTGAACTGGAACCTGAACACCTGAATAATTTTGAAGCCGGAGGTTCATTTTTT
>CALCJE010000088.1 GCA_937965665.1 uncultured Bacteroidales bacterium
AGATCGACATTAAAAAGGCCCATTACTTTGGCTGAGCCAGGCATATCCATGTGGTTAATTTCGTAAAGCAGCTTATCGGCATTGTACTGCCGCCTTACGGGATCGTAAAAATCGCTGATATCGAGGTGTACTTCCTTTAACATTACGGCACATGCATACTCCTTTGCAGCCGCCTGCATGGAATACTCAATAAACTCCCTGTCGGAAATGCCGATTGAAACAAATGTTACCGTGGTGGAACTCATGCAGGGAGTAGCTTTATGCGGGGATTAATGATTAAAAACAGGGAACAAGAATTCATGAATTAAGCAGTGATGGCAATACACGAAACTATTTTGTAAAACAGGTCATTTCCTACCTCAAAAAACCTTGCCTGCTGCAGGAAATTTAAATCCTCGTCCAGGAATCATCCAGGTGTAAAAGTTCAGGCTTTTAAGCCGTACTTTTTAATCTTGTTGTACAGCGTAACCCTGTCGACCTTCAATGCCTGGGCAGTGCGCGAAATGTTCCAGCTGTATTTGTTGAGGATCTGCAGGATAAATGCCTTTTCAAACTCATCGAGGCTTTCGACCGTGGTGTCGATAACATCTTTACCCAGCGGGAGGTCGCGAAGCATAATTTTTTTGCCATTGCCCACCACGATGGCGCGTTCAACCATATTTTCGAGCTCCCTGATATTGCCCGGGAACTGGTAGCCCATCATACGTTTCAGGGCGGCGGGATCGATGGTGATGAGGGGCTTGTTCATGGAGGTGCAGTACTTTTTAATAAAATACTCCACCAGCAGCGGTATATCCTCCACCCTTTCGCGCAGCGGCGGCACGTTGATGTTCATCACGTTGAGGCGGTAATACAGGTCCTCACGGAAGGTTCCCTTTTCGACCATGCTTTTCAAATCGCGGTTGGTGGCACATATCACCCTGAAATCGGACGATATTTCCTTGTTGCCCCCAACGCGCATAAAGGTTTTGGTTTCGAGCACCCGTAGCAGTTCAACCTGCATTTTAGCGGAGATGGTGGCAATTTCATCGAGGAAAATAGTGCCGCTGTCGGCCATTTCGAACCTGCCTTTGCGGTTGTAAAGTGCGCCGGTAAATGCACCTTTCTCATGCCCGAAGAGCTCGCTTTCGAGCAGGCTCTCAGTAAGCGCCCCGCAATGCACGCTTACCAGGGGATAAAATTTACGTTGCGAATTGGCATGTATCGCCCTGGCAACAAGCTCTTTGCCGGTACCGCTTTCGCCGGTAATAATTACTGACGAATTGGTGGGCGCCACGCTTTCAATTTCCAACAATACTTTTTTTATAGCCTCGCTTTTGCCGATAAGGTCCTCGACATTTTCGAGCGAATCGACCCTTTTTTTCAGGGTTTCATTTTCGTGGGCCAGCGAAACCTGCCGGGTAGCATTGCGGATCAGGTGCGAGAGGTCGTCGGGGTCGAAAGGCTTTGTTACATAGTCGAAGGCACCTTCCTTAAGTGCTTTCACGGCCGTATCAACGCTGGCAAAGGCGGTCATCACGATGATAATGGAATCCTTGTTCAGGGATTTAATCCGCTGCAGCAGTTCCAGCCCATCCATGCCGGGCATTTTCAGGTCGGTGAGGATAATATCGAAGTAGCCGGTTTCGAGCAGCGACAGGGCTTTTTTGGCGTGTTCGGCAACCTCTACCCGGTACCCGTCTTCGGTGAACCAGCTGTACAACGAATCCCTCACGCTTTCCTCATCGTCGACAATCAGAATTGATATTTTTTTATCCATAACGTTAACAGGTTACATTTGATAGGCGGTTATGATCGGATGATTTATTTTCCCCGGCATCACGGCTGTTTTGAGGCCGGATTCTTGCATTTGATTTAAGAACAGGTAACAAGAGGATGACACCCGGCATGTTGTTTTTTATTTCGTCCCTACGCCTGCCTGTTGCCGACAGGGGACTTTGTTCTGTTGCTCATGTTATTTTTCTACCCACATTTTGCCCCTGACGGGTCAATGCGGAACCAGTCCCGTTAGGGACGTTATATCGGTAGAAAACCCGATACGCCGTCGGCTCAAGTGCCGTCAGGTACGCGATAATCATCGTTTACAGGTTTAAAGATGAATCTCTTATTAAAATCAACATCAAAGGCTTTTAGCATTTCATGGTATTCTTCTGTAAATGTCTTTCTCTTGTGATGATCAGTTTGATTAAGAATGTATTGAATAATTGCCGGAACATCTGAATTACTGTACGAAAATGCACCATATCCCTCCTGCCATGAGAACTTGCCATGAACTAAGTGCTTTTCATTAATCCATCTTGAAGAACTTCCTTTAATATCCTGCATCAATTCAGAAATTGATTGTGATGGTCTTAATCCAAACAAAATATGAATATGATCGGGCATGCCATTTATAGATAAGAGCTTGTGATTGTTGTTTTGTACTATGCCAGCGATGTATTTATAAAGCTCTTCTTTCCAGGAATTTTGTATGATGCATTCCCTGTTTTGTACAGCAAACACCGCCTGTATGTGTACCTGGGTATATGTATTTGCCATTGTATGTTTTTTATTTCGTCCCTACGGGACTTTGTTCTATTATTCACATTATTTTTCTACCAACATTCTGCCCCTAACGGGGCAAGACACAACCTGATTTTATCTTAAAGGTACTCATTTGAGTGCTTAAATCGACTGAAGGAATAAATGAATTTATATGTTTTTCATTTCATGGATTTATGAAACGTACATCTCCTGTTTTGTACAGCAAACACCGCCTGTATGTGCACCTGGGTATGTGTATTTGCCATTGTATGTTTTTTATTTCGTCCTTTACGCCTGCCTGTTGCAGACAGGGGACTTTGTTCTATTATTCACATTATTTTTCTACCAACATTCTGCCCCTGACGGGGCAAGGCGGAACCTGGTTTTCACTTTTTTTTATTTCAAAGCTGTAACCTTATTTTATACATATCACGATTTAACTCCTGATAAGCGGCAGCGTGATCGAAATGGTTGTTCCTTGTCCCGGTTCCGATTTTACCTTTATTTTTCCTTTATGACTTTGAATAATGCCATGCACAATGGCCAATCCAAGTCCTATACCCTGGGCTTTTTGCTTGGTTGAAAAGAAGGGCTCAAAAATATGCGGCAGGTCTTCGGCCGAAATGCCAACCCCGTTGTCGCTGATATCGAATCTGATGGTATCCGCATCTGGATTTGACGTCTTAATGGATATTTCACCGTTTTCGGTAACCGCCTCTGAGGCATTTACCAGCAAGGCAACACAGGCCTGCTTGATCTGGTTAGGGCTGCAGAATATAAGGTCGGTGGTGGCCGAAAAATCGGTAACGAAACTTATATTTTCAATCTTAACCGGGTGCGACATCAGGTTGTAGGTATCATGCAATATTTCATGCAGGTGGTTGGGTTCGAAATCATCCTGGTCTTTTTTCGAGAAATCGAGCAGCCCTTTTACAATTTCGCCGCAGCGCTTGGTTTCGGCTTCAATCATTTTCAGGTGCTTGAGCATAATTTCCTTTTTAGCCTCTGTAATTTCGGGGTTATTCAGCAGTTTATGCACCAGCTTGGTATATACCAGGATGCCCGATAACGGGTTGTTTATTTCGTGGGCCACTGACGACGACAGTTTGCCGAGTGAGGCCAGCCGTTCGATATGGATAAGCTCGCTTTGGGCGGTGCCAAGTTCCTCCGATTTTTTCTGCACCTTGTACTCCAGTTGTTGCGACCAGGTTTCGAGTTCGGTGGTGGCCCGCTGCAGGTTATCGAGCATATCGTTAAAGGCTACCGACACCATACGCATATCGTCGAGCTGGTTTGGCCTGATTTCGACGCGTGTGTTCCTGTCGCCGTTGGAAACCGAAATACTTGCTTTAATGAGCCTGCTGAGCGGTTTCTTTATTTCGTGGCGGGTAAAAAGTATTAAAAACGACGCCAGCAGCAAGGTGGTGAGTATGGCCAGCATGTAAAATTCGCCGGATGACCTTTTTACGGCAGCATCCAGCTCTTTTAATGGAACTTTAATTACCAGTGATCCCAGTACCTTATCGGAAGAACTGTGCGCATGGCAATTGCTTTCGTAACATGACTTTGTGTTGAGTATGGGAGAGCGGATAAGCAGGTGTCGCTGGCCATTGATGCCCATATTCATTTTACAGCCGCTTTCGGCGGTAATAATCTTGTAGGATTTGTCCCTGCGGGGAAACATGGTGGCAATATCGGCATGACAGCTTTTGCAATTGGCATTAAAACTTCCGGCAGTATCCTGCGGAAAAGAGGAATATACCAGGCTGTCGTTGTTGTCGTACATGCTCACATCTTCAATTCCCGGAAGGGTATGAATTACATCGAGCGTATTCTGAAGCGCACCCTTGTCGTTTTCGAGCATGGAGTGATACAGGGCGCCCTCAACCAGCGAACCTACATTATTGCCGCTCTGAAGTATCATCGTGTTGAGATATTGCTCATATACCGAGCGAAATATGATGCCAAAGGACATAAACAAGAACACCGATAAAATGGCAATAATCAGCACTACCCTTCCATAGATTGACCTGCCGAATTTCAAATATTTTCCCATAAAAATACTGCCCATATTTTTATTCTCCGGTGATTGATTTTTGGACCTCATTTCCTTCTTTTTTGCAATGTTTAAGCAATGGTTTTGAAATGTATATATTCAATCTGATATATATAACAACCAAATATAAGGAAAAACTGATGAACTTTTCATCAGTTTTTCCTTATATGGAATAAAAATGACATTTTTTCCCCCATTAATAAAAGCATCCATTTACCCACCTGCTAAACAGGGCGGTAATTTTAAGGATTCAAAAACTCCTTCTGAAAATCAACCCATAATTCATTGGGTAATTCCGAAAGTGAATTTTCGGCTAATTCACCTCCATCCTGCAGAACAACCATTGAAGTTTCAGGAGAATACCGGGCCAGCCTCGAAGCCAGAAAATCCTTATACCGGAGCAGTTCTTTACTTAACCAATTGGTAGCATCATCTGCCATTAAAAATGTTGGAATTTCTTCAATCCATAATGACGGTTTGATAAAGTATAGCCATCCTTCTCCGTAAGGATCGCTGTTCAGTAAGCCGGTATTCGCCTCCAGTCCGGGGTTTGTGTTGACAATGGTTCCTGAAATGGGGGAAAACACTTTTAGTGATTTATCACCCTGGTCCATTTCGGCCATCAATTCACCTTTCCTGACCCGTTCACCCGGATTTTTAAGCAGGCGAATCCTGAGTTCCCCGGTAAGGTGCGGCAGAAAATCATCAATACCTACTTTGGCGGTTCCTGATTTTTCAAGAAAGGCCCAGGTGTGGTTTTTGCTGTGGAAAATCCCTTGCGGGATTTTGAGTATGGCAGTTGCAAGTGAATCAATGGCTTTACTAAACTGTTCTTTCACTTTTACCTTTTTGTTCAATGCCAGCCAGAAAGGGATCAGCAGCAGCAAAAAAGCTATGATTACCAGGTATTCTATACCCTTGGTATCAAATATGTTGTAATAGGTAAATCCTTCCATGTGATTATGTGTTATGCTCTTTGTATTTTTTTCGCAAGAGCCGGTTTATCGGTTAATTTATCTTCATTTACCCATTTAGGTGATTCCCGGAGTACCGGCAGGCGGTTGATAACCCACCTGAAAATCCAGATTTCGGTAAACAGCACCGTAAGTGTAACTACAATTTCCATCCACGAGGGTACATAGTGCACTGCCATATCCCACTTGAAACCGATCACAGTTACGTTGAGCCGGTTCAGTATTACACCCACCATAGTTAGTATGGCTGCCAGCCGGATAAGAAATACATTGTTTGCCCTGTAGCTGTAGAAGTAAAGCACCATAGGTACCAGTACAAAACCAATCATTTCGAGCAGATACCAGCGTCCCATAGGCGTATTGAGCAGGTCCCAGTGTTTGCCATGCACCAGTACCAGCAGTTGCAGGAAAAAGTAAGCAAACATGGCACCCGTACAAATTTTCGACAGGCCATGCATGATGCTGTGATGTTCTTCCCGGTGTTTGTCGCTGATCTGTTCTGAAAACACCCTTTGGCTGATAGAACCTTCAAAAATTACCATCGAAAGCCCTGCGAAAATACTTGATACCAGGAACAGAATTGGGATGAACTCCGAATACCACAGCGGGTGGATTTTTTCCTTTGCCATGAGAAATAGTGCTCCCAATCCCGACTGGTGAAGCATGGATAAGGTGATGCCAAATATTACAGCCGCAAGTGTCATCCCCGAAAGTATCTTATGGGCACGCCTGGCACCAAGCCATTCGGCAATGGCAGGCGAAAACTCAATCAGCTGGGCGATCATATACAGCAGGAAATGCCATGCCACCAGGAACAATACGGAACTTACCCCGAAATTATTCCCTATGATTGGATTTATCACATTCCATGGGCGCCCCAGGTCGAGCAGCAATGCGCCGGCATAAAAGAGGTATGCCAGGAAACCGTTCAGCACCGTAACCCGGACAATGGAATGGTATTTTTTCATATTCAGGATGTACACCATGAAAGTAATGACGTAAGCACCACCCGCAAAAGCAACGCCGGTTACCACATCAAAGCCTATCCATAAACCCCATGGAACATCCTGCGAAAGGTTGGTAATAGCGCCTATGCCTTTCCAGAACCTGATCACGATCAGTCCTATACCCAGGAAAATAATAGGGATGGAAATGATATTGAACGGGGTGAGCCACCTGCCTTTGGGTTTCATTTGCCTGAACAGGAATTTCCAGATGGACTTGCCATCGTTATCAGCCGATATTAAATGACCACTATTCATTGTCTTGCGGTTTTGTTGAGTTATCTTTTTTGGTAGCCTGCTGTATGCCTAACAACAATGCCGGGGCCAATACAAAAACTGACGGAACACTGTACAGGAATCCCTTGGTAAGAGCCGGATACGAAGCATTCTGAACAGAGGTGTTTAACCCGATTTCCTTGAACGGCACCGGCGAAATATACAGCCAGCAGGTTCCGCCGGCTTCGTGTTCGCCATAAATCTGGTCGTAATAAAGATCTGGTTTTTCGAAAATACGGCGCCTGGCTTCCTGTATCAGTTCCCTGCGGGTACCGAACATCAGGGCTTCGTTGGGGCAGTTTTCAACACATGCCGGAAGTTCGCCTTTTTTCACCCTGGTTTCGAAACACATGGTGCACTTTTCAATTTTGGGATTCGCGCTGTGGTATTCGAATTTGGGGATATTAAAAGGGCACGAAACCATGCAATACCGGCAACCCATGCATTTATCTTCGCGCCAGATTACCGGACCATCTTTGGTTTTGGTCATAGCCTGGGTAAGGCAGGCCGAAGCACAGGCAGGCTCGTTGCAATGCATGCACTGCATTTTGGCATACACTATCCCTTTGGATGTTTTGTATTCATTTACCACGGTGCGATGTTTGTCATCGGTGGTGCGCAATCCTTTAATATCCTTGGTAGGCAGGGGTTCGGGCAGGCCGTTAGCTTCAGCACAATCGTACTCGCAACCGCGGCAGCCCTTGCAGCGGGCAGCATCGTACAATACCCCCCTGAATTCGAGGCTGGCTTTTGGCCCGGGCGCTGCTTTAAGTTCTTTTCCAACTGCCAGGGTCAGACCGGTGGCACCCAGTACTCTGAAAAAGTCACGACGATGTAAATCCATTTCCTTTTAGTTTTTAGGATGAATGTTTTAATGAGAAAAATCAAGAAGTGAAAAGTTATTTGTATGTGTCGAGGAATTTGGTCTGGAAATCGTCCCAAACTTCAGGTCCGAACTCTGCCAGTACGCCTTCTTTCAGCACACCGCCATCCTGCATCACAACATGCGAATATTCGAGGCTGCCGGGGTTAAGCGTTGATGCGAGAAAATCTTTGAGCCTGCTGAATTCATTGTCAATCCAGAGCTTGTATTTGCCGGCCATATCCATGAGTTGCGTTTCCTTTAACCAGCCCGAAGGTTCAACCTGGTAAACCCAGCCTTCGGCATAAGGAGCGGAGTTCAGCGCCCCGGCCTCGGTTTTCAGCACTTCATTTTGTTTTTTGATTATTCCCGATACCGGTGAATAAACGTGCAACTGCTTCCCTGACTGGATGACAGAAAGCAACAGTTCTCCTTTTTTGATTTTGTCGCCCGGGTTTTTCATTTCAACACGGGTAATCGGGCCGGTAACATGTTGCAGAAAATCATCGATACCTATAGTTACATTTCCGTCCTTTTCCATAAACGCCCAGGTATGGGTTTTATCAAAAAACAGGCCTTGCGGCAATTTTACTCCATCCTGGTTGAAACTCTGCGGTTCATCACTAAACACTGGAGTTACGTTTTCCTGCCTGCGGTACGAGCGTACAATAACACCTATTACCAGGCCAAGGCCAACAACCACAGCAAGAATAAACAAGATAAGCCCGGATTGTGAAGCATCATTTGCCGGAGTTACCGATAACACCGGTGTATTTATCTTTTCCAGCTGCATCTGGCTTTCATTTTCGGCCAGCTCTATAAATCCTTTTGATTTCATATACTGTTGTCCACCGGCAAGTACCCACGACAAAAAGGCAAGTTCTGATTCATTTTCAGGAGGCAAAGCACTTACTACATAGATGTTTGTATACAATGCTTTGGGGTATTTCCCGATCCAAACACCGCGCATAAAAACATCCGCATTGGCATAAATGTCTTCCATATAATCGAGGGTGCCGTTCCCATTTTTATCAATGGGGAGCAGCCTGATATTATCAAGCAATTTCTGAGTTACAGGTTCGGTTACAGCAACCAGTTTGCAGAATGCAATTGCATAAGGATCCTTCTGCACGGCTGCCGCTACCTCCTGGCTGGTTCCGAAAGAAATTCCGGAAACCGGGAGTTGATTCAGCTGCAGGAATTTGGCCACGGCGTTTTTTGTGTCGTTGTCGTTCACCATGTAAATATGCATGGCGGCATTTTTTGTTTCACCCGCAAGTATGTTCCAGCTCTGTTTTTCAGGGTTATTAAAAATGCCTGCCAGCGTTTCGGGCGAAAATCCTGTCCTGCTTATTTCATTCAAATACGGATTTGACGCATTCATAACCGGAACAATAATATCGCGGCCGATTACCATTCGCCAGGCTTTGTCGCTCATAGGTGCAGATTGCGTTTTTGACGAAATAAAGCCCAGGTTTTCGGTTGTGCCGGGTGCTGCACTTGTAGCCCCTGAAGCTTCGATCCTGACCTGTTTCCCCGGGTTAAGCCTGCAATATTCGGCAGCCCAGGTAGATGCTAACTGGTATAAATCGGGTGAACATTGAACGGTTACCAACTCACTTTTTGAATCGGAACCACTTGATGCAACTTGTTGGCTGTAAACTTTTGCGGGAAAAGCAGACAGTAAAATTGCGACTGACAGAAGAATTATTGTTTTCATGACATAAAGAATTTCAAAATTACAATTGTTCATATCCAATAACGGTGCCACAATCATAAACTACTGTTTATATGCACTTTACAACAGCTACTGTTTACATTTTAAGCATATGCATTGTTTATTTTTTCAACAGTACAATTCAAATACAACCACAAGCCACTCAAAATCAATTTTTTAAAGCATATTGTTGAATATCCTTACACGTGTTGATAATATCAACACTTTCGAGTAAATGTTGCACCAGGAATGAGGGTTTACGCTAAAAACCAGTTGGAAAAGTTGAAATTTTGTAAAAAAAACTGATCCGGGCTTCCCCGGGAAAAAAAATCAGCGAAATAGGCAATGTGAAATTACTGCTGTCATAGTTTCAGGCATAAGGAAAACAATTGCCGGTTTACAAACAAAGAATTGAACTTCCCTGCTGAATAAATGATACCATAAAAAGACAGGTACACAGAGAAATTTGAAATAATTAAGATATGAACTGATGAATATGCTAATCCCTGTGAATTGAACCTGTGTTATCGCGTTTTCCCCTGGCAAGTGAAGCGAAAACTCCGGCAACACACAAAACAGAAAATACAACAAAGATTATTCTTGTGCTGGTGATAAAAAGATTGTGATTAGACGGGTTAATTTTGCTCTCGCCCACAAGCAGATGAAGCACCAGCGTGGCAATAGCCATGCTTATCATTTGTCCGGCCAGGCGCATGGTTCCTATGGTAGCCGAAGCAACCCCCAGGTATCGTTTGGGCACTGAACTCATTACTGCATTGGTATTGGGAGACGAAAACATCCCAAAGCCGATACCCAGTATCACCAGGCAGTAAATAATATACGCAGGTTGTGTAAGTTCATTAAGAAATCCAAGCATGGCCAGCCCGGCCACAATAATACCCATTCCGGCAGATGATAAAATCCGTGGATCGAGTTTATCGGATAAGCGGCCGGAAAAAGAGGCCACTAGGGTCATCAAAATAGGTTGAGTTACAAGCATCATACCAGCATCAGAAGGCGTCATACCTTTGATGTACTGCAGGTACAGGCTCAGCAGGAAAGTTACCGCAAAGGTGGCCGCGTAATTAATAAGCGCTGCTAAGTTCGAGTAAGCGAAAACTTTGTTGCCGGTAAACAAATTCATATCGAGAATAGGAAACGAAACCCGCTTTTCGTTCAGGATAAACAATACCATCCCGCTTAAGCCGGCAATTGTCATTACAATGGCCGAAAAATCAGGAAGTTTGGAGAAGCTAAACATGAGTATCGCTATGCTGATAATATAAATAACTGATCCGGTAACATCGAAGTGTTCATCGGCCGCATCGCGCCATTCGGTTTTTATGGCAAAGAAAGTAGCAGGTATTACAAAAATCCCGAACGGAATATTGAGCCAGAAAATACTCCGCCATCCGAACAAATCTGTCAGGAAACCGCCCAGCAAGGGAGCCAGAGTAAGACCGAGATAAACTGCAGAAACATTGATACCAATGGCCCTGCCCCGTTTTTCGGGCGGGAACGCCGAAGTTATCATGGCTGTGCCGGTTCCGAACATCATTGATCCACCTATGCCCTGCAATAACCGGAAACTTATCAGCATTTCGGAACTGGAGGCAAGGGCGCAAAGCCCCGAAGCTATTGTAACTATGATATTTCCAAAAATAAAAATCTTTTTACGCCCCGTCATATCGGCTATTTTACCGATGGGCAGCAACACGGCTACCGAAGCAAGCAGGAACGACATGGAGACCCAACCCATGACAATGGTATTCATCCTCAATTCGGCAGCCATACCAGGGAGTGCAATGTTTACAGCTGCCCCCATAAAAGGATTGATGAACGAGGTAAGAACAACCAGGAAAAGAAGCAGATTGCTGTTGTTGGTTTCAGATTTGCCGGCAGAAGACTCACTCATACGGCTCATAGTATTAATCAGTGCAAATATAATCCCTAATATTTATCATGAGGATAAAGAAAAGGATTTTATGAATTCAGCATCGCCACCTGAATATCATATTTCGCAAAACAAAATGTAGTATTCCAGGTTTTCATCCTTTCAGGACAAAATGCTTCAACTACTATAAAACACAATGGCTATATTCAATTTGTTGAGTACTATTGAAGCCCTTACCAATAACAGGTTTTAATCTCAGTCCGTTCCTTCATCAACTTTTATATGTATCTTTATGGTTATAATTGGCATTTCACCAAAGAATATGAAAAAGATAATTTCCGGAGTTCTCTTTATATGTCTGCTGGTATGCATGAGTAATATCAGCCGGGCACAGCAGCCTTTAACGGCTTTCGATACTATTTCTCTGAAACAATCACAGCTTTATTATGACGATTATACGTTGAATGATTCAACTCTTACAAGAATCAGCATACAGGCAACCGCACCGGTTCAGATGAATGATGTAAAATTTAAGGTTGGCGGCGATATTTGGCGCGGAGCATTAACCCTGGTTTCAGGCATTGGTATAGGCGGTGCAAAAGAGGTCGACTGGTACCTGGCAGCCTCCATAAGAACAAATAATACGCATTATGACTGGATTTCGGACATTTATTGTCCCGGTTATATTGAAAAACAGCGCGCACGCACCACCAACAGCGACGGCAGCCATGGTGTTGAAACCAGCTACGTGAACGTTTTCTCCTGGCAGAGAGGAGCGCTGGGGTACATTATTGAGGCAGGTGATACAATAGGCTGGCATTATGTTGTACGAAACCCTAAAACTGACACTGCCACCATTCAATGGGCAAACATGGTGTATAATTCCACCTCTGGTAAAACGAATATTAACCCCGCCGACTTTGCATTGCTTGGCGAATTCCTGGGCAAAAAAAGTATCCTGTTTTACAACTCAGCCGAAAACCGGATGTATATTTTCAGGCAAACGGAATTACTGGGCATCTGCCAGTTTGCAAAAATCCCGTCACCACTGGTGCGTAAAAAG
>CALCJE010000089.1 GCA_937965665.1 uncultured Bacteroidales bacterium
GAAACGGGCGCCAGGAAATGAAATTTTCTGCCATCAATATGCACCAGATGGCAAACGCTGTATTCGAAGAACTGGCACCAGCGGATAAAAAAATCAAATTCAGCCTTCAGCCGCTTGCAAAAGCTTACGGCGACCATGCCATGATCAGGCAGGTGTGGGTAAACTTGCTGAGCAATGCGGTTAAATTTACTTCACATAAGGAAAATCCCGGTATTGAGGTTGGTATGTTTACCGAAAATGATGAAACTGTTTATTTTGTAAAAGATAACGGCGCAGGATTCGATATCAACAATTCGCAGCACCTGTTTGGTGTTTTCAAGCGGCTGCATTCTTCGCGCGATTTCGAAGGTACGGGCATCGGGCTTGCTTTCGTAAAGCAGATAATCCACCGCCATGATGGACGCGTTTGGGCCGATGCCAGGGTGAATGAGGGCGCAACATTCTTTTTTACTTTACCGACTTTAAAACAAAATTCATGAGCAATTTTATCATTCAGTGCATACTGCGTTTGTTGCCAGGATGGCTTCATGAGCGGTATTATACAAAAGATGAAAATGTTATTAATACCCCTGCAAGGATCCATTTTAAAGGAGTGTGTCCATCTAAAATGATAAGCCCGCAAGCCCGAAACAGATATACTGAATTATCGAAATCTGTTTCCTTCTCCCCAAACTGGTGTATAGCTGCAATAATGGTTGTTTTTTTTCTGGTTAATACTGGTGCTGTTGCAGGAAACGACATTCTTTCACCCGCGGAGCGGCAATGGATAAAAAACAACCAATCCCGCATTATCCTGGCTATTGAAACCAATTATCCTCCTTTCGTTTTCCTCGATTCGAACAACCGGATTTCGGGACTTGCTCAGGATTATGTTTCACTCATCGAAAAAAAACTGGGTGTACACTTCAGGCAAAGGCAATTTTCGTCGCTCGACAGTATACTCGGCAATGCCCGGGCCGGTAAAGTGCAGATTGTAAACGCGGTAACTGCAACTCCCCATCGGTTGGAATTTCTCGAATTTACCAATCCCTACATTTCGGTGCCCAATGTTATTATTGTCCGAAAGGATCATTTCGGTACTATCAATAATAAAAACCTGGCCGGGCGAAAAGTATCCATGGTACGCGGGTATGCGGTTGCTGAATATGTTGAGCAACATAAACTCAATGTTGCTCACGACCTGGTCGAAAATGATTTTACAGCACTGGCCAATGTATCTTTCGGTTACTCCGATGCTGCTATTATCGACCTGGCAACCGCTATTTACCTGATATCGTCGCATGGTTTCAGTAACCTGCAATTTGCTGATGAAATGCCGCTGAGCATTCAGCTTGCTATTGCAACAACCCGGGATGAACCCATGCTGAAATCAATAATCCTGAAAGGGCTTAATGCTATTACTGCAAAGGAGCGCAAGCAAATTCGGCAGCGATGGATCGGCCCTGTTAACCCGGATCAGGCAACTGACAGGCGTATCCTTTACATCGTTGCCGGAATACTGTTTATACTGGTTGCAGTTGTAGCGCTCGTTCTGTTATGGAACCGAACCCTCAGGCGCCAGGTGATACATCGCACCCAGGCCCTGGCCAAAGAAAAAGAAGCGCTGGCCGAAAGTGAACAGAAGTATCGTAATATTTTCGAGAATATGCAGGATGTTTTTTTCGAAACAGCTGCTGACGGTACAATTCTCGAAATAAGTCCATCAATTTCTATTCTAACCAACGGGCTTTACACCCGCGATGAACTCATCGGAAAGTCGATACATGAGTTTTACAATAATCCTCAAATAAGGCTTAACCTGATGCTCGCGTTGCAGGAAAACGCAAGTGTACAGGATTTCGAAGTTGTTATGAAGAATAAAGATAACTCGTTGCTGAATTGTACGCTCTCAATAAAACTGCATTATGATGCCAACGGGAATCCTGAAAAAATGATAGGCAGCTTGCACGATATTACCCAACGTAAAAAAGCAGAAGATGCACTTAAGGCTGAGGAAGAAATGATGCGTGCCATAACCGATGCTGCGCAGGATGCCATACTTATGATGGACCCGGCCGGGAATATTTCGTTTTTAAACCCTGCAGCCCTGCGAATTTTCGGGTATACCTACGAGGAGATGATTGGCAAAAATCTTCACCAGTTGCTTTCTCCAATCCATAAAAACCAGGATTTTATGCCCGGGGTCGAAAATTTCGTCCGCACAGGCATGCTAGCAAGTTCCGGCGAAATCATGGAACTGACAGCCATGCACAAGGATGGCAGGGATGTAATTGTTGAGGTATCGTTATCGGGTATCAGTTTTCCTGATGGGCACTATGCTGTTGGTATACTTCGCGATGTTACAGCCAAAAAACAAACGGAAGAAGCGCTGCATAAAAGCCGGAAAGAATTCCAGTCGTATTTCGATGCGGGTGCTGTTGGTACCAGCGTAACCGGGCCCGATAAAAACTGGATAGAGGTAAATCAGAAACTCAGCCTGATGCTCAATTACACAAAGGATGAATTAATCGGGCATTCATGGGCTGAGTTTACCCACCCCGACGATCTTCAGGCAGACAATGAATTGTTCCAGAAAGTGGTTGATGGAGAAATTGATGGCTATGAAATTGACAAAAGGTTTATCCGCAGCGACGGAAGTATACTGTATGTAACCCTTTCATTAGTTTGTGTAAGGAACGACGACAAGTCGATCCATCACTTGCTTGCCTCCTACAACGATATTACCGGGCGCAAACTGGCCGAAGAAGCTCTATCGCTTACCAATCGTCAGTACGAGAGCCTGATTAACAATATCGACGGCATTGTATGGATCGCCGATACCGAAACCTTACAGTTCTCCTTTGTAAGCAGCCAGGCCGAACGGATTTTGGGTTATCCTGTTGAACAATGGATTGCTGAACCTGGTTTCTGGGCAGGCCACATACACCCTGATGATAAAGACTGGGCCGTAAACCTGTGCACTACTAAATCCCGTGAGTTATCGCCCTATGATTTCGAATACCGGATGATAGCTGCTGATGGTCATATCGTCTGGCTACATGATGTTGTATCCATAGTTACTGATAATGGAAAACCCATGCTTCATGGCGTGATGGTTGATGTTTCGGCCCGCAAATTGTCCGAAGCAGCCTTACAGGAAAAAGAAAGCATTTACCGGAACCTGGTCGAAAAAATGCCGGATGGCGTTTATAAGAGTACACATGAAGGCAAAATTGTGGAAGCCAATCCTGCACTGGTAAAAATGCTGGGTTACGACAGCCGCGAAGAACTCATGGCAATTGATATTAAAACCGATCTGTATTTCGATTCAAACGACCGTGTGAGCGCAGCGCTGGAACAGGAGTTGGAAGAAATGGCTGTTTACCGGCTCCGGAAAAAAGATGGTTCCGAAATATGGGTTGAAGATCATGGCTGGTATTCGCCGGGCGAATCGGAAACAAGCCCCGTTCACGAAGGTGTAATGCGCGATGTTTCCGAACGCATTTTTGCCGAAATTGCCTTACGCGAAAGCGAACAGAAATTTAAATACCTGGCCGAGTCGAGCCCATTTGCCATCATGATTTATCAAAACGGGAAATGGGTATATTCCAATCCTGCCGGCGAACGTATATCAGGGTACAGCCTGCAGGAACTCGAAAATCTGCAATTCTGGGATTTTGTCCATCCAGACGACCTTCAAATGGTCAAGGAACGAGGCGAAAAACGACAGGGGGGATTTACTACAGACCTGGAATACGAGTTTCGGATTATCGACAAAAATGGCGTTACGAAATGGGTTTTCCTTACCGGCACCAGCATTCAGTATAAAGGGCAGCCTGCAGCGCTAATTTCTGTAACCGATGTTAGCGCCCGCCACAGAGCGGAGGAAATGCTACGCGAAAGCGAACAAAGCTACGTGGGGCTGTTCAACTCAGTTTCTGAAGCTATTTTCATACAGGAAGCAAATGGAATATTTATCGATGTAAATGCCGGGGTGGAGCATATGTATGGCTATACCCGCGAGGAACTCATTGGGAAGTCGCTGGAATTTATGATGGCAGCCGACAAAAATGACTCATCGGCTGTTTCACGGCTGATTGCCGATGTTTACTCAACCGGTAAGCCACGACAATTCGAATTCTGGGGCAAACGCAAAAATGGAGAAGTGTTTCCCAAAGAAGTTGTTGCTATTAAAGGCAAGTATTTTGGTAAAGATGTTATTATTGCCGAAGCCAGGGATGTATCCGAACGGAAAAATGCTGAACAGGAAATCATTAAACTGAACGAAAGCCTCGAACAGCGTGTTAAGGACCGTACAGCCCAGCTCGAAGCGCTGAACAAAGAACTGGAAGCTTTCAGCTATTCCATTTCGCACGACCTCCGTACACCGTTGAGGGCACTCGATGGTTTCGCGCATTTCCTGCTCGAGGACTATTCGCAGGTGCTTGATGATGAGGGTAAAAGACTGCTCCAGGTAATCATTGATAATGCCAACAAAATGGGCGTCCTGATCGACGACCTGCTGGCTTTCTCCCGGTTAAACAGGTACACTTTAAAAATTTCGAAAATTAATATGCAGCAAATGGCACAGGCTGTTTTCGATGAACTTTCCTCAGGGCAACCCGACCACCATATTGATTTCAGGCTGCATCCTGTGCCCGAAGCCTACGGTGATGCTGCAATGGTGAAACAGGTGTGGACAAACCTGATCAGCAATGCCATCAAATATACTTCGAAAAAGACCAACCGGAGGATAGAAATTGCGTGCGAAACCAATGGAAGCGAAAATATTTACCGGGTTACCGACAATGGCGCAGGTTTCAACATGGCTTATTATAACAAGCTTTTTGGCGTGTTCCAGCGGCTGCACACCTTAAAGGATTTTGATGGCACCGGCATAGGCCTGGCTATCGTGAACCGTATAATCATCAGGCATAAAGGACGGGGATGGGCCGAGGGTAAAGTAAATAA
>CALCJE010000090.1 GCA_937965665.1 uncultured Bacteroidales bacterium
TCATACACTGTATTGCTGGCAACCTGGTAAACCCAGCCTTGTATTTTATTCTCATCCTTTAATTGCCCGATCTGCTTGTGTATCTTGATAAATACTTCTTGCAAAAGATCATCAGCTACTGCACTATCTTTTACTTTGCTCTGAATAAAGGATCTCAGTTTCCCATTGAAATTGTTCCATATTTGCTCAACATTCATTTGATCAGGAGTAACATCTTTCATGGCCGGGCTTTTTTGAATTGCAAAACCTAATAGAATACATGGTTGTTGCCGTAAAATTAGTCATTTGTCATTTGTAAATCTATCGCGCTGGTTTCCTTTGTGTATTGGTAATACCATTTGACCTTTTCGGGCCATTTAATACCCGATAAAGTAAACTCTGCAAACGCACCATATTTTAAATCAAAATCGAAAAAAAAATGTAAAAATATATTTTGCTTATATTATTTCGTATTTTTGCGAAATACTAATAAGCTCCATTTATGAAAGTCGCATATACTGAAGATCAGGTAAAACTCGCACGATTTGCCAAAGCAATGGGCCACCCGGCACGAGTCAAAATATTGGAAATTCTTGCTAAGCAATCCTGCTGTTACAGCGGTAATATAGCCGAAGAATTTCCTATCGCTCTTTCTACACTTTCACAACATCTGAAAGAATTAAAAGATTCCGGTTTAATACAGGGCGAAATCAATCCTCCCCGTATTAAGTATTGTATCAATAAGAGCAATTGGGAAATTGCCAAAACCCTCATGAATAACTTCATGCAATTGGAAAATATTAGCATTAATGATTCCTGTCAATGAAAACTAACTCAATAAAGCTGGAATTTAACAGGCAGCATGCACTTTTACTGCTTCTTCCGGTTTGGTTCCTTCTCTACCATTGTCTCCAGCCATTAACTAATTTAATTATTGATAAACTCCTGAGGCTACCCTCCGGTTCGCATCTTACTGAATCCCTGCGCTTTTTTATTTTTGAAGTACCCAAAGTCCTGATGCTGCTTACTCTTATTATTTTCATAGTAGGCATTATACGCACCTATTTCTCACCCGAACGCACACGCAAAGCCCTGGAAGGCAAATCACTCTTTACCGGGAACGTACTGGCCGCTTCTCTTGGAATTGTAACTCCTTTCTGTTCCTGTTCAGCCATACCCCTTTTTCTCGGATTTGTTGAATCCGGGATTCCGCTTGGTGTTACCTTCTCGTTTCTTATTGCTGCACCCATGATCAACGAAGTTGCCATTGTGCTTCTTTTTGGGCTCTTTGGCTGGAAAACAGCCTTGATTTATGTTCTGACCGGATTATTCATTGCAATCACGGCAGGTTGGGTCATTGGACGGCTTCGCCTCGAAAAATGGGTTGAAGATTGGGTATTCAATATGAAGTCCGGTCAGCATCTGGAAGAGGAAAGACTAACATTCTCAGTTCGGGTCGATAGAGGTTTTGAAGCTGTCAAAGAAATCGTTGGCAAAGTCTGGCTCTATGTAATGATTGGTATTGCTGTAGGCGCAGGTGTTCATGGGTATGTGCCGCAGGATTTCATGGCTTCATTCATGGGTAAATCAGCCTGGTATTCAGTGCCCTTATCAGTAATTATTGGCATCCCCTTATACTCCAACGCTGCCGGAATCATCCCGATTGTTTCAGCTTTGATTGAAAAAGGTGCAGCTCTTGGCACATCACTTGCTTTTATGATGTCGGTTATTGGTCTGTCATTACCTGAGATGATAATTCTTCGAAAAGTCCTGAAACTCCCGCTCATTTTCACCTTTGTTGGTGTTGTAGGTACAGGCATACTCTTTGTCGGATTCCTATTCAACTTAATTTTCTGAATCCTCCCATCTTCAAATTTTCAAATCTTCAAATCAAAAAAATATGGAAATCAAAATTCTTGGAACCGGTTGCACCAACTGCAAAAACCTCGAAAAAGCAACCTTCAACGCTGTTGCTGAACTTAACCTTAATGCGAATGTCTCAAAAGTCGAAGACATTCAGCAAATTATGAGTTATGGCATCATGCGCACTCCCGCTTTGGTGGTCGATGAAAAAGTAATCATGTCAGGCCGAGTACCTTCTGTGAATGAAATTAAGGACCTGTTAGTTAAATCCCAACAATAAAAAAACAATCCACTATGAAAAAGACCTTTCTCATTATCGCAATTCTTTTCCTCTCTGGTTCCCTGATGGCGCAAAAAGCTCCAAAACTGAAGATTGTTTATTTCCATGCTGAACATCGTTGTCCTACTTGCTTATCCATTGAGGAAAACACACTCAAAACATTAAATACCTATTTCCAGCAACAATACAAAAGTGGCGAAATCACATTTGTATCGCTAAATGTTGAGGATAAGAAGAATACTGCACTGGTCGAAAAATACCAGGCCGATGGATCTTCTCTCTTCCTCACCAAAGTTCGTGGTAAAGACGAGCAAACCAATAATATGACAAATTTTGCATTCAGCTACTCCCGGAATCAACCTGAAAAATTCATTGCAGGGTTGAAAGAACAAATTGAAAAGGATTTGAAATAATTTGGGAATTTAAAAATGAGATAATTTGAAAATTATGAGAAATGACAAGGAAAATGTTATTGTAAACAAATCACTTCAGTTTGCTCTTGACATAATAAAATTTTCAGAAACTCTTGAAGACAAAAAGAAGTTTGTTATTGCCCGGCAAGTCCTTAAATCAGGAACATCAATTGGTGCAAATGTGCGCGAAGCTCAAAATGCTGAAAGCAAAGCAGATTTCATTCATAAAATTAAAATAGCTGCCAAGGAAGCCGATGAAACAGATTATTGGTTGCAATTGTGTAAACTCTCTGAGTCCTATCATTACGATGAACTGCTTCATCAAAATCTGATGGAATTAATAAAAATTCTCTCAAAAATAATCAGTACCTCAAAACAGTAATAATTTGAAAATGGGGTAATTTGAAAATGAGAAAATGAGAAAAAAAACAATGTCAAACAAAACAATAAATAACCATAACCACTTTGAAATTCTGGAAGTAATTTGCCCATAAAAGACATTTTCAAATTTTCAAATTGAAAAACATGCAATTTATCCAATCTCTGATTGATCAAAGCACTGTACCGCTTTTTACTGCATTCCTTCTTGGATTGATGACTGCCATCAGCCCCTGTCCACTTGCCACCAACATTACAGCACTTGCTTATGTAAGTAAAAATGTCGAAAACAAGCGTACTGTTTTTCTTAATGGCTTGTATTATACACTTGGTCGCGCTATCACCTATACAACACTTGGGGCAATCATTTTCTTGGGAGCAAGCAAATTCCACATCAGCCGTGCTGTACAGTCAAATGGCGAAAAATGGATTGGTCCCCTTCTGGTAATCATTGGCATCCTGATGTTGGATATTATCAGGCTTCCAGGTACTTCTGGGAATCTGCTGCAAAAATTAGCCGAAAAAATTAAAACGGGTAACAGCCTTCATGCATTAATCCTGGGGATGCTTTTTGCCCTGGCATTCTGCCCTTACAGTGGAGTCCTTTATTTTGGAATGCTTTTACCTATGGTTTTGGCTCATGCCGAAGGTTTGGTTTATCTTCCTGTATTTGCTTTGGCTACTGGGCTGCCCGTGATCCTGTTGGCCTACATAATTGCATTTAGCATTGGTGGCATAGGCAATGTTTACAACCGCATCAAATCATTTGAAGTATGGTTTCGCCGTGCAGTTGCAGTGTTATTTATTCTGACTGGTTTTTACTTTGTCTGGATTTACTTTGCGTGATATGAAAGAACATTTCAACAACCTCGGCTTCGAAATCAACGGCATACTTCATCTGTCAGGCCGCCAGGCACTGGAATGTATTGAGGCCGGTGCTCTTCTTGTTGATGTACGCGAAGATTATGAAATCGGCATCAAAGATTTCGGAATAACCGGAAAAGTCGAATGCCCTGTAAGTAATTTCGAAAACTTCATGCATACATTACCAGCTGATAGACCACTTATTATTGCCGATTGTGTTGGTTTACATAGCAAGGAATGTGTGCTTAAACTTCTTGAAAAAGGATTTTCAAAAGTTGCCAATTTAGTTGGTGGAGTTGCAGCATGGGAACGTGATGGACTCCCGATGAAAAACAATGCTGAAACTATGAGTGGTCAATGTCCTTGCATGATAAAATCTAGAAAAAACAATTAAACTCGTATGAAAATTTTAATTCTTTGCACAGGTAACAGTTGCCGCAGCCAGATGGCGCACGGTTTCCTGCAATCTTTTGATAAAAACCTGACTGTTTGTTCTGCCGGCACCGAAGCCTCTGGCAAACTCAATCCCAAAGCAGTGGCAGTCATGAAAGAAGCTGGCATCGACATCAGCCACCATACTTCCGATTCCGTTGATTTATATCTGAATCAAGAATGGGATTATGTTATTACGGTCTGTGGTGGTGCAAATGAGGCATGTCCTGCCTTCTTTGGTAAAGTAAAACACCGTCTTCACATGGGTTACGACGATCCCTCGCATGCTACTGGTACTGATGAATACATCTGGTCCGAGTTTCGTCGTGTCCGTGACGAAATCAAGGAAGGATTCTGGAAGTTTTATGTTGAAAACATCCAATCATAAGCAATCTTTTCATTTTCAAATTAGCACATTAAATAATCTTCAAATTAACCCCATGAACAACGAACAATTAAAAGACATAGTTAAAGAGAAATACAGTGAAATAGCACAACAATCCAAACAGGCACATGATACTTCCTGTTGTGGAGCAACAGGTTGTTGCAGCGACGTGGATTATACCATTTTCAGCGAAAACTACGACAAACTGAAAGGCTACAACCCGGATGCTGATCTTGGTTTAGGCTGTGGCATCCCTACTGAGTTCGCTAATATTAAATCAGGGGACACAGTGATCGACCTGGGCTCTGGTGCAGGCAACGATTGTTTTGTAGCCAGGGCTTTGGTAGGCGAAAAAGGAAAAGTTATAGGAGTGGACTTTACACAAGCCATGATTGATAAAGCCCGGGAAAACGCTGAAAAGTTGGAATACAATAATGTAGAGTTCCGTTTTGGTGATATTGAAAAATTACCTGTCACAGCTAATAAAGCCGATGTTATTATCAGCAACTGTGTGCTTAATCTTGTTCCCGACAAAGAGAAAGCTTTTAGTGAAATATTCCGAGTACTGAAGCCGGGTGGTCATCTTTCAGTTTCTGATGTAGTTATCGAAGGTGAACTTCCAGATAACCTGAAACAAGCTGCCGAAATGTATGCCGGTTGTGTTTCAGGTGCTATTCATAAAGAAAAATACCTTTCCATTATAGCTGAAAAGGGCTTTACAAACATTAAAGTCCGGAAAGAGAAAAGCATCACAATTCCCGATGAGATTCTGTTAACCTATATCAGCGCCGATCAGTTAAACGATCTCAAACAAAGTGGTACAGGCATTTTTAGCATAACTGTATACGCTGAAAAATCAGTCTCAGGTTGTGGCTGTGGCTGCAACTGTTAACATATGCTTCATTTTCAAATTCTCCCATTCTCAAATTTTCAAATTAGTAAAATGCCTTCACAACCTAAACTCAAATTCCTCGATAGATACCTTACCCTCTGGATCTTCCTGGCCATGTTTATTGGTGTCATATCGGGTTATTTATTCCCATCCATAGCAAAGTTCTGGGATTCTCTCAAATCTTCTCCGGATAGCACAACCAACATTCCTATCGCCATCGGCCTCATCCTTATGATGTACCCACCCTTGGCAAAGGTTAAATACGAAGAGTTGGGCGATGTTTTCCGTAATTGGAAGGTACTTTCACTTTCTTTGGTTCAAAACTGGATAATTGGTCCTGTTTTGATGTTTGCCCTTGCAGTTACTCTTTTCAAATTGTTTCCAGGTGAAAATAATGCAAACCTACCTTACATGTACGGTATTATCATGATAGGTCTGGCACGATGCATAGCAATGGTAATTGTGTGGAATGATTTGGCAAAGGGCGACACTCAATATGCTGCTGGATTGGTAGCTTTCAACAGTATTTTCCAGGTACTTTTCTTCTCTGTTTATGCCTATTTCTTCATTGCCGTTCTGCCGGGTTGGTTTGGTATCCCTACAAACGATGCAGTTGAGAAAATCACAATCGGCCAGATTGCCAAAAGTGTTTTCATTTATCTTGGTATTCCCTTTATTGCTGGATTCCTTACCCGTTTCATTCTGATTCGCATCAAAAGCAAAACATGGTATCACACTAAGTTTATTCCTAAAATCAGCCCGATTACCCTAATTGCTCTTTTATTCACAATCCTTGTTATGTTCTCGCTAAAAGGCGAATACATTGTAAAAATCCCGCAAGATGTTGTCCTGATCGCAATACCACTTCTGATTTACTTTGTAATTATGTTCGTAGGTTCATTTTTCATGAGCAAACAGGTGGGTGCCACTTACGAGCAATCGGTTACATTGTCGTTCACGGCAGCCAGCAACAACTTTGAACTTGCCATCGCAGTAGCTATTGCCATCTTTGGAATGAACTCCGGCGAAGCCTTTGCTGCTGTAATAGGTCCTTTGGTAGAAGTCCCTGTGATGATTGCATTAGTGAATCTGGCTTTTTACTTTAAAAGCAAATATTTTCGGAATAGTACAACCCGGTGAGAATGAATTGGGGCAGAAACCCCGATTCAGTGACATACGGTTTTGCGCCGGTGGAATGCAGGAATTTTATGACTTGTAAGCCTTTGAGTTATGATAAAGGAAATCACTTTTTGTGTGAAGCACCTTCATACTATTTGTTTTGATGCCATTGCACGCAGGTTGCAGATGCCTGCCGTAAGGAATTACTATTCAAAAGCTGATAATTTTAGCTTTTCACAAAGTATTTTAAGTTCAGATTTGGCTGATTCAATTGAAACTGACTTTACCAAAGGCATAATTTCCTGATCGTGAGATTCAAGAAGGATCACCATGAAATCATGACTTTCGATATCCAATGAGCGGTTGCTGCGGCTGTATGCACGCCAGGTAACGTTTGATTCACGAATACCGATTTTCATTTCGTCGGTAACAGGAAGCCATTTCCCGATCCGGATAAAACCAAATAAGTTATTTGAAAACTTAACTTTCCGGAAGTCAAAATTGATGAGGGTGCTGGTAGTTGAAAAACCCACAAAAGCACCCAGTACGATAAAAATCAAGCCAAATGCAGAATTGTATGCAGCTATCATTCCGGCAACAAATAAGGTAATGCCAGCAATGCTTCCTACCGGTCCGAATGATTTCTCGAGTTTATTATTAACCGTCATGGAAATATAATTTTAAAATTACCACATTATTTACTCTTACTTTTCAAAGTGTATTCCAGCATTCCTCATTGCGCTGCAAGGTTATCCTGCTTGCGAAGCCTGTTTTCTGATAAACTATTCAGTTAGACAGGTTGAATTGTGTATCAAAATTACACATCTTTTAAAAAGATTTGTTTTTTTATTATGCTCCTGCTGGCAGGCTTTATTTTAAAGAAGTCCTTTTTTAAGGGTGAATGAAAAGATGCAAAATTAATTTTGGTAGAAAAAATAATTCTGCAGACAATCCCCACTTCTTCCAGTCAAGAAAGATAAGGATAATTCCAGATTCATAAATACAAAATTGCCTTCCCCTCGCTGGCGCTAATTTGTAATCAGTGCCGGTATAATTTCCCTTCCTCAATTACATTTTCAAATTATCGCATTGAACTGATAATTTTGTACACATTGCTGTAAAGGACACAGGTATCGGAATGAGTGAAGAAATGCTTGGTAAACTCTTCCGGCTCTCCGAACAATTAAACCGAAAAGGAACTGATAGAGAATTAAGCACAGGGCTGGGATTATTCATTTGTAAAGATTTTATTGAAAAACATGGAGGTAAAATATGGGCTGAAAGTAAAGATGAAAAGAGCTCCGAATTTTATTTTACAATTCCTAAAAAATCATGATTCGCTTATATCTGATCTGTATTTCAATAAATAATCGTGGCTCTTTATTTTTCAATGCATAAAATCATGAATTTTCATTAAATTTAAAGTTTTATTACCTAATACCATTTGCCAAAGACGAAAATCTGCATTTTCTTTCCTTTTTCTACTCCTGGCACGACGGAATCAATCGGAAAAAGCAGAAATAAATATCTTAACAAATTAAAATAATCACTTTATACCTGCTTATCTAATTCTAATTATTACAAATATGAAATGGATGAATCAGCGTCGCAGCGACAATGTCGATGACCGGCGTAAATTAGGAAAACCTGCAGTCGTAGCCGGTGGTGGCCTTGTCACAATCATCGCTATTGTAATGTTGTTTCTCGGAAAAGATCCCTCCGAAGTAATGCAGTCCCTGCAGGGTGTAGATCAGGAAACAACAGAGAATATGGTATCATCGCCTCATCAGGATTCGCTGGCCGACATGGCTTCCGTTGTTCTGGCAAGCACCGAAGATGTTTGGAGTAAGTTGTTTACTGAATATGGCATGGATTATGTAAACCCAAAACTTGTTTTATTTAATGGCTCCGTAAAATCAGCTTGTGGGATAGCAGGATCAGCTACTGGTCCTTTCTATTGTTCTGGTGATACTAAAGTCTATCTTGATCTTTCCTTCTTTGATGATTTGGGCAGCAAATTAGGTGCTTCTGGTGATTTTGCCCAGGCTTATGTTATTGCTCACGAGGTTGGGCACCATGTTCAAAAGCTTTTAGGCACACTTGATAAAATCCATGCCCAACAAGCTAATTCAGACGAAAAGGAAAATAACCGGCTTTCTGTACGTCTGGAGCTACAGGCTGACTTTTATGCAGGTGTCTGGGCCCATTATGCCGATCATGCTCAAAACTTGCTCGATGCGGGCGACCTGGAGGAAGCCCTTAATGCGGCATCTCAGATTGGCGACGATAGGCTTC
>CALCJE010000091.1 GCA_937965665.1 uncultured Bacteroidales bacterium
CAAACCGGTGAACGGCGAGTAGCTGGTGCCGGCCAGGTTGCCCTGCAGGCCGATCTGCCACTGAATGGCATACAGGGGGATAATGGAAGCATCGTCGATAATCCATGCTTCGGCGTCGCAGACAGCCTGCTGGCGTTCGGCGGGATCGGTGAGAGTGCGGGTGAGGTTCAGCAGTTCATCCAGTTCCGGGTTGGCAATGCGCTGGAAGTTCAGCCCGCCGATGGAATCAGAATGGAACATCATGTTCAGCATGTCGGCGGTGAATGATGACGGTGAAAATTTTGAGCAGTGCAACGGCGAATATGGCGGCGAAAAAATGCCGGTCATTTTCTGGCCCGAGGACACCCGTACCTTACGTTTCAGTACAAAAATTGCAGAACCCGACAGCGCTTGTGTAAGCATGCTCGATGTGCTTGAAGAAAAAAAATATTGACCGACAGGCAGTTCACCGCGCATAAAAAAAAGGAAACCCAGCCCCTGAATTTCCTTTTTTGTTTCCACAGCCTGGCTTTACAGCCCGCCGGCAAATTCCTTTACATTCATCCCGTCAAAATTCCCTGAGCTCATCAGCAGCAGGTTCGAGTTTTGCCAATTTTCGCCACGCAGGAATTGCTGAAACTGAACAGCATCCGAAAACACAAGCAGTCCCTTCTTTGCAAATGAATGAATAATATCGTCGGGCGAAAGCATAGGCAGCTTTTTAAGCGCCAGGGCATGCGGCGAAAAAAACACAACAGCCATATCGGCCATATCCATGCTGTTTGCGTACTGATCCAGGAAATCCTTATTCAGGCTGCTGAAAGTGTGCAATTCCATACAAGCTACTAACCGACGCATGGGGAATTGCTCTTTTACAGCCTGAATGGTCGCCTTTAATTTTGACGGCGCATGGGCAAAATCGCGATAAGCATTAAAACCCGGCTTTTCGGCTATAAGCTCCAGGCGGTTCATAGCACCTTTAAAAGTAGATATTGCCTGGTAAAAGTCCTGATTACTGATATTTAACTGGTTACAAACCAGCCTGGCGCCATTGAGATTCATGAGGTTATGCTGCCCGAAAACCATCAGCGGAAATTCGCCCTCGGGTGTTGTAAGTATAGTTTTACCACCTTCAACCCGGTGTTCGGGAATTCCATACGGCAACTTCTGCATGTTTCCGTTTACCGACTGCACAGCCTTCACCACTTCAGGATCTTCTTTACAATAAACCAAGGTGCCCGAGGCAGGAATCATTTCCATAAAAATACGGAACTGCGAAATATAATTTTCGAAAGTGGGAAATACATTCATATGATCCCAGGCAATGCCACTAACAAGTGCGATATCAGGTTTATACAAATGAAATTTTGGCCTCAGATCCAGGGCTGATGTAAGGTATTCATCGCCTTCGAAAACCATCACTTTTGCTTCGGGAGTAAGCTTCACCATTACATCAAATCCTTCGAGCTTAGCCCCCACCATATAATCGGCATCCACGTTACAGTGTTGCAGCACATGCAAAACCATAGCTGTAATAGTAGTCTTGCCGTGGCTTCCGCCGATAACAACCCGAAGTTTGTCCTTGCTTTGTTCATATAAAAATTCGGGATAGGAATATATCTTCAGGCCAAGTTCCCTGGCCCTGGCAAGTTCGGGATTATCGCCACGGGCATGCATACCCAGGATAATGGAATCAATACTTTTATCCAGTTTTTCAGGAAACCAGCCGGGTTCATCCGGAAGCAAACCATACGATTGGAGCCGGGTTCGTGCCGGGTCAAATATTTCGTCGTCGGAACCAGTTACACGATACCCTTTTTTATGCAAGGCTATGGCCAGGTTGTGCATGGCACTGCCGCCAATAGCTATAAAATGAACTCGGTTTTCAGTCATAAAGCGTAATCTTTGATATTTCTTTGTTGCGAAGTTAAGGCAGAAATCTTTTCCAATGCCGGCATCAACAAAGAAAATACCAATCGTTTATTAACATGCTCTGTCATTGGTATCCAGGGGCTGATCGCTTTTCGGTTTCCTGTAAAAGCCAAAAGCATTACCTTTGCATGCACAGAAAACAATATCTCACATGGAACTTTACCCCGTAATTGCCGACAACTGGAAAATGGATGGTGGCGTTGCTTTCGGTGTGGTGCCAAAGTCGCTTTGGTCGCGGCATCATATTGCTGATCCGAACAATATGATTCAGATCACTACCCGCTGCCTGCTGATTGTCGACAACGGACGAAAAATACTGATTGATGCCGGCCTTGGTGATAAACGGGACGAGAAATATTATGATGTGCGCTTCCGCGAAGAAGGTGTCAGTATACTGAATTCGTTGCAGCAACTGGGATTTACGGCAAGCGACATAACAGATGTTTTGTTTACACACCTGCACGACGATCATGCTGGAGCTGCAACCCGCCTCGACGAAGATGGAAATTTGGTTTGTGTGTTCGAAAATGCACATTACTGGGTATCGGAAATCAATTGGGAGTGGGCGCTGAAGCCAAACAGACGCGAGAGGGCGGCATATTTCGCCCATAACCTGGAACCCTTGCAGCAAAGTGGCAGGTTGCACCTGTTAAAAGAAGGAGAACAACCTTTCGAAAATATCAGTCTAAGGACTTTCAACGGGCATACACGCGGGCAACTTATTCCTTTCATTCAATCAAATGGCAAAACCATTGTTTTTGTAGCTGATGTCATACCGATGCTTTTCAACATTCCTATAGCGTATGGTCCCGCTGTGGATATTGACCCCCTGGTATCGATGGATGAAAAAGAGCAGTTCCTGGCCGAAGCAGCCGAAAATAAATACATACTAATTTTCCAACACGATGCACATACCGAGTGTTGTACTGTGACAAAGACTGAAAAGGGAGTAAAAGCTGATCAAACTTTTTATTTACAAGACATTAAACAATAAAATTACCCATGAACAATATCGAACAGGCTGAACAACTGAATGCATGGCTTACCGGGCTTACTGCCGAAGAAATACTTAAACAGGTAATCGGAATTTTCGGAAGCAAAATCACTTTTGCCACCAGCCTTGGTGCCGAAGACCAGGTGATCACATATATGATTTCCAGAATTGATAAAACCACCCATATCATCACCCTCGATACCGGCCGTGTTTTCCCCGAAACATATGATTTGCTTCACCGTACAATTAACAGGTATGGTGTAAATATAAAATCGTACTATCCTGACACCACGCAGGTTGAAGATATGGTGAATACCAAAGGGATAAACCTCTTTTACGAAAGTATCGAAAACCGAAAGCTATGCTGCCACGTGAGGAAAATTGTTCCCTTACGCCGTGCGTTAAGTGGCATGGATGCCTGGATAACAGGCCTGCGCCGCGAGCAGTCTGTTACCCGCACCGATTTAAAAATTGTGGAATGGGATGCCGCAAACGGGCTCATTAAGATTAATCCCCTTCTCGAATGGAGCGAGGAGCAGGTTTGGGATTTCATCAAACAACATGATATACCTTATAATAAACTTCACGACCATGGTTTTCCATCAATAGGCTGCCAGCCTTGCACTCGTGCTATTGAAAAAGGAGAAGATCTGCGGGCCGGCCGCTGGTGGTGGGAAATGCCCGACAGCAAGGAATGCGGGCTGCATGGGAAAAAGTAAATTTCCCATTAATACTTTGATAATCAGATTGTAATCATTCACATTGCAATCTGATTAATATTTATATTAATTTTGCAATGCTTTTCGAAGCTTATTTTATGTTTAACCAATTTTATTTACAATGATTGAGAAACGTCAATTTTTGAAAACCAAACCCATTTGTAAAGTAACGTTTAAAATGAAGGCAGAAGCCGAAAAATTATCCCTGGTAGGTGATTTCAACGGCTGGAACGAAGCTGCCCATCCCATGAAAAAAGCCAAAGACGGCATATTTTCAGTAACTGTCGAAATGGAAAGCGGCCGCGATCAGCAATTCCGCTACCTGGCCGATGGCAAAAACTGGCTCAATGATGATGCTGCCGACAAATACATCAGCACATCACTCGGAAGCGAAAATTCAGTAGTATCCTTGTAAACACGCGACACTAAATATACATCCTGCAGCTCACCACTGCAGGATTTTTTTTTACTTTTGTCGAAATGGAATCCGGTTAGTTTTAATCAAAACGAATAGCTTTAACCGGCGTTATACGGCTTATCACAAAAGAAGGCAGGAGCAGCATAAGCGTACAGGCAACCAGTGTGCCGGCATTAAGCAACAGTAAATGAATAATTGATAAATTAATAGGTACGAATGTCATAAAATACGATTCCTGGGGCAGGCTCACGATCCTGAAATATTTCTGTATCAGGCAGATACTTATTCCTGCCAGGTTCCCATAAAGCATTCCTTTTCCGACAATGTAGGTAGCATTGTAAAGAAAAATCCGGCGTATGCTCAGGTTGCGGGCACCCAGGGCTTTCAGAACGCCGATCATATTGGTTCTCTCCAGGATCAGGATCAGCAAGGTTGAGATCATAGCCATGCCCGAAACCAGGATCATAAGCACCATAATAATGATTACATTCATATCCTGCAGATCAAGCCAGTCGAACATTTGCGGGTAAAGATCGCGGATTGTTTTTGCATTCATGTCGTATCCAACTTCTTTATAAACCTTCTTCCCCATCTGTTCAAGCTGGTTGAAATCACTGATATACACATCAAAGCCCGACACCAGGTCAGCACTCCAGCCATTCAGTTTTTGTATCTGCCTTATATCTCCAAAAATAAACTTCAGGTCGAACTCACCCAGCCCGGTATTATAGATTCCTGACACGCTGAATCGCCTGGCGCGGGCCTGGTTGTCGATAATAAAATACATCCTTAAGGGATCACCTACCTTAATTTTCAGCAGGTCGGCCAGGTTCTGCGAAATAATAACTGAAGTACTTGCAGATGAATCAAGGGTCGAAAATGGTTTGCCGGCCACCATCTTATCGTTAAAAAAGGACCAGTCGAAATCGGAGCCCACACCTTTAAAAACAACACCTTGTATCTGGTCAGCGGTTTTAATAATACCGGCCTTGGTGGCAAAAACCTGTATATGCTTAATGCCGGCAGTTTTCTGCAATGTACTGTAAAATTGCTGGTTACGGCTAACCGGCTCAAATTCAAACGAATTGTTCGAGTCAAATTTCGCAACCTGTATATGCGAACCAAAACCCACAATTTTATCGCGGATCTGTTTCTGAAAACCAGTAACAATGGCTGCCGAAACAATCATAACGGCCAGGCCGAGCGCAACACTGACTACGGCAATCCGGATTACGGGTGCCGAAAAACTTCCGCCTCCCCCTTTTATCAAACGCCGGGCTATAAATTGTTCTGTATTCATGCAACTGCAAAAATACTTTTTTATCCGGTTTAAATGGCTTCCCGGCCAGGGTTCTTCGAAATCTCTGCAGAAAATAACCGGTACGTGCCGGGTTCAGGAGAATTTCTATTACTATTGTACGGTTTTTGTGCGGATCAAAAGTAAAATTCAGTTAACATACTCCTGCATCGCTATGCGTGTAATAAAACATTTGCTTTCCCTCTATTTGCTTTTCATGGCAGTTACTGCCAGTTGCCAGCATTTGGTTAATACTGCTAAAACCAGTTCGGCCAAAACCAGTATTTTGCCCGGTGCGTATAGTGTAAACGAATACCTGCCGAAGTTGAAAGGTGCGAAAGTGGGATTGGTAGCCAATAATACATCTATTATAAAGCACACCCACCTGCTCGACACGCTATTGGCACTGCAGGTGAATGTGGTAAAAGTATTCGGACCCGAACATGGTTTCAGGGGCGACACCCCCGACGGGAAGGAAATCAGCAGTGGCACCGACCCCAAAACAGGAATTGACATTATTTCGCTGTATGGCAACCATAAAAAACCGTCCAAAACAGATCTGCAGGGCATTGATATGATGGTTTTCGATATTCAGGATGTGGGTGTGCGTTTTTATACTTACATTTCAACCTTAACTTATGTAATGGAGGCTTGCGCCGAAAATAATATCCCGTTGCTGGTTCTCGACAGGCCAAACCCGAATGGGTTTTATGTGGATGGTCCTGTACTTGAGCCTTCGTACGCCTCTTTTATAGGCCTGCACCCGGTTCCTGTTGTTTACGGAATGACAATTGGCGAATACGCGAACATGGTAAATGGCGAAAAATGGATAAAATCCACGCGAAATTGTGACCTCACCGTTGTGAAATGTAAAAATTACGACCATAAATCACGATACCAGCTACCCGAAAAACCATCGCCCAACCTGCAGGATATGCAAGCTGTGTACCTGTACCCCTCGCTTTGTTTTTTCGAGGGAACGGTAGTAAGCATCGGTCGTGGAACAGAAAATCCGTTTAAAGTTTTCGGGCACCCGAAATACACCGGAGGAAGTTTTAGTTTTACCCCCAGGCCAATCAGCGGTATAAGCGAAGATCCTCCACTTAAGGGCCAGCTTTGCAACGGGCAATACCTGGGCGCATCAGCCGATAAAATAAAACAGCAGGGCAAAATAGATCTGTCGTGGCTCCTGAAGGCTTACAAAAACCTGGGTACAAAAACCGATTTCTTTACTGCTTATTTCGAAAAGCTCGCAGGAACAAATATGTTGCGCAAGCAAATTGTTAGCGGGAAAAGTGAAACCGAAATCCGTAAATCGTGGCAAACCGGTTTAAACACTTTTAAACAAATCAGAAAAAAATACCTGTTGTACGCGGATTTTGAATAGGCCTTTTAAAAGCGTTACAAATTACTCAGTCAAAGTATTGCCCAGATACAGTCTCAATGTTAGAGTGTTTCAGGATTTCATGATTAAAACTTAGAATGTAACAATATAACAGTCAGAATTCAGATTTTGTATTTGAAATTCAGAACCTGGTTTTAAGCCTTAATAGGCAAAAAAAAGGTGAGCTTAATTGAATCAATCAAGCTCACCTTTTAATAAAATTTAACCGGTACTAAATTCTTCCGGGGTATACTTTCAGCGCCTCTGCCAGGCATTTTACAGCATTGCGCAAATCTTCAATTTTAAGTACATAGGCTATGCGGGCTTCATGTTTGCCAAGTCCTGGTGTGGCATAAAAACCCGAAGCCGGAGCCAGCATCACCGTTTGTTTTTCATAACTAAATTCCTCCAGCAGCCATTGGCAGAATGTATCGCTGTCATCCACCGGCAGGCTGATAATGGCATAAAAAGCGCCTTTGGGCTTTGGAGCAAACACCCCCGGTATTTTATTGAGTTCGTCAATCACAAAATCCCGACGTGCAATATATTCATCGTAAACTTCGGTAAAATAGCTGGCTGGCGTTTTCAGCGAAGCTTCACCAACCACTTGTCCGAGTGATGGCGGGCTGAGCCTTGCCTGGGCATACTTTAACGCTGCCTGTAATATTTCTTTGTTCCGGGTAACAAGCGCGCCAATGCGTACACCACATTCACTGTAACGCTTCGAAACCGAATCAACCATGATGGCATTATTTTCAAGCCCCTCGAGTTTCATTACCGAGTAATGCTCGTTGCCGCCATAACAGAATTCGCGGTAAACTTCATCGGCAATCAGGTATAAATCATGCTTTAAAACCAATTCGCGTAGCTGTTTCAGTTCGTCGACACTATACAGATAGCCTGTTGGATTGTTGGGATTACAAACCATAATAGCTTTTGTGTGCGGCGTAATTGCTTTTTCAAATTCGCTGATAGCCGGAAGCGCAAATCCATCCCTGATGGATGAAGTGATTGGTTTTACAACAACTCCGGCAGTCTGGGCAAAAGCATTGTAATTGGTATAAAAAGGTTCGGGTATGATGATTTCGTCGCCTGGGTTCATGCACGAAAACATAGCAAACATAATCGCCTCCGAGCCTCCGGTAGTAATCAGGATCTGGTTTTCGTCAACTTTAATTCCCTGGCTGGTATAAGTTGCTGCCAATGCCTTGCGGTACGATTCGTTACCTGCCGAATGGCTGTACTCAATCACTTTTCCATCGTAATTCCGGATGGTTTCAATAGCTACTTCCGGGGTTTTAATATCAGGCTGACCAATGTTGAGGTGGTACACTTTGATACCTCTTTTTTTGGCTGCTTCGGCAAAAGGAACAAGTTTGCGGATGGGTGATGCGGGCATTTTGAGGCCACGTTGCGAAATGTTTGGCATTACAGTTTATATTTTATTTGTGAATCAAAAAACGGTGCAAATGTAAATAAATCTGATTCAGTGAATAGAATAATTTACCAGTTTTAAAATTTTATTTACAGCTTGCCCCGAAAGGCTGAAAATCAGCAATCCGAACCATAACGCACCGGGAAAATGGCAACGCATAGCAGAAGCCAAACCATCGATAAAAACGGGATTACATCTTCTCAATTACCTCAGGTGGCAACTCAAATTACTTCATTTACTGGTAAACTTTTAAAAATACAAAAGCTGATTCATATTGCCGGGCAAATTTCCCACAGCGTAAAACTGCTTACGGTATAAGAAACCGGCATAATTTTTGAATAATAATAACTACTTTTGTTGCTCAATCATTAACTTCATTTGCAGGATGTATCTTCTCAAAAATAAACTTTTACTGGTTGCTGTATCTGTGTTGGCATTCGGCTTCTTGTACGCCCAAAAAGCTCCAAACCCCGTTGTGATTAATGGTACCCTGGCTGAAAAAGGTTCCTATACCAAAATCTTCCTCGATACCCTCAACAGCCAGAATCCATGGATTTTTGCCACAGCTGATATTACTCCGGACGGCAAATTCAGGATCGAAACTTCCATCAGTAAAACAGATATCTTCAGGCTGCGCCTCGATGATGAAAATTATATGATGCTGATTCTTTCGCCAGGAGAAAACATCACGCTCAAATCAGAAGGGGCCAAACTTGGTAGCAATACAGTAACCGAGGGTTCCTTACATACCGGGCTTTTGTATGGCACCATGAACGAATTACAGGGCTTCGAAAGCCGCAAAGCCATGCTGAATAAATATTATAACGATATACAGGCATCACCTAAAAGAGATTCGCTGGCCACTGCTATTATCAATAATTTTAATGAAACTGACTCACTGCAGAAAGTCGCACTGAAATCGCGTATGAACAGCCACCCGGCTTCGCTGGCATGGATATTTTTCCAGGACAAACTCGATATGACCAATGATTTTGACATGATCAACAAAATAGATGCCGCCAATTTCAAAGCTTATCCTGAAAATCCGTTTGTTATCCAGTATCACCAGCAGGTAGAAATTGAACGAAAAACAGCCATAGGTTCACCTGCCCCGGAAATAGAACTGACGGGTGTTGATGGGAAACCCCGAAAATTGTCATCGCTTAAAGGCAAAGTGGTGCTGATTGATTTCTGGGCTTCGTGGTGCGGCCCATGCCGGAAAGAAAACCCGAATGTGGTGGCCATGTATAACAAATACAAGGACAAAGGTTTTGAAGTTTTCAGTGTTTCGCTCGACAAAGACCGCGAAAGCTGGGTAAAAGCCATTGCCAAAGACAACCTCAGCTGGCCAAACCATGTAAGCGACCTTAAATACTGGAAATCAGCTGGTGCCGTAACTTATGGCGTTACATCCATTCCTTTCACCGTATTGGTTGATAAAAAAGGAAAGATTGTGGCTAAAAAATTACGCGGCGAGGAACTCGAAAATAAAGTCGGCGAACTTCTGAAATAGGCTGCTGTTCTAGCCTGCAATTACACCAACGGCCCTGATCAACGAGGCTTCTGCTTCTATTTTAAGCGGGAAAGCCATAAAAGTCACTTGCTTCTGCCCTACCAATGCGCCGAGGTTATTGAGGTTTTCGACCAGGAACCGACCTTCTTTCAGATAAATGGAATGAAACGCGAAAGGCGCTTTATCGGGCGAAGGTGAATCAAAACCTGCAATCCGCACATTGGCTTTCAGCAAAGCTTCGGCAATACGGTTTTCAAATACAGGATAATCGGTATAGTAATTGGCCAATCCCCAGTGTTTACTATACCCGGTATGGAACAAAATGATTTTAAATTCGTCGAAGATCTGTTCCCACTCAGCTTGCATCGCAATTACATTCTTACCACTTACATCGATTACTGCAGCTGGTCCCGCAAACATTTCGACCGGATAAGTATCGATACTGATGGTACCTGATTTGGCATGAAATGGAGCATCTATATGCGTTCCGGTATGCATATTGGATTCGAGGCGATGGGTAACATAGGCTACCTCTTCGGGCAAAATATCGCGCAGCACCGAAGGCTCTGTTTCGCCCGGAAACACCGGCATGCCATGCCTTATGGTATGCGACAGATCAATATATTTCATAATATTTTCGAGTTGTCAAATTTTATAATCCCGGAAAAGCTATTCACTATCATCCCCACTCATGCAAAGACAATCCCTTCTCCCCTCGCCCATTCACCTTCACCCAACACCCTCAACCAACTTCTGCTGTTCCTCTTTTGTGATTTTTTTCCAGCAAACGCCCCTGAAATCGCAGGGATAAGGCTTCATGCAGTGTACTCCAGGCTGAATATCGGGCGACTTATCACGTTTCAGCACATCAACCATTCCAAGGATATTTTCATGAACGGTCTGTTCATTCAACTCGCATTGCGCTGTTACATCAGTAAAAACAAACATTTCGCGCAAATCAGCAGTCTCGTCGAGCGCCACTTCGGCATTGCGGTGAACCAGGAAAAATTTTTCCGGCTTCAGGCCTGAGCCATTCAGCACATGGTATTGCAGAAAAGCATCATTATAATAAACCTCGCTCAGCGCCAGGCTGCTTTTTACCTCGTAGGCATGATATCGTTCACCTTGTTTCACCAGGATATCAAGAGCGACAATCACATCGTCGGCAATGAAACAGGCTTCATAAATTACGGGGCAGCCCTCGCTGATGAGTTGGGCTGTTTTTTCAGCTGATGCATTACCGGGACGCGATAAGGCCACGCCACCCGGGAAAAGTTGCTGGGCAATTTTACCCACTGCATGCCCCCTGGCAAATTTGGCCAGCTGCTCCTCAGTGATCTTATCACGCAGGTACGGCCTGAATTTGTTAAGGTACAACGATTTATGGCATTGAAGTCCACGGATAAAGGTAGACTTTGAAAGACTATATTCAGGCATTGCTATTTTTTTGAGAACAAAAGTAGCCTTTTAGCTTGAAGAATAAAATACTGAACGGATTCAATCAAAATCGGTCAGCGCAAGCTGGCAAAAAAAAAGCCTTGCTCCGGAATAGGGAACAAGGCTTTTTGGGCATTTCAGAAAAGTTATTTTAACCCACGGCGTTTCAACAATGGATCTAATGATGGTTCCTGGCCCCTGAATTTTTTATATTGTGTCATTCCTTCGTCATCACCTGATTCGGCCAGGCAATATTTGCGGAATTTAGCAGCAAGTTCGGGATTAAAAATGTTACCCGACTGTTTGAAATAATCGAAAGCGTCGGCATCGAGAACCGCAGCCCAGATATAAACATAATAACCGGCCGAGTATCCATCGCCACTGAAAATATGGGCAAAATATGTTGAGCGGTAGCGAGGCAGTATTTCAGGTATCAGGCCTGCTTTATCCATGGAGGCTTTTTCGAAAGCAGCAGGATCAACTTTTGCGGGAGCCGGAAGCTTATGATAATCGAGGTCGAGTATAGAAGCTGCCAGGTATTCAACGGTTACAAAGCCCTGGTTGAAAAGACCACTTTTCTCAATTTTTTCAATAAGCTTATCAGGAATAACTTCACCCGTTTTGTAGTGTTTGGCATACATGCGGAGTACTTCTGGTTCACCTGCCCAGTTTTCCATCACCTGCGAAGGAAGTTCAACATAATCGCGGGGAACACTTCCTGCTGTGCGGTTATATTTACCTAAAGTGAATAATCCGTGCAGTGCATGACCAAATTCGTGAAACAAGGTAGTAGTTTCATCCCAGTTAAGTAAAGCAGGAACATCGCCTGTTGGAGGAGTAAAATTACAAACCATCGAAATGATGGGATCTACTTTTTTACCGTTTTCCCATCCGGCCGACTGGAAATCAGTGCACCAGGCACCGCCACGTTTTTCGGCTCTTGGGTGATAATCGAGGTAAAGAATTCCGAGGTGCGAACCATCGGCTTCTTTTACTTCATAAGTTTCAACATCCTTCTGATAAATAGGCAGGTTGGTAACTTTGGTAAATGTGATGCCATACAATTTACCGGCAACACCAAACATTCCGTTGCGTACGTTTTCGAGGCTGAAATAGGGCTTCAGCTCATTTTCATCGAGATCATATTTTTGTTTGCGCAGTTTTTCAGCATAATACCACCAATCCCACGACTGCAGTTTAAAGTTGGCACCTTCGGCATCAGCAATTTTCTGCATTTCCGACAATTCCGCTTTTGCAACCGGCAGTGAAGCTACCATCAGTTTATTGAGGAATGCATCAACGGCAGCGGGAGTTTTAGCCATGTTTTCTTCAATTACATAAGCAGCGAAGTTGTCGAAACCCAGCAATTTGGCTTTTTCGGCCCTGAGCCTGACAATATCAGCTACCAGCGCTTTGTTGTCGTTGGCATTGTTGTTATCGCCGCGCATAAAGTATCCCCTGTAAATCTTCTCGCGGAGTTCCCTGTTTTTCGCATACTGCAGGAAAGGAATAAGGCTGGGCTTGGCCAATGTAAAAACCCATTTGCCTTTGTTGCCGGTTTTTCCGGCTTCTTCGGCAGCAGCCGAAATAACATCAGCAGGCAACCCGTCGAGATCTGCCTTATTTTCAACTACCAGCTTGAAATTCTTATTGGTTTCAGCCAGCAGGTTATCACCAAATTTAAGCGACTTCATAGCAAGTTCCTCGTTAATCTTGCGTAACTGGTCCTGCTGCTCTTTGGTTAAATTAGCACCCCGGCGTTCGAAATCGCGGTAATATTTTTCAACAGCTCTTACTTGCTGCGCATCAAGTTTCAGATCGTTCCGTTTGTCGTAAATCGCTTTGATACGGGCAAACAACTTAGGATTCATCGAAACGTCATCATTATGTTTCGAGAGTAAAGGCGATACTTTTGCAGCAATATCCTGCAACTGATCGTTGGTATTTGCCTCGGTCATGTTAAAAAACACTTTGCTAACCCGGGTAAGCACCTTGCCAGATTTATCAAAAGGCAGAATTGTGTTTTCAAAAGTAGGTTCTTCAGCATTGTCGGCAATAGCCGCAATTTCAGCATCGTGTTGTTTTATGCCTTCAATAAATGCCGGCATATAATCAGTACTGTCGATCTGGTCGAAAGGCGGGACCTGGAAAGGAGTTGAGTACTCCTTAAAGAAAGGATTTTCCTTCATTTTTTTTTCATTCTTACAGGCTGACAGTGCAACAGCGGTTATTACTGCCAGCAGAATAATAATTTTTTTCATAAGGGGCTTTTTGAGAATAGGTTAGAGGTTTGTGTTTGTTTGTTTCAGGTGGGCAAATTTATATTGTTAATTTATACATGCAAGTGTAATCAGAAAAAAAAGATTACACCGGCTTATGGAATTTTACAGGGTTTGGCATCTATTACTAAAAAGCCGGAAAAACCACTATTAAAAAAGTTACTGGAATGTAGAATCCACAATAAAAATAAGTAATAGGAATAGCCTCACAAGCTGAAAAATGCTGATGCAAATCCCGGAATATCATCATTGAAACAGGCTACAAAAAGCAATGAATCAAATGATATTTATCAAGTTATGAAAAAAAAGTTTAATACTTTGAAAAAAAAATTACTTTTGCAGCCGCTCATAAAACAGGAAACTTTAAAAATTACTAATTTTGATGGCTCTGTTTGGCGGGAAACTAGGTATAAATGGTTAAAAGTAAATCATAACCGGTGATATTTAAGTCAGCATCATTCATTTAAAAATGAGAATTTTACAAGTGACAGATTGTATGGTAGAAAAGCAGAAACAAGGTAGGCAATATGTTTAGCAGTGGTTGGTTTGCAAAATTTATGATTTACTTCGGGTACTTAATGTGTGTCATTTATGTATGCCTGGGCCTTGTGCTATTGTTAACTGATGTTTTTCCGGTTAAGCCACCTGCATTAAAGTTCTCTTTTTCATTATTCCTTATAGCTTACGGTTTTTTCAGATTGGCAAAACTGGTCACAAAGAAAACAGAACCTAACGATTAAAGGAGGAATAAATATGAAACGTAATTTCCTGTATTCAATTCTTGGCTTTACGATGCTCGCGCTTCTGGCATCATCCTGCCACAATCCCATGGGTGTTCAGCCTCTTAACGAGACACCGACACGTGGAAAAATCAAAATAAGTGTTGATGAATCATTCCAGCTGCTGTACGACACTCAGCTTTTTACCTTTGAGTCGTTGTATGTAAATGCCAAAATAACAGCTGCTTACAAGCCTGAAACCGAGGTACTGGCAGATTTTATGAATGATTCGGTGCGGACAGTGGTTCTTACACGCGATCTGACCCAGGCCGAAAAGGACTTACTGCTTTCGCAGAAATATGTTGCACGAACCACCAAAGTAGCTCATGATGCTTTGGCGCTCATCGTTAACAAATCAAATCCGGATTCATTATTATTAGATATACAGTTCGCGGATATTTTGCGGGGGAAAACCACATCATGGAAACAACTGAATAACAAATCGGCTGATATTCCGATCAACGTGGTATTCGATAACAATAAATCGGGAAATGTCCGCTACTTCCGCGAAAAGTTCTCACTTACAGGCAATTTTCCCAAAAACTGTTTCGCAGTGAACAGCAATGCTGAAGTTATAAAATATGTGAAAGAAAACAAGAGTGCCCTGGGTATCATAAGTGTTAACTGGATCAGCGACACGCAGGACAGCATATCAGAAAAATTCCTTCAGGATGTGCGTATTGTAGAGGTTGGAACAGACCCGCTAAACTATTGTAAACCATACCAGGGTTACATTGCCGATGGTTCATATCCCTTTTGCCGCGATGTTTATATGATCGGCAGAGAAACATTTTCAGGTCTTGGCACGGGTTTTGCTTCTTTTGTAGCAGGAGACCAGGGGCAAAGAATCGTACTAAAATCAGGACTAGTACCTGCAACCATGCCTATCAGACTCATAGAAATAAAAAAAGACTAATCATCATTTATACAGGAGGAACATAAAATGTTACGAGTTACAGGAATTATCAGGAAATCCTTCATTGGCGTTAGCATGCTGGTATTTGGAGGTGTTGTATCTGCGCAGGCTCAGGATCTAAATTCGGCACTGAACATGACCTATCAGGAACAATTTGAAGCAGCTGACAATGCTTTTAGCGCGCTGAGTGCAAAAGAACCCGCAAATGGTAAATATTTCTACTACAGCGGCGAAAATCAATTAGCCTCATACGCCATTGACCCAACCAACATACCTTTCGAAAACATAGCTAAAAAAGCTATTGAAAGATTTAACAAAGGTATAGCCGCAAATCCCAATGAACCGCTTAACTATGTTGGCCTTGGAAAAGTTGCACTGATGCAGAACAACAAAACTGTAGCTGATGAAAATTTTGCCAAAGCACAAACTTATCTTCCTGCCAAAAAGGTGAAATCGCCACTTACCAAACCTGAACAGGCAACCCTGCTCGTTCGCTTGGCCGAAGCCTATGTTACCATTGGCAGCAAGGATAGTGCGCTTGTTCTTGGATTTTTAAGAAGGGCTGAATCTATTGATAATAAAAATCCCGAAATTTACCTGGTACGTGGCGACTATTGGATTGATGTTTTCAACAATGGTAGCCGTGCCGCTGAAAACTACAAAAGATCGCAGGATTTTTCGCCAAACTCAACCCGGGCACGTGTACGCCTCGGTCAGCTCTATACCCGCATAAGGAGCTACCAGGATGCATTGGGATACTACCAGGAAGCTCTTACCCTCGATCCATCCTTTGCGCCTGCATACCTCGAAATGGGATTCCTTTACGCTAAAATGAATAATCCTGAAAAATCGAAGGAATACTTCAAAAAATATCTCGACCTGAGCAGCAGTAACATAGCCGCCAAACGCAGGTATGCCAATATGCTGATTCAGACCGAAGATTATAAAGGTGCCATTGAACAAATCAAGCAGATTTTAGCGATGGACTCAACCACCTATAATGACCTGAACCGTGCACTTGCCTATTCATACTTCGAAGAAAAACAATTCCCTCAGGCAAAATATTATATCAACAAGTTTATTGCTAATGCCCCTGTTGAAAAAATAACCTCGAAGGATTATGCTTATGACGGCCGTATCCAGGTTAAAAGCGGACAGGATTCACTGGGAATTATCAGCCTTACAAAAGCATTTGCACTCGACTCCACAAACATCGACCTGTTGTCGGAAATAGCCACGCTGTATACCAAAACCAAAAAACCACAAAATGCGGGCGATACCTATCAACTCAAAATAAAGCTCACCAATGGCGGAGTGAACGATTACTACAAAATGGGTCGCGCTTACTTTGATGCTAAAAACTGGGCAGAAGCTGATTCAGCATTTGCCAAAGTAAACAGGATGAGCGTTGATTTCGAGCCTGCATACCTTTTCAGGGCCAGGGTTTACTCAAATCTTGATCCTGATACCAAAGAAGGATTGGCAAAACCATTCTACGAGAAACTGCTCGAAAAAGCCAACATGGATGCAACGAAGTATTCAAAAGATATACTCGAAGCATACAATTACCTCGGGTACTATTACCTGGTAAATAAAAATTACTGCGAATCAATCAGTTACTGGGATAAAATCGTAACCCTTGATCCTGCTAACGAGAACGCTGCCAGCGCATTGAAAGATCTGAAACCACGCTGTCCTGAATTTAAGTCAGCTAATCAAAAACCTCAATAATGCATTTGATTGATTATTAATTATTTGCATTGTAATTCGAGGTTCGTTCAGGGCTAAAATGCAGAGAATTTTTAAGAAAAATGCAGCTGTTGGTTCTAAAGTCTTTTTTAAAAGCTAAAATCTTTTATCTTTGCGTTCACTTTTCTGCGAATTCACTTAAAAACAATTAAATACCATTCACTAATCTTAAATCTTATCACAATGAGCAAAAACGGTCAATCGTTGAAAGAAACACTTCGTTCAGCTTTCGCAACTGGAGCAATCCTTGTTGCTCTTGCAATCGCATTCCTGATTTACTTCTACGTATTAGGAAACCCTGTTAACTTTGAAGGCGGCAATCCTGCTGGTCACCCAATCCCAGGTAACTACCTTGCAATGGTTTACAAAGGAGGTTACATTGTACCTCTTCTTATTACTTTAATTATTGTCCTCTTAACTTTCACCCTCGAAAGAGCATTCACCCTTCGTAAGGCCAAAGGAAAAGGCGCAGTTAACGCTTTTGTTGCTAATCTCCAGACTCTTCTGAACAACAATCAGTTAGATCAGGCTATTGCTGCTTGCGACAAACAAAAAGGTTCAATCGGAAATGTTATGAAAGCCGGTTTGATCAAGTACAAAGAACTTCAGTCAGATACAAGGCTCGACAAAGACCAGAAACTTGTTTCGTTACAGAAAGAATTCGAAGAAGCTATTGCTCTCGAACTCCCGATGTTATCGCGCAACCTGGTTATTTTATCAACCATCGCTTCTATCTCCGTACTTATCGGTCTTATCGGTACTGTATTAGGTATGATCCGTGCTTTCGCTGCTCTTGCTCAAGCTGGTGCACCTGATGCTCTTGCTCTTGCAACCGGTATTTCAGAAGCGCTTATCAACACTGCATTTGGTATTTCAGGTTCAACTCTTGCCATCATTTTCTACAACTATTTCTCGACGAAAATTGATGCAATGACCTACAAAATTGACGAAGCAGGTTTCAGCTTAACACAAACTTTTGCTGCCCAGACCAAATAAGAACTGGTTTAGCCTTAAGTTAGTAATTAATGCAATATGGCGCTAAGCGCCCGGTTTTCACACATCAAAACAAGAAACCATGCCAAAAATTAAAGCACCGGTAAGAACTCCTCACATAGACATGACGCCTATGGTGGATTTATTTGCCCTTTTGCTTACATTCTTCATGTTGACTACATCTTTCCGCCCTACCGAAGCTGTTCAGGTTGATACCCCAAATTCGATAAGCGAAAAGGTTAGTCCCGAAAAGGATGTCATTACAATTCTTGTTGGTAAGGATAACAAAGTGTTCCTGAATTTTGACAACGGACAGGATACTACCAAACTGATAAGAAAAGAAGTTTTACTAAAATTTGCGGAACAATTTAACCTGAAACTTACAGACAAGGAAATCAAAACCTTTGTGCAGTCAGCCTCATTCGGGATGCCTGCAGATAAACTCAGGACCTGGCTAAATACTGAAGACTCCAAACAAAAGGAAGCCTTACAGACAGGTATTCCCACCGACTCAACCGATAACCAGTTGAACCTGTGGGTACGTTTCATCCGTATTCAGAATCCGAGTGCGGAAGTTGCTATTAAAGGTGACGCTAATGCTGATTTCAAAGCTGTAAAACACGTAATGGATATTCTTCAGGAAAACCAGGTTAATAAGTTTAACCTTACTACCAACCTGATGAAGGAAGAAGCCAAATTGGAAGAATAGTAATCATAACGTTAATAATCTAAAGAAATCATAATATGGCTGAAATAATCCAAGCGGAAGGCAAACAAAAAGGCGGCAAAAAGAAAGCCAAAAAGTTTTCGACCCGCATCGATATGACCCCCATGGTCGACTTGATGTGTTTGCTGATCACCTTCTTTATGCTTACCACAGCTTTCAGCAAACCAAAGGCCATGGAAATTACCATGCCGGAAAAGAAAGATGATCCAACAGTTAAAGCACCTGAAATTGCTGCTGACAGGACTGTCAATATTCTTATTTCGGGTAATGATAAAGTCTATTATTACTTTGGAGTTGCCGATCCGAAAAAACCACCTATGCCCCAGCTCATTGAATCGAATTACAGTAAAGATGGAATTCGTAAAATGTTACTCCAGAGAAATAAACTGGTTTTCAAAGCAGTGTACGATCTGAAGGAGAAAGTAACCAAAGGGGAAGAGGTGATGAAAGACTCCACTTTAGCTCGAAAAATCAAGGAGTTAAAGAAAACGGTCGATCCGAAAGCGCCTATCATCCTGATAAAGGCTGATGAAAAGGCTAAATACAAGAACTTAGTTGACATCATTGATGAAATGGCGATCTGCACCATTGCAAACTATGCAGTAGTCGACATGAGTGATATTGAGAAGCAAATGTTGACTGGTTCTGCGCCTGCAGCCCCGGTTAAGTAAGTAATCAAATGTCGACCAAGGTTGTTGTTCACATTTAAATTAAAACACAAAAAATGACAAAGCAAAAAGTTTATGTAGCTCCAATGGACGAAATCGTCTTTGAGCGCAGGAATAAAACTTATGGAGCGTACATTTTGCGTAAATTGTATAATAAAAACTTGAACAGGGCTTTGCTGCTTGCCGTTATTATTTTACTGGCAGGATTAGCTTACCCCCTGGCATCGAGTTACTATGCAAAAGCAAGGGCCGGATATGTTGAAAAAGTAGCTAGCGCTGACTTTATGGACATGGATAAGCCTAAAGAAGATGCTCCTCCCCCTCCTCCCCCTCCTCCTCCACCACCAGCAGAACTGCAACAGAAAGTTAAATTCGTTGCTCCTGTTGTAACAACCGAAGAAGTTGTAGAAGATGCCGACATCTTTAACCAGGATGATCTGGCAAAAACTTCAACTAACGAAGCTGTAGCAGTAGAAGAG
>CALCJE010000092.1 GCA_937965665.1 uncultured Bacteroidales bacterium
AACGTGAGGTTGTTCGATTTGTATAACTGGCGCAGTGAATCAAGTAAGTCAACGCGTTCGGCCATTTTCGATCTGGTAAAATCCGAATCGGCTGATATTCTGTGTTTGCAGGAATATTACAGCGGTGCCGGGAAACATGCTGATTTTGCCGACAGCATCAGTTTAAAAGCCGGGTATAAATACAGGAATATTGAACTTATCAATAAGGATAATGTTGGTTTGCCTTATGGCCTGGCCATATTCAGCAAGTACCCGATCGTGGGTACGAAAAAGCTGGTATTCCCCAACAGCAAAGTAAATTTCTGCCAGTCGTGCGATGTAAAAATCGGAAAAGATACCATAAGGGTTCTGAACTTACACCTCGAATCCATCAAATTTGGCAAAGAAGACTACAATTTTGTGAGCGAAATTACCACTACCCCATCCAACAACGATAAGTTTAAAAAAGGTTCATGGGCAATACTTTCGAAAATGAAATTCGCTTATATCAAAAGGGCTTCGCAGATAGAGAAAGTAGCCGAATATATTAAGACCTCACCATATCCGGTAATTTTCTGTGGCGACTTCAACGATACACCTGTGTCGTACAGCTACAGGCAGATCAATAACGAGTTGGATGATGCCTTTGTAAATGCAGGATTGGGATTGGGTCAAACTCATACCAATATGATTCCATTGCTTCGGATTGATTATATTTTTCATTCGAAACGCATGAAATGTATTGAGTACAAAACCATTGAGAAAGATTATTCTGATCATTTCCCGGTGTATGCCAGGTTCAGTATGCCTGAATAAATTGTGCAGGTATTAACTGCCGGCTTAATCAGCTGGGAGTTTATTTGTCAGCAAGTAAAAAATCAAGTTTTCAAAAATGAAATTCAATCTCACTTCCGAATACGTACCTACCGGAGATCAACCCGAAGCCATCAGGCAGCTCAGGGAAGGCATTGAGCGGGGCGACCAGGCGCAGGTATTGCTGGGAGTTACAGGTTCGGGTAAAACCTTCTCCATAGCAAATCTCATTCAGGAAGTGCAGCGGCCCACGCTGATCCTCAGCCACAACAAAACCCTTGCGGCCCAGTTGTATGGTGAGTTCAAGCAGTTTTTTCCCGACAATGCAGTTGAATTTTTCATTTCCTATTATGATTACTACCAGCCTGAAGCGTTTATACCGGTTACAAACACTTATATTGAGAAAGACCTTTCCATTAACGAAGAAATAGAAAAACTCAGGCTCAGTGCCACTTCAGCGTTGTTGTCGGGCCGGCGTGATGTAATTGTTGTAGCTTCTGTTTCATGTATTTACGGCATTGGAAACCCTGATGATTTCAATAGCAAAGTCATAAATATTCGTGTAGGAGATAAAATCAGCAGAAATAAGCTGTTAAATGCGCTGGTCGAGAGTTTGTATTCGCGTAACGAATTCGACCTTACAAGGGGTAAATTCAGGGTAAAAGGCGATACGGTTGATGTTTTCCCCGCTTCTGCAGATATCGCATACCGTATCATTTTCTTTGGCGACGAAATTGAAAGTCTTGCTTCATTTGACGCAGTGAATGGAATTACCATTGAATCACTTACAGATATTACGATATTCCCGGCCAACATCTTTGTTACCTCGAAGGAGAAAATGAAAGAAGCCATTTGGGAGATACAGGCTGATATGGTGAAGCAGGTAGAATATTTCAATGAAATCGGGCGCCCGCTCGAAGCTAAAAGGCTGGAGGAAAGGGTGACTTATGATATCGAAATGATGCGGGAACTCGGCTACTGTTCGGGTATAGAGAATTATAGCCGGTATTTCGACGGTCGCTCAACCGGTGCCAGGCCATTCTGCCTGATTGATTTTTTCCCGCATGATTTTCTTATGGTTATTGACGAAAGCCATGCTACGGTTCCGCAAATCAGGGCAATGTACGGAGGCGATCGTTCGCGAAAGCAGAACCTTGTTGAATATGGATTCAGGTTGCCTTCGGCGCTTGACAACCGTCCGTTGAAGTTCGAAGAATTTGAATCCTTGTTGACCCAGGTAATTTATGTTTCGGCAACACCATCGGATTATGAGCTTAACCAGTCGCGCGGAGTTGTGGTTGAGCAACTTATTCGTCCGACAGGGCTGCTTGACCCGCAAATTGAAGTGAAACCCAGCCTGAACCAGATTGATGATCTGTTGAATGAAATTGAACTCCGTACCGTAAAAAATGAGCGTATACTCGTTACAACGCTTACCAAGCGCATGGCCGAAGAACTTTCGAAATACATGCTCAGGCTCGGTATCAAGTGTAAATATATTCACTCGGAAGTGGATACACTCGAAAGAGTTGAGATTCTGAAAGACCTGCGAATGGGCTCAATTGACGTGCTGATAGGCGTTAACCTGCTGCGGGAGGGGCTCGATCTGCCTGAAGTATCACTAGTGGCAATACTCGATGCTGATAAAGAAGGCTTTCTGCGTTCGGAGAAATCGCTTACACAAACCGCAGGTCGTGCTGCCCGGAATGTGAACAGTAAAGTGATTTTTTATGCTGATAAAATAACGGATTCCATGCAGCGAACCATGGACGAAACCAACCGTAAAAGAGCCATCCAGATTTCATACAATACAAAACATAACATCACTCCTACCCAGATCACCAGGAGCATTGAATCCTCGAGCCTGACCGGGAATTTTGAGTATAAAACCGAACCCAAAGCATATGTTGAAAAGGAATTAATAAATACTGCAGCTGACCCGGTTACCCTTTACCTGGGTGATGACCAGCTGAAAAAACTGTACGACCAGGCCCGGAAAGCAATGGAGAAAGCAGCTAAAGAGTTGGATTTTATTGAAGCTGCCCGCGTGCGAGACGAAATGCTGGGGTATAAGGAAATTATGGAAAAAAAGAAAAAAAACCGATAAATGAAAATAGCCGATCATTTCATAGCTAAAGCATTACAGGCAGCTTTTGTAGCTGGAAACGAAATACTTCAGATCTATCACCAGCCTTTCGACTTTGAACTGAAACCGGATAATAGCCCGCTCACCATCGCCGACAGGCGTGCACATACAATCATATCCGAAACCCTGGCTGATTCCGGTATCCCGGTACTGAGTGAGGAAGGGTCAGTAATAAGTTACGAAACCCGTAAAGAATGGGAACAATTCTGGCTGGTTGATCCACTCGACGGTACAAAGGAGTTCATCAAAAAAAACGGCGACTTCACAGTTAACATTGCTTTGATTTATAACCAACATCCCGTTTTTGGTGTGGTGTATGCTCCTGTTCCCGGTTACATGTATTGGGGCAGCGAAAGTGGTTCCTTCAGGCTTGATACGCACAATTTACATGTTGATGACTTCAGCAAATATGATTATTTGAAAACGCTTGCGGAAGGCCTGCCCTGTATCTCGGGCACCGGAAGTTACCTGGTACTTGGAAGCAGATCGCATATGAATGTTGAAACGGAGCTGTTTATCAATAATTTAAAGAATTTATATCCCGATTTAGCCTTTGTTTCCCGCGGCAGTTCATTAAAATTCTGCACACTGGCCGAAGGGGGTGCGGATATTTATCCCCGTTTTGGACCAACTATGGAATGGGATACCGCTGCTGGCCATGCCGTTGCATTATTTGCCGGGTGTACAATATTACAGGCCGAAACCGGACAACCAGTCTTATATAACAAACCCTCGTTACTGAATCCACATTTTGTAGCTGAACGCAAAAAAAAAATGAGGTAACCATTACGGATACCTCATTTTTAAAATTGTAAGCAGTATTTTATTTATCGCTGACACTGATAAGTTCAACATCAAATACCAGTGGTGAATAAGCCGGGATATCGTTGCCAGCTCCACGTTCGCCATAAGCTAATTTCGATGGAATGATCAAAGTAGCTTTACCACCTGCATTCATCAGTGCAATTCCTTCGTCCCAACCAGAAATTACCTGGCCCTGACCCAATGTAAATTCGAAAGGCTGAACAGGTTTACGGTTTAACGACGAATCGAATACCTTGCCATTAAAAAGTTTGCCTGTGTAGTGAACTTTAACCTTTTTGCCTTTGGCTGCCTTGGCACCGGTTCCTTTTACTTTCTCAACATAATAAAGACCTGATGCAGTTGGTTTTGCAGTAATTTTATTGTCTTTCAGATATTGCTGGATCATTCCCGGTTCTTTGGCCTGGGCTTCAGCAGCATCTTTTTTGGCTTTGGCTTCAGCTTCTTTCATGGCTTTTTCATTTTCAGCCTTGGTCTTCAGATCAACAACTTCAATTTCATAAACAATCGGTGAATAGGGCGAAATGATATCCTGTCCGCTCATATCTTTTTTGCCATTGGCACCAAAACCCATGGATGAGGGAACAACAACGGTAGCCTTGGTTCCTTTTTTCATGGTTGCTACAGCTTCTTCAAATCCTTTGGTATCAAAAGGCTGACCATACTGGAATGTAAGTGGTTTGCCCCTTTCGATGCTCGAAAAGATTTTTTTACCCTCAATGGATGAAACCACAAGATTGATAGTTACAAAATCATCTTTCTGGATTGAGCGTCCGGCACCTGGATTTTGAGGAATTACATAAACACCGCTGGCGGATGGAGCAACGGTTACTTTATTTTTTGCAACATAAGCTGCAATTTTGCCAGGTTCTTCTCTCTTGAATTTTTCAGCTTTTGCTGCTTCAGCTTTCTGGCGGGCTTCGAGGGTTTCAACATTCAGCAGCCTGACATCAAAGTACATAGGTGTTGTGCTGTCAACACCTTCGGGCAATTGTGGGAATTTAGCAGTCTTGAAAAAGAAATCTTTGGCATTTACAATAAAAGTAGCGCTGTCGCCTTTATGCAACATGCTGAATGCTTCAAAGATGTCGCCCTTAAATTCAGGCTTCCGCTGGTCAATTTCGAATGGCCTTGGCGATTGTGATGAATTGAATAATACAGAGTCTTTACCTGCGATTTTTAACCTGTATTTAAGGCTCATGGTGAGAATTGTACCTTCTTTTGCTTTCAGGGTGTCGTCGCCTTTGTCATAAAACTTGTAATAAATACCACTGTCCGATTTTTTAAATCCGGGGTATTTCGAGCACGAAGTAATCATCAGCGTAGCGATTACAGCTCCCAGGGTGATAAATGTTCTGATTTTCATTTTAGTTTTAGTGTTTCAGTTTAAGTTAACAGTTTAAAATTATTTTAAATCAATGAGTTTCAATGTGTAGATGAGGGTAGCCTTTGGAGGTATCTTATCCTGGTCGCCCGACAAACCGTGGGCAAGGTACGATGGAATGATTAACCTCGCTTTATCACCGGTATGCAGCATAAGCATGCCTTCCTCAAGGCCGCTTTCAACTCCGCCACTTCCGATCTTAAACTCTTTCGGACCCGTTTTGTCAGAAGTATAAATCATTTCGCCGGAAAAAAGCTTAACTTCATATTCGAACCGTGCAATTTTGCCTGTGGTGGCTTTGGGGCCGTTGCCAGGCTCTAGTATCTGGTACCGTAAACCGGTAGATGTTTTTTGCATATCCCAGTGTAGCGAATCAACCAACTTATCAATCTGTGAATTTTCATATTCAATGGTTGCTTTGTTGGCTGCAAGCAATTTTTCAGTCACCTGGTCCTGGGTCAACGGAGGAGTGATAACTACTTCATTTTTACGATGGCACGAAATCAGCCCGAAGAGTGAACAAAGTATGAACAGAAGACGGATCCTGCGAATCATATTTCCTTTTATTTGTAATTAGCCAGTGACTTTTGAATTTCACTGCTATAAGCAGGTAATAATGACTCGAACCATGCCAGCGCTTCAGTCATATTCATAAAAATATCTCCACCTGCCGCGTTGCGGTGTCCTCCCCCGTTAAAATGTGCACGTGCAAATTCATTTACCGAAAATTCACCTTTGCTGCGAAGTGAAACCCTGATACGATCATCCCTTTCGGTAAAAAGTGCAGCTACAGCAACGTTTTGTATACTGAGTGCATAGTTTACCACGCCTTCGGTATCACCTTGCTGGTATTCAAAATGATCGAGATCTGCTTTGCTTAGCCAGATGTAGGCTGTTGCAAATTCAGGAAGCACTTTCATGTTTTCGCCCAGGCAATGGCCTAACAAGCGCATCCGGCTCTCTGAATAGGTATCGTACACCATCCGGTGTACTCCTTCCACATCCATTCCTGTTTTAATCAGTTTGGCAGCTATCTCGAATGTTTTGGGCCGGTTGCAGGCAAAACTAAACGAACCTGTATCCGTCATTATTCCTACAAAGAAACATTCAGCCATTTCGCGGTTCATAGCCGCTTCAAATCCCGATTCTTCAATAATCTGGAATAAAAGTTCTGATGTTGATGATACTGCGGTAACCGAAAACTGGAGATCGAATTCATTTTCGGGTTGTATATGGTGATCGATAAGTACCCTGGTAGCATTGGCAGCCCTGAGTTCTTCGGTAAAAAGTTTCACCCTGTTCAAACCATTGTAGTCCATACAAAAAATCAGGTCAGCCGAGGCCAGCAATTTTTTACCTAATGCTTGATTTTTTGAATAAATGATTGCCTGGTCTACTCCGGGCATCCATTGTAAAAATGAAGGCAGTTCGTTAGGAATCAATACATTTGACTGAATACCTTGGCTTAACAGGAAATGATACAACGCAAGCGATGAACCTATTGCATCACCATCAGGATTATAATGGGTGGTAATAAGCACATCCGACTTTTCACTAAAAAGTTTTTTCAGGTAGGAAATTGAAGATTCTGATATGCCCAAGTTTCAATTATTGAATTGATGAATTAATGCGCAAATTTACCATTTTTAGTATTATGTTGGAATAATCTGTTGATATTAAACTTAACTTTGCTCCTTAATTCAATAATCTTTATAATGACTGGAAATATAACCTTTACAATGATTAAGCCAGATGCATTTGCAGCTGGAAATGCAGGTTCAATCATTCAGAAAATCACTGAAAGCGGATTTAAAATTAAGGCTTTACGTCTTGAACACCTGAAGAAAGAAGATGCAGAAGCTTTTTATGCTATTCATAAGGAAAGACCATTTTTTAATGGCCTTGTAAATTTTATGACCTCAGGTCCGATTATTGCAGCTGTGCTTGAAAAAGATAATGCAGTTGAAGACTTTCGCAAACTGATTGGCTCGACCAACCCGGCAGATGCAGCCGAAGGCACTATCCGTAAGATGTTCGCTTCATCCATTGAACGCAATGCTGTTCATGGTTCCGATAGCGATGAAAATGCGCAGATCGAAGCCAACTTCTTTTTCTCACATTTCGACAGGCATTAATCATTCGGGATAGAATTCCCTATAGGTATTGTCAGAATAAAATTCTACGATCTTTAAAATAGTTTTCGTAGTACTTTGCTTTGGTCCAGGGTAAACCGGTTTTTCTTCCGGTTGTATTTCTGGCGTTGTTATAATTCCGGTTCTGTTTTCCTCGATGGGCTTCAGTACCGGAATTTCTTTTTCAAACTGCTCATTTTTTTCTTCCAGGACCGTATCTGTTTTTAACTCATTTTCCCGGGCATATTCTGTACCCTTTGCCGGAATCAATTCAGAAAACAGATCCACGGAGGCTGAAACCTGTGGCTGGAATGAGCCCAATCTGCCGTCACTACTGGGATTCAGACTTGTTTCTGCACTTTTAAAAATCGGACCTTTTCCGAACATAAGCCATTCCATATTTACATCAGGATACGAAACAAGAATTTTCTGAATAAAATCCAGGCTCGCATTATTCCTTCCTGAGAGTATATGCGAAATACTCGATTTCTGAACTCCTATCTCATCAGCAAACTGTGCTGCTGTCAGGTTCTTTGCTTTTATAAGTAAAGTGATACGGTCTTTCATTTGTAAACTGCTATTTGTAAAATTGTCACAAATGTAATACATATCCTTCAAACTTGTAAATTGATTTTTAACTGAAAATTAAAATTGTTTACCTATCAGTTTACATATAAATTATAAGTTTAAATAGCTATTATATATTACTGTAATACAATATTATACAATATATAAAACTGATTTATTAAATTATACCTAAAATTACAATTTACTTGAACCATAAATTTATATAAATCTCATAAACGACTGGATTATAATTATTAAAGTAACTAAAAACTACCATTTATTACGCCAGTTTACAATCGTATGCAATTATAAATGTAAACCATAATTAACAATTGTATATATTAATGATTAACAATGAAATAAATGACTGGTATACATGCGTAAACCTAAGTATACTTATGTAAATTAATTACGGTTTACATATGAGAACATCAAACTAATTGGGATTCTACTCACTGATTTATATTTGTAAACTGAAAATGATATGAATTTTGCATTCTGTTCCGGAGCTTCTACCCTACTTTTGGAGTAAGACATCTTTTCGGCTTTAATCAAATAAAAGCACGGTTACGCTTGATTACGCAGAAAGAATCTTTATTCAAAATATTTTTTTTGAAGCTATAACGTCGAGAAAAATACAGGCAAGCACTAAAGAGAAATAATATTTTAAATTCTAAACCACTTAAAATTTCTGAAAATGCTTATAACGATTTGATATTTTGCTATTTATTCTGATTTCAGGGCTAAATATAAATTAAACATGTATTTAATCAAAATAGATATTATCCCACAAAATGCACTTTGTGGTTTAAATTCAAAAGCAAGACTCGCTTTAAAAGATTTGAAGTATTGCCCGCAACTATCTGCTTCCTTCATATGGAAGAAAACCTGTTGAAACAGGCAAATTTTTAGGAGAGCTGAAAATACACAACTTTATGTTTCGGCACTCTGCTACCAGAAAAGCTATTTTCTGATCTTGATTATTCTTTGGGTATAGATTCTGCCTTCATCAGCAATCCTGACGATATATATGCCCGGGGACAAAACTCCTAGCTCGTTTATCAGGATGACTTTATTCCCATTAGCTTCACCATAATAAGTTTTAATTTTCCTGCCTTGCAGATCGCAGATAGCTACCTCGAATGTTGCGGATACATGATCAGGCAATACAATAGTTAATTGATCAGTAACTGGATTTGGATATACAGTGAATGTTTCTGATTTCGGAATATTAATTTTTGTTGGCAGTAACACGGCCTGGCTGTAATCTGGTATTCCCCATCCTAGCAGCGAATCAGGACTGCCTGACTGGCTGGCAGTTGCTTTAAGCACATCAATGATCTGCATATTTGTAAGGTCGGGCCAGGCCTGCCATAAACAAGCCGTCATGCCACAGATGATGGGTGAAGAGAAAGAGGTACCATTAGCTGCTGAGAGCCCCGTTGGACCATACACAGCAGCTGATTGTCCCTGAGCAGCAACCGTAGGTTTTATCCTTCGATCGTAGGTAGGCCCTACAGAACTGAATGAAGCCCTTTTTCCTGAAGCATCCACTGCACCTATTGTAAAAACACTGTCGCCATCAGCAGGTGCCCCGATATACCACCAGCCTGCTCCTCCCGAATTGCCGGCGCTGTTAACAACCAGTATTCCTTTTTCGGCAGCTTTATCAGCTGCGCGGGTAATAACCGTAGTATTTCCGTCCATATCGACATAGGTGTGGTTTGTACCCGCATCGTCAAAAGTGGTGTATCCCAGTGATGAATTAATTAGGTCAACACCTACGCTATCAGCAAATTCGGCAGCACTCAGCCAATAGTATTCTTCAATTACTGATTCACTTTCGGCCACTTCGGAACGAAGCAACCAGTAATCAGCCGCGGGAGCAGTACCCACCATCTGGCCATTGACATTTGCAGCCATGCACGATAACACTTTGGTACCATGAGAGTTCATTGTGGTGGCATATACATTATTGCCGGGCACTGCAAAGTCGCGCGTGCCGAGTATTTGATTCCCTGCCCTCAGCTGATCAAAACAAGGCATAATATCAACAGAATTAAAGCCTGCATCAATAACGGCAATTGTTTTCCCCTGTCCTGCGAAGCCTGAATTGTGCAATCCCTGGCCTTTAATCTGGTTGATTTGATTAAATGCAGCACCGTAATTATATACATCCGATGGGCTCTGGTCAGTCTTCTTCCAAACCCATGGGCTGACAGATTCATTCGAAAAATATGTCTTTTCATTACTGCTGCCTATAGCCTGTTTTGTTTGGGTATTGATGAGTTGCAGTTTTGAAACAAATGGTAGCGCATCAATTTGTGAGACTATATCAGCGCCGGCACTGATTACAATGAAATTAAACCATCGTGAGCGGCAGATTATTTTTGCCCCTGTTTCACTCACCGAATTCACATAAGCAGCATTTACTGGAATATCGGTCTGATCGAAAGTAAGATGTTGTTTCAACCGGCGTTCAACAGCCCTGGAACTGAGGTATGCTTCAGGATTTATCACTGAACTTTTTCCTTCACCTTTATCTGTAAAATATACAGTATACACTCCTGAAACCGGTTGTTGAGCAGTTACGGGCAATATGAAAGTTATTAAAATTATAAGTAAGAAGGTAATCTTCATGTGAATGAATTTAAGTTTATAACAAGGAAACAGGCCAAAGAGTTTTCCCGTACCAGCCAATGACTTGAATCATCAAAATTAATACAAAAACCAACTTTA
>CALCJE010000093.1 GCA_937965665.1 uncultured Bacteroidales bacterium
TTTCCTGATTTTCGGGCAGGGAGTTATGCTGGGAGAAGCTGAACGGGAACTTAAAAGTTTTATTGACAAAACAGGTATTCCAGCAGCATGGACTTTGTTAGGACTTTCGGCTCTAAGCACCGATCATCCCCTTAATGTGGGAATGCTTGGTATGCATGGAAACTATGGCCCCAACATCAAAACAAATGAATGCGATGTGTTAATTGCCGTCGGGATGCGTTTTGATGACCGTGTAACCGGAACTTTAAATACATACGCGAAACAGGCAAAGATTATACATATTGAAATTGACCCTGCCGAAATCCATAAGAATGTAAAAGCCGATGTTGCCCTGTTGGGCGATGCAAAAAAAATACTTCGTCTTTTAACCCATATCGTAAACCCGAATAAACATAAGGAATGGGTTAAGGAATTTAAACAGGCCCTGGCTATCGAAAGTAAAAAGGTGATTCATTCCGATCTGTATCCCGAAAAACCCGGTCTCACCATGGGCGAAGTGATTCGTCGCATTTCGGAGTATACTAAAAACGAAGCTGTGATTGTGTCGGATGTAGGCCAGCACCAGATGGCAGCAGCCAGGTATTCGAGGTTCAAAAAATCGCGTAGCCATATTACCTCGGGTGGGTTGGGAACCATGGGGTATGGACTTCCTGCCGCGCTGGGAGCCAAATTAGGCGAACCGAACCGCGAAATAGTACTTTTTGCCGGCGATGGAGGTTTCCAGATGACCATACAGGAACTGGGCACCATAGCACAGGAAAAACTGGCGGTAAAAATGGTAATCCTCAACAACCATTTTCTGGGCATGGTACGCCAATGGCAGGAACTTTTCTTTGAAAAAAGATACTCGTTTACCGAAATTTTAAGCCCCGATTTTGTGAAAGTTGCTGATGCCTATGGCATTCCCGGCAACCATGTTTCGGAACGGGATAAACTCGATGAAGCCATCCAAATCATGTTCGAAACCAAAGGCCCCTATTTACTTGAAGTAAACATCGAAAAAGAAGATAATGTATTCCCGATGGTGCCTCAGGGTGCTTCCGTTTCCGAGATCCTTCTGAGTCCGCCGGAAGCTGCAAAATAGTTGTTTAACCGCTTAATTTCCGTAACCATGAAGCAGGAATTTATTATATCGGCATACAGCGAAAACCATATCGGTTTGCTGAACCGTATTACCATCATATTCACCCGTCGTAAAGTGAACATCGAAAGCCTTACTGTTTCCGAGTCGGCATTGAAAGGAATTTCGAAATTCACCATTGTGGTAAACGACACCCGCGATAAGGTCAGCAATATTGTTAAGCAGATCGATAAACAGATTGAGGTGCTCAAGGCATTTTATCATACCAACGATGAGATGATTTTTCAGGAAATTGCCCTGTACAAAGTACCTACAGCGCCAATTATGGAGAGTGATAAAATTGAGAAACTGATTCGCAGCCACAACGCACGCATCCTCGAAATTACACCTGAATATACGGTAATTGAAAAAACTGGTCACAAGGAAGAAACCCAGGAACTTTTCCAGCGATTGAACGAGTTTGGCGTTCTTCAATTCATTCGTTCAGGACGCATAGCCATAACCCGGTCGCCAATCGAAAAACTGTCGGAATTCCTTAAAGAAAGAGATGCGCTGCTGGCAAAAATAGAATCAAAAGGTAAAATCACCACTGTGTAAAGGCTGATCATCCTGCTATGAAAAAAGAATTTATAATTACCACTTACAGCGAGAATAACATCGGGTTAACAAACCGCATTACCATCATTTTTACCCGCCGTAAAGTGAACATCGAAAGTCTCACCGGGTCAGAATCGGCACTGCCCGGAATTCATAAAATCACCATCGTAGTAAACGAAGAAGAGGAAAAAGTTAAAAACATCGTAAAACAAATTGATAAACTGGTGGATGTACTCAAATCATTTTATCATACCAATGAGGAAATGATATACCAGGAAATTGCCTTGTACAAAGTTTCGACAAACTCGCTGATGGAAAGCGATGCAATTGAAAAACTGATACGCAGGCATAATGCACGGATTTTAGAAATAACGCCTGAATATACGGTGATTGAAAAAACCGGGCACAAAGAAGAGACCCAGGAACTGTTCGAAGAGCTGAATAAATATGGAGTGCTGCAGTTTATCCGATCGGGAAGGATTGCAATTACCCGGTCGCGAATCGAAAAATTATCGGAATTCCTGAAAGAACGCGACGAATTTCTGCTGAAAGTGGAGTCGCGTGGCAAACTCAGAGCCGCTTTCTGATAGCGGTAAAATCATTTTAAATCAACATCAAAACTATAACAAAAATCAAAAAAGCAATGGCAAAAATCAAATTTGGATCAACAGAAGAAAATGTAGTAACCCGCGAAGAGTTTCCTTTGGCAAAAGCGGTTGAAACCCTTAAAGATGAAACAATAGCTATTATCGGTTATGGCGTTCAGGGTCCGGGGCAGTCGCTCAACCTGCGCGATAATGGTTTTAACGTAATCATTGGTCAGCGCAAAGGGTCCAAATCGTGGGACAAAGCCGTTAAGGATGGATGGGTGCCGGGCAAGTCGCTTTTCGAAATTGAAGAAGCCTGCCAGCGTGCTACTATTATCCAGTTTCTTTTATCCGATGCCGGCCAGATTGAGTTATGGCCAACCGTTAAAAAACACCTTACCGCCGGCAAAGCGCTTTATTTCTCGCATGGTTTTGGTATCACCTATAAAGAGCGTACAGGTATTATTCCTCCTGCTGACGTGGATGTTATTTTAGTTGCCCCCAAAGGCTCGGGTACCAGCCTCAGGCGGATGTTCCTGCAAGGCCGCGGGCTGAATTCGAGTTATGCTATCTTTCAGGATGCCACAGGCCGCGCATTCGACCGCGTTGTTGCCTTAGGAATCGGAGTTGGATCAGGATATCTTTTCGAAACTGATTTCAAACGCGAAGTTTTCTCCGACCTTACCGGCGAACGTGGTACCCTGATGGGCGCCATACAGGGAATTTTTGCAGCCCAGTACGAAGTATTGCGCAGCAAGGGCCACAGCCCGTCAGAAGCTTTTAACGAAACCGTTGAGGAATTAACCCAGAGCCTGATGCCGCTGGTGGCCGAAAATGGAATGGATTGGATGTATGCCAACTGCTCAACCACCGCGCAACGTGGCGCACTCGACTGGTGGAAAAAATTCCGCGATGCTACAAAACCGGTTTTCGAACAGTTATATAGCGAAGTAGCCAGTGGCAACGAAGCCCAGCTTTCGATCGACTCGAACAGCAAGCCCGATTACCGCGAAAAACTGGAAGAAGAACTCAAAGAGCTGCGCGAATCGGAAATGTGGGTAGCCGGTGCTGCCGTTCGCAAATTAAGACCCGAAAACAATTAGGAAGGATTCGGCGGGAGAAGTTCAGATTCCCATGGCAGTTCAGTTGTTCAATGCTTTCGGCGTTTGAATGGTTTAATGCCTGCGGCGTTCAATGGTTCAGATGTTCAAATGTTCAGCTGTT
>CALCJE010000094.1 GCA_937965665.1 uncultured Bacteroidales bacterium
TCACCGAACGGCTCAGTTGTGATTACCACCCTGAAAAGCTTCCTGTTGAGCAATGATTCGCACAAAAAGCTGAGCACCGGGTCACTATGCCTGCACCAGTCTTTAAGTGCACTGAAAAGATCGTAATCGTCGAGCGCGGCAAAAGTAGCGAGGCTGTCAGCCGATGATAGAAACTCTTCTTTCCCGATTTTTCGGTACAGGAAAAACTTTAATGCTGCAGGTGCCGGCAGATCCACTTCACTGAGAGCCAGCGCCCGGGCCCTGTTGAGGATACTGATGAGCATATATTCAACCGCCAGCACTGTTTTGTGGTAATACACCTGCCAATACATGAGCCTGCGGGCAACAATGAATTTTTCGATGGAATAGATGCCTTTAAGTTCCACGGCCAGTTCGTCCTCGTCAACCGTCAGCATTTTTAAAAGCCGGTCGGTACTGATCACTCCCTCGCTTACCCCGGTATAAAAACTGTCGCGCATCAGATAATCTATCCTGTCGACATCCAGCTGACCCGAGACCAGCTGGTGAAGAAATTTCCTGGGATATTTGTTTTCGAAAATGGCGATGGCTGTTTCGAGTTTATTGCCAAATTCAGCATTCAGATGCCGCATGAACATCAGTGTAATTTCCTCGTGCGAAATTCCTTCGGCAATATGGTGTTCGAGCGCATGCGAAAAAGGCCCGTGTCCCATATCGTGCAGCAATATTGCCAGTGTGGCGCCCTGGGCTTCGGTATTTGAAATATCAAACCCTTTCGACCGAAGCGTATCAATAGCCTGGCCCATCAGGTACATGGCGCCAAGCGCATGATGAAACCGGGTATGCAATGCACCGGGATAAACCATAGAGGCCAGTCCCAGTTGCTGAATCCGCCTTAACCTCTGAAAATAGGGGTGTTCAAGTACATCAAAAACCAACTTATCCGAAATGGTAATAAACCCATAAAGCGGGTCGTTGATAATTTTTCGTTTGAATGCCGGGGCCGGTGACACGCTATTTTGTTAAATTTGTATAAAAGTCTGTTGAATTCAGGGTTTGAACACAATAAAACCGGATAACGCTGCATTAGTAAGGCTGAACAAAAGAGCAAAGCGTTATCCTGGTTCAGGCATTCAACAAACAGCTGTGCAAAGATAACAATTGCTCAAACCAGTTGTTTATTTATAACTTATAATTGATTTAACATGGAAAACGGGGTAATATTGTGGGCCGACGACGAGATAGATCTTTTGAAACCGCATATCATGTTTCTGAAAGATAAAGGTTACAAAGTGCTTACCACCAACAACGGTGATGAAGCTATTGATGTACTGAAAGCACAGTCGGTTGATATTGTTTTCCTCGACGAAAATATGCCGGGCCTATCGGGTATTGAAACGCTTTCGATCATTAAAGCCAGTTACCCGAATCTGCCGGTGGTTATGATTACAAAAAGCGAAGAAGAACACATCATGGAAAATGCCATCGGGGCCAGTATTTCGGATTACCTGATTAAACCGGTAAACCCGAAACAGATCCTGCTGAGCGTTAAAAAAAACCTTGAAAACAAACGCCTGGTGAGCGAAAAAACCACTTTCGCCTACCAGCAGCAGTTTCGCAGTATCGGGATGGAGATCAGCAACCGGCTCGATTTTACCGAGTGGACAGAAGTGTATAAAAAACTGGTGTACTGGGAACTGGAACTTGAAAAGGCACAGGACCCCGGAATCTTGGAAGTAATGCGCTCGCAAAAGGATGAAGCCAACCAGGTTTTCTGCAAATACATTGAAAGAAATTACCTCGATTGGCTGAACGGGCGCAGCGCCGAAAAACCGGTACTATCGCATACCCTGTTACGCGAAAAAGTCTTCCCTCTGCTAAAGGAAAACACTTCGTTGTTCATGATCCTGATTGATAACCTGAGGTACGATCAATGGAAAATATTGCAACCTATTTTTGAAGAATACTACCGTGTTGAAAGCGATGAATTGTATTACAGCATCTTGCCATCAACCACCCAGTATGCCCGCAACGCACTGTTTTCGGGGCTGATGCCGACTGAAATTGCAAAAAAATATCCCAAATACTGGGTTGATGAAGATGAGGAAGGCAGCAAAAACCAATTTGAAGGAGAGCTGCTGGGCGAAAACATGAAACGTTTTGGTTACGATGTAAAATACTCTTACACCAAAATCCTGAACCTGGCTGCTGGCCGTAAACTGGTGGATTCGATGTCGAACCTGCTGGGGAACCGATTTAACGTAATTGTGTACAATTTTGTAGATATGCTTTCGCATGCGCGCACCGAAATGGAAGTAATACGCGAATTGGCTGACGATGAATCTGCCTACCGTTCGCTTACTGCCAGCTGGTTCGAGCATTCACCATTGCTTGATATGATCAAATTTCTGGCAGCAAAAAAAATACCGCTTATTATCACAACCGACCACGGCAGCGTGCGGGTGAATAACCCGGTAAAAGTAATCGGCGACCGGTCCACCAACACCAACCTGAGGTATAAAAACGGCCGAAGCCTGAATTACAACAAAAACGAAGTATTTGAGGTTAAAAATCCGGCCGAAGCCTTCCTGCCCCGCACCAATGTAAGTTCAGCATATGTATTTTGCCGCGGTGTCGATTTTTTCGCCTACCCGAATAATTACAACCATTATGTTTCATACTACCGCGATACCATTCAACATGGGGGTATATCGATGGAAGAAATGATGATCCCTTTTATTTACATGAAAGCCAAATAAAGAAACAACATAAATGCTTCTTATAACCGGATCCGGAACCCTGGCTCTTCCGGATTCGTCAAAACCTTTTACCATCAAACCAAACATCCATTTATGGCCGAAATATACACCTGTCAATCGCCCGACGAACTGCAGCCAATCGCTTTAAACCTGCTTAATTTTCATAAAGACAAACGCATTTTTGCATTTCATGGCGAAATGGGCGCCGGCAAAACTACCTTTATCAAAACCATCTGTGCCTGTTTAAAGGTAACCGATACTGTAAGCAGCCCCACGTTTGCCATTGTAAATGAATATCTTACCGAAAGCAGCGGCAGCATTTATCATTTCGATTTGTACAGGATAAAATCGTGGACCGAATTGCTCGAGATAGGTTACGAGGATTACTTTTTCAGTGGAAACTATTGCCTGCTGGAATGGCCTGAAAAAATCGTAAATTTGTTACCCGAAGAAACGGTACATGTAACCATCGAAGTTTCGGCGGATGGCAACACACGAACCATCACATTCTGATTTCTGATTTGAAAAGGTATGATGCAAAATAACTATTCCGGCATGTTTAATTCGAGCCAGCTCATGCCCCAGGAAGAACGGCTGGAGATACAACGCGGGCAAAAAAACCTTGTGATCGGCGTTCCGAAAGAGAGTGCTTTTTCCGAAAACCGTATCCCGCTCGACCCTGATGCAGTCAGCTTGCTGGTACACCACGGGCACCAGGTGCTAATAGAAGCTGATGCCGGGAAAGCAGCACATTTTCCCGATACCGAATATGCCGAAATGGGCGCCGAAATAATTTACGATACACGTAAAATTTTCAGTGCCGACATCGTACTTAAAATTGCGCCCCCTACCCTCGACGAAATTGATATGATGGGAACCAAACAAACCATCATTTCGTCAATACACACTTCGGCCATCAACGAGGAATATTTCAGGCGGCTGCTGATAAAAAGGATTACCGCGCTGGCATTTGAGTACGTGCAGGATAAAGCCGGAACCTTCCCGGTGATACGTGCCATGAGCGAAATTGCCGGTAA
>CALCJE010000095.1 GCA_937965665.1 uncultured Bacteroidales bacterium
GATTTCAACTCCCGATCAAACTGACACACAGCAACTCGTTCAACTTGCCATAAATCAAATCGCGCCTATTTATAAAGAGCTTATTACACTCCGCGACCTGGAATGTTATTCGTATAAAGAAATTGAAGAAATCACTCATTTAACCGAAGCACAGGTGAAAGTGTATTTGTTCCGCGCACGGAAAGCCATTAAAGAAAAGATTTTACAACTGGAAATTGTATGAGCCTCAAAATAAACATAGATAATTACGAAGAAATCATGTTCCGGCTGGTGGAGGATGATTTTGATGAATCTGCCAGGATTGATTTGCTTCAGCAGATAGAGGCCGATGAACTGTTTAAATTTGAATGGGAAGCATGGCAAAAAACAAAGTTTGTTGATCCGCTTGAAAATTATGCAATCGAGAGCAGTGAACTGACAGAGAAAATCATCCTGATTGCCGAGCCAAAGCCAGCTGGCAAAAAACGGTTTTTCTATTATTGGGCAGCAGCAGCATCAATATTTTTGCTGATTGGGCTTTTATTTTTATTGACTACTGATTTTACGTCCAGCCCAAAACCGGAAGTAGTGGACATAGTTATAAAATCACCAGCTCCTTCAGAAAATTTAATTTCACCGGTTCAAAACCAAACTGCAACTGTTGCTATCTCAGAACAGAAGCAATTCCACAATCAAAAAAAAGAAAGTAAAAATCTACCTGTTGTTGACGATTTCGACCCAATTGTTACGATTGAAAATACATTAGCCGAAGTCCCGCTTACGATTGATTCATTTCCGGTAAAAGCCGATAAGTTGGTAAAGGCACCTGAAAAAAAATCTCAATACACAATCACTGTTGAAACTATTCCAATTGCCGATCTTTCAACTCAGAACAATGTTCTGGCTCAAAACAGGAAAGTAAAGCTCAATAAATTGTTTAAGAATACCCGGTTAATTTTACAGCGAAAGGAAAATGGTGAACCTGATAAAATTATCCTGGTAGGCGATGAAAACAACTATTTATGTATTAACCTGAATTATACCGAAAAATGAAAGTTTTCAACAAATTCATGCTGACAATGCTTGTTCTGATAACATTTTCAGCAAAAGGTCAAAAAACAGATTCAGTATCTGTAATTTTTGATAACCAAAAGACTATGATTGCAGTTCCTGATTTTGGATATAAGACAATTATCAAAATGACGGATTCAGCTCAGGTAGTTGAAATAAGTGTAGCCCGACAGAAACCTCAAGATAGTTTATTCTACCGCCAGAGTTTCGCATCTGAAGCTAAATCACCGATGCATTTGAAGAAGGTTAAATGGTACTCACAAATAGAAGCCGGATATACAATCAAAACTATAGCAGGCCCAAGTTCTGAGTCTATTGTTGTTAATGGCACTGAGCCAGCAACACTTCATTATAACAAGGATAATCAGCAAGGATATAGACTAGGAATTTCTATTTTTGAAAAGGAAAGAGATATTTCAGATAAATTCTCATATGTCAGTGGGTTTAAACTGGGATTTGCACAATCATTTCGAAAGGCAAAAGACCAATCCAATGGCCAGGATTCGGTTGTTCATTTATATGTTGGGTATGATCCTATAACTACTACGAGTATACAGTTCTTATTTCCATTTGGGTTCAGGCAGAGTTTTGGTCCAGAAAAATCAGAATCGAGAATTTATTTCGGGACTAACATTGGTTCATCTATTGATTTGATAAAGATGAAAGGTGTGAATGGCAATTTCAGTTTTGGTGGTTCTCCTTTGATACTACAACCATTTTTAGGGTTCGAAAAAGGTAAATTAGGAATTCTTATCAATGCAGATTTTCCATTCAGTTCGACCTATGATGTTTCTACCCGCCAGACTGTATTAAAAATTGATGACGGAATTGGATTTTCCTTGACCTATAGGTTATTTTAAGACATTGAAATATGGAGAATTGAATTAACAGATTGAATTTGAATTGCCACAGAGTACTGAAAGGTTCTAATCTCTGAATTTTCACTGCTATTGATTCACTTCTTTTCTCTTGACAGGTAAAAAGCTAGAAAGGGAGAAAACTTTTACGAAAACCACCGCATAAAAAACTTCAGCATCTTCATTTTATCGCGATAAGGCGCATACCGAACCGGCAGGTCGAGCCAGTTGTAACGCGTAGTAATTCCTTTACGGAAGGAAAAAGTATCGAACGAATGCTTTCCATGATAAGCGCCAATGCCGCTATGACCCACTCCTCCGAACGGGAAACGATGGTTGGCAAAATGAACAATGGTGTCGTTAACTGTTCCGCCTCCAAACGAATGAAGTGCAATCAGCTGTTTTATAAATTTCACATGATTTGAGAAGATATAAAACGCAAGCGGCTTTTCGTACGAGTTAATACAATCATGTATTTCCTGTTCGGTGTCATACGAAATAACAGGGAGTACCGGCCCGAATATTTCATGTTTCATCACATGGTTATCCTTGTCAGGATTATCAAGCAGCGTAGGCTCAATGTACAGATCATCGGGATCGGTGTTTCCGCCTGACAGGATTTTTTCACCGGCCAGACTTCGCTTCAGCACCTCGAAATTGGGATGATTTATGATCCGGCCGTAATCAGGCGACTGCCGGGGATCGTCACCATAAATGCGGGTGATCTCCTTTTTGCAGCTTTCAACAAACTGATTTTTAACTTTTTTATGAACCAACACATAATCGGGGGCAATACAGGTTTGGCCGCAGTTGATAAACTTTCCCCATACTATGCGCCTGGCGGCAAGTGGAATATTGGCTGTTTCATCAACTACACATGGATTTTTGCCGCCCATCTCGAGGGTTACCGGCGTTAAATGTTCAGCAGCTGCTTTAGCTACAATTTTACCCACAGCAATGCTTCCGGTAAAAAAAATATAGTCCCAGCGTTCGCGCAACAGCCTGGCAGCTACCGGAACATCCCCTTCGATAACTTTTACATGGCCGGGATCGAAAACTGCAGCAATAATTTCGGAAACAACCCGGCTCGTATTGGCTGAATGCTCCGAAGGCTTTATCACAACTGTATTTCCGGCTGCAATAGCGCCAATAAGCGGGGAGAATACAAGCTGAAAGGGATAATTCCAGGGCGCAATTATTAAAACTGTACCATATGGTTCCTTGTAAAGACGATTGGTCGAAGGGAAATTGACCATAACCGGTCGTACATACCTCGATTTCGCCCAACATTTCACTTTGCGGATTGCCAGGTTCAGTTCATTGATAACAATACCCGTTTCGGTCATTACGGTTTCGAATTCCGGTTTGCGGAAATCGTCGTACATGGCCCTGGCAATCTGCTTTTCACGTTTCAACAGTTCTTTGCGCAGGTTCAGCAGGCACTTTTTCCGGAAGTCAACATCCTTGGTTTTCTGACTTTTAAAAAAATCTTTCTGTCGGTCAACAATAGCTTGAATTTCCATTTATTTTTTTGCTGGTATTTTACTGATTCCTCTTTCGGAGATAGCTGTAATGGTTAGCGAGGGATTTACCCCCGGGTTAGCCGAAATCATCGATCCATCGAAAACATACATATTTTCGTACCCGAAAACTTTATTGTTGCTGTCAATTACTCCATCATCCGGCGATTTCCCCATGCAGGCCCCGCCAAGAATATGGGCTGTTGAAGGAATTCCGGCCAGTACTTCGTTGATCATAATTTGCGGTTTACCTTGGATAAGGTCAGAAAACAGGTGTGCAGCAGCATGAGCTTCGGGGATAAAAGGAGTAGGAGCTTTTCCCTGTTCAACACGGGTTTTTACTCCGAAAATGCCTTTACGAAGTTCAAGTGCACTATCGAGGTGCTGCATGAAAAGCAAAACAGTACTGCTTCTTCCGAAGTCGCGCACAAAAAAGACCTTAAGCCAGGTGAGGGGCGCTGCCAAAGTAAGGTAAATGATTTTTAGCATACGCGCGAAAACATTGCGGCCGCTCACCATTGGAACCATGGTTATCAGCCAGAATCCCGAACCTTCGCCATATCGCACCGGTTCAAGGTGGCTGTTTTCATCCACTTCCAGTATTGATCCAATGGCAATGCCTTTGTGCAGTTCACGGGATTTATCGGCAGTAGTTACATAAATAAGCGCTTCGCTGTTGGTACGGATCATATGCCCAAGCCGGTTGCTTAACCCGGGCAAGGTGGTTTTTTTAAGTTTCAGCAGCAGCGGAATAGTTCCGAAAACGCCTCCTGCAAATATTACGCCGCCTGCATTTACAGTTTTGGTACGCGAAAAATATTTTGTCGATTGCCTGAAACTGATTTCATAACCTTCCATCCCATTTTTGCCCAGAGGCTTTACAGCGGTAACCTCGTTTTCAGGCAGGATGGTGACCCCAAGTTGCTGAGCAAGATGAAGGTAGTTTTTATCCAGGGTGTTTTTTGCGTTGTGACGACAGCCCGTCATGCAGGCGCCGCAATGCCTGCAGCCGGAGCGGTCGGGGCCTTTTCCATCAAAATAGGGATCTTTCACCGTTACCTCAGGTTCCCCGAAATAAATGGCGACCGTGGTAGGAGAAAATTGCCCTGCTTTATTCATCTTCGCAGCCAGCTGTTGCATGGCCCGGTCGCTTTCGGCCAAAACAGGGTTCAAAGCAGCACCAAGCATTCGCCAGGCAGTATCGTAATGCGGAGCAAGTTCGTTTTCCCAGTCGGCAAGCCCTTTCCACGAGCCCTGGTTGAAAAAAGGTGACCTGTGCTTCGGAAGCGTATTCGCATATACCAGCGAACCACCGCCAACTCCAACCCCGCTCAGGGCACTGATATGCCTCAGGAAATTAAGTTTTTGGATACCGAAAAACTTCAGACCGGGGAGCCACAACCATTTACGAAGGTTCCAGTTTGTTTTAGGAAAATCCCCGCTTTCGAACTTTTTACCTTTTTCAATAACCAGAACCGAATACCCTTTTTCGGCTAACCTCAGCGCCGACACCGACCCTCCGAACCCGGAGCCGATAATGACAAAATCGTACTTTTCTTTTATAATCATGAAAATCTGTATCTCAACATTAGTAAAGCCCTTGGGTTAAAATTTCAGGTTTCAAACTCCAAGAATCAAATCTCAAATTGTACGTTTTCTCTTTACCCTGTCATTCCTGTTCAACCTGAAACACTGAAACTTTTTTATACTTAAGATCCGGCCATTTCGCGAAGCGTCTCCCCTGTTGCCCTGAAAATAGTCCAGTCTTCGAGTGGTACAGCACCCAGTTTTTTGTAGAAACAGATGGAAGGTTCGTTCCAGTCGAGGCATGACCATTCCAGCCTGCCGCAATCGCGCTCAACAGCAAGTTTAGCCAGGTGTGCCAGCATCTTTTTGCCAAAGCCTTTGCCGCGCATTCCGGGGTCAATAAACAGGTCTTCGAGGTAAATACCGGCCTGCCCGAGGAATGTTGAATAATTATGGAAATACAAGGCAAAACCTACTGCTTCGCCCTTGTATTCGCCGATAATCACCTCGGCCATCTTTTGTTCGAAAAGCGTTTTGCGCAATTTCTCCTCGGTAGCCACTACCTCGTGGCTGAGTTTTTCGTAAGCGCCAAGTTTCTGTATAAACTGCAATATAAGTTTTACATCGGCCGGTACAGCCTGCCTGATGTTGAAAGTATTGGTATGCATGTTTTCTTTATCACTCATGATTTATAAGGGGTTAGTATTTACTCTGATTATTCGGGAAACTGCGTTCGCTCACGACATTCAAAGATAGCAATTGGAACCGGACAATTTGGCCCAACACCTTAAAAAAAACCTCTGCAGAGGTTGTCATGCAGAGGTTTGTAAAAAATTGGGGTTGGCTCTTAGCCGATCATTTTCGAGGGGTCAACCCATTCAGTAAACTGTTCGTCGGTTACTAAGCCAAGGGCCATGGCTGCCTCGCGGAGTGTGGTTCCTTCGTGATGGGCTTTTTTGGCAATTTTAGCTGCATTTTCGTAACCGATGTGTGTGTTCAGCGCGGTTACCAGCATGAGTGAATTTTCGAGGTTCTTGTTGATAAACGGCAGGTTGGCTTCGATGCCCACTGCGCAGTTATCGTTAAAAGAAACACAACCATCGCCAATAAGCCTGGCCGCCATCAGGAAGTTGGAAATAATAACCGGCTTAAAAACATTCAGCTGAAAGTGGCCATGGGTATTGGCAACAGTAATGGCTGCATCGCAACCAATTACCTGCGCGCAGATCATGGTGAGCGATTCGTTTTGTGTCGGGTTTACTTTACCTGGCATAATGGATGAGCCGGGTTCGTTTTCGGGCAGGTGTAACTCGCCGATGCCGCAACGCGGACCGGAAGCCAGCAGGCGGATGTTGCTTGAAATATGCATCAGGCTGGTAGCAATCATTTTCAGCGCTCCCGAAGCTTCAACGATATTATCGTGACTCGAAAGGGCTTCGAATTTATTTTCGGCAGTAACAAAAGGCAGCCCGGTAAGTGCTGCAATATGTTCAGCTACTTTAACAGCATACCCTTTTGGGGTATTGATGCCGGTTCCTACGGCTGTGCCACCGAGTGCCAGTTCGGCCAGGTGGGGAAGCGTATTTTTGAGGGCGCGCATGCCGTGGTCGAGCTGCGAAACGTAGCCCGAAAACTCCTGGCCAAGGGTAAGCGGTGTAGCGTCCATCAGGTGTGTACGGCCGATTTTGGTAACCGACTTAAATTCCTCGCTTTTAGCAGCCAGGGTATCCCTGAGTTTCTGCAAGCCCGGCAAGGTAACTTCCAACAGCATTTTGTAGGCGGCAATCGACATGGCAGTCGGAAAAGTATCGTTGCTGCTCTGCGATTTGTTTACATCATCGTTGGGATGCAGGGGGCTTTTACCTTCGCCCAGCACTCCCCCGGCAAGAACATGCGCGCGGTTGCTTACCACTTCGTTTACATTCATGTTGCTTTGCGTACCCGAGCCGGTTTGCCATACAACCAGCGGAAACTGGTCGTCGAGTTTTCCTGCCGAAATTTCGTCGCAAACCTGGCTGATAAGTTCGCATTTTTCGGCTGACAGAACACCCAGGTCACGGTTGGTAAGCGCGGCAGCTTTTTTCAGGATGGCAAAAGCCCTGATGATTTCCAGCGGCATATGGCCGTCGCCGATACGGAAGTTGTCTTTCGAACGTTGCGTTTGTGCACCCCAGTACTTGTCGGCTGGTACCTGCACCGTTCCCATGGTGTCTTTTTCAATGCGGTAATTCATGTTTTTGGTATTTGGGATATATTTGTTAATATGTTGTTTAGAGGTATGTCAAATTCAGTTTTACAAGGAGTTTGAGATGTTTTAGTTGATGGATGATCATTCAATGGATGATAAATAAGTTATAGGAGAAGTATGAGTTGATTGAGTGGTCATTCGGTTGTTTTTTTAACAAGTGGATTTCCGGAAACTACGGTTTGGGGTGCCATTCGATGGTTTTGAGGGCAGATGTGATGTTAGCGCCTATCGAATCTGTAGCTTCAGTATACTGCCGGCCTATGGAATATTTTGCAAATGAATCCCATTTTACTACAATTTCCCAGACCTTTTCAGCCAATTGCATTGATAATTGATACACGCTTAAATCATCAATATCCATATCTGTTGAATTAGCATTTCTTTATTCACAAATCAATTTCAACTTTTCCAGCCACAGCATGTACACATAATTAACAACCACTGAATGACCACTGAATGGCATTAATTCTCACCATCTCACAACAACCGATCAATCTCCTCCGCCGGTTGTGCAAGCACTGCTTTTGTATCACATACTACAATGGGTCGCTGTATCAGTTTTGGATTTTCGAGCAGTATGGTGATCCACTCCTCATCGGTAAAATTTTTACCTTTAAGCTTCGCCTTAAACTCATCCTCGCTGGTACGTACAATTTCAATCGGACGCTTGTTCAGTTTCACCAGCAGAATCTTAAGTTCTTCCCGCGTAAGCGGAGTTCTGAGATATTCAACAACAGTGAAATCAACACCTTTATTTTCGAGGTATTGCAAACCTTCTCTCGATTTGCGGCATTTCGGATTGTGATAGATCGTTATCATGCGCGGTTCAGGATTAACATTCTAAAGATAAGAAATTTTCCAGATCATTGGCCGGCTCATTTTAAGTGCCTTCGCGCCCAAATTCCATCAGGTACGATTTGATAAAATCGTTCAGGTCGCCATCGAGCACCTCGAAAGCATTGGAAGTTTCGAACCCGGTTCGGATATCTTTCACCATTTTGTAGGGATGAAGCACATAATTACGGATTTGCGATCCCCATTCAATTTTTTTCTTGCTGCCTTCTATTTCGGCCTGTGCTTCTTTTTTCTTGCGGAGTTCAATTTCGTACAACTGCGATTTCAGCATCTGTATGGCTTTCTCGCGGTTTTGCTGTTGCGAACGTGTAACCTGGCATTCAATTACGATGCCTGAGGGAGCATGGTAAAGCCTCACGGCGGTTTCAACCTTGTTCACATTCTGCCCGCCCGGGCCACTGCTGCGGAAGGTATCCCAGCTAATGTCGGCAGCACTGATTTGTATATCGATATTATCATCTACCACCGGATACACATATACCGATGCAAATGAAGTATGGCGGCGGTTGGCCGAATCGAATGGCGAAAGCCTCACCAGGCGGTGAACGCCATTTTCCCCTTTAAGATATCCGAAAGCATGATCGCCTTCAATTTCGAGTGAAACAGATTTTATTCCGGCACCATCGCCTTCGTTCAGGTCGAGTTCGCGCACCTTGTAGTTGTTACGCTCGGCCCAGCGTATGTACATCCGCATCAGCATCTGCGCCCAGTCCTGGCTTTCGGTACCGCCGGCCCCCGAGTTTATCTGTAAAATGGCGCTGAGCCCGTCTTCCTCGTTGCTGAGCATATTACGGAATTCAAGATCGTCGAAAACCTTCTCCGTTTTCTTAAAGGCTTCGTCCACCTCTTCCTCTGTGGCTTCGCCAGCCTGGAAAAACTCGAACAGCACCTGCAAATCGGCAAGCGAGGCCTCAGCACTGGCGTAGGCATTGGTCCAGCTTTTCTTTTCCTGTATCGATTTCAGAACTACTTCTGCTTTTTTGGGATCGTTCCAGAACTCAGGTGCCTGTGTTATTTTTTCTTCTTCGGCAATCAGTTCAAGCCTGGTGTCCACGTCAAAGGAACCTCCTCAGCGCTTCGAGTCGCTTTGATAGTTCTCTAAGGGTTTCGTTGTTTATCATTGGGTCAGATTGAATTTATAGTTAATTGTTAATTGGCTTGATACCGAAGGACCATAGCCGATAGCTCTTGATATGTATTTTATTGTGTACTTAAATTTTGCACTTTGAAAGAGCCAGGAGTCGCAGGATCGGAGTTGTGTGTTTAGTTGAACAAATATCCTAAGTTTATTTTAAAAGGCACTTTGGTAACCAGGCAATTATTATTCCTGAGTGATTTCTCAGTGTTTAATCTCAGGACCTGAATCCGAAATTTTGATTTTAGGGTCATCCGTTAACCGTCAAAGATCAAACAGCTCCGAATCGTGCAAATGTAAGGCAATAAGTCCGGATTCGAAACCCCGTGAAGCTGCAAAATATGCTGCCTTTTGCTGATCAGCTGCGGAGTTGCCCCCAAGCTGATTTAATTTTTTCTTTAACAATGAACTTAAAAATAACGTATATTCTTCCTGGTCAATTGCCGATAAGGCTTGCTGAATAAGGGATGCCGGTATTGACCTGGCCCGGAGACCGGCTGCAATTTTTAACTTTCCCCAGCCTTTCATCCTGAATTTTCCACGGGCATAGTTTTCAGCAAACCTTTTTTCGTTCAGGAAATCTTCGTCGATAAGCTGGTCGATGATCTGATCATAAAATTCACGATCTATATCCCACGACCTGATTTTCAGTTTCATTTCACTGATACACCGATCCTGCGCAGCGCAGTAATCAGCAGCCTTGCGGTAAGCCTGTCCGAAATCGGGTAAATACCCATCGCTCTCAGCAGGCATAGCTTTTACTTATTTGAGATTACTGAAACCAGTTCAACATCAAAAATCAACACCGAATTACGTGGAATTGAGCCCACAACCTTGTCACCATATCCAAGTGCCGAAGGTATCAGCAGTTTTATTTTCCCACCAGCACCAATCAGTGGCAAGCCTTCCTGCCACCCTCTAATCACCTGTGATAACGGGAAAGTGACCGGGGCAGTTGTGGTTTGGTCAAATACTGTACCATCGGCAAGGTAACCTTTATACTTGGCAGAAACTGACGAACTGATGCTTGGATGAACGCTTCCGCCCGGGACAGAAATAATGTAGTACAGCCCCGAAGCTGTAGACTGTGCTGTCAGGTTATGAGCCGTCAGGTAATCTTCGATAATTTGTTTGTCGATAGCACCGAAATCGACATCTTTTTCCTTGGTGCAGGCAAATGCAAAAACAAGTAAAAGGGACAGTGCAAGAATTTTACGAATCATATTTCCGCTGGTTTTAAGCATAGTTCTGTATTAAAAAAGTATAAGTTACCGGATGACACAAGTTGTGCCGGAAAAGGTATTATGCGCCGCCGGAAGGTTGTATAACTTCAGGTAACAGGCGCAGTGGTTAATTGAAAATGTCAACCACCTCAATATCGAATACCAATACTGAATTTGCAGGAATTTTAGTGGATGCAACACTGCCATAGCCCAGTGCAGAAGGGATGACGAGTTTTATTTTTCCCCCGACACCTACCAGTTGCATGCCTTCTTTCCACCCGGATATGATTCCGCTGCTGAGCGTAAAATCAGCCGGATTGCCACTCGAATAAGTCGACTGGTCAAAAATGGTACCATCGAGCAGGTAACCCTTGTACATTACCCTTACCGTTGAATTAATATTCGGATGATAAGCTGCGCCGGGTTCCTCAATTACATAATACAAACCGGTTGATGTTGATTTGGCTACCGAAGTGAGTCCTTTGTCTGCCAGGTAGGCCTCAATTTTTTGTTTATCCACAGCACTGTAAGCATCAGTAGTTTCAGTCTTGCTGCAAGCTGCGGCAACCATCAGTAAAAGGGAGAAAGCTATAAATTTTCTAAACATATGGTTCATCATTTTTTTAAAAGCACAAAGTTAAACGTTTGGGGCATACAGATTTTTATAAGGGTTAATTTTCATTCATATAGTTCCTGATTTTAACAAATTTTCTAAAAAACGTTGATTAAAAGCCCTTTATTGGTGGCGCGGATACCACACCTGATCGTGTAACAATTCATTTTATATGCCGCCTGCTACATCCCGAAAATTCAATTTAGCACCTTAGCCATTTATCATATTAAAAAAATTAAATATTTGAAACAGTTAAACCTTATGCCTGAATTGTTGTTATGCTGAGGATTAATAGTGTTTCCCCTTTCAAAAATTCAAGAACAAAAAATACATATTATGGAGGTAGAAGTAAAATCAATTGAAAACAAAGATAAAGTCAGTAACAGTGCCTGTGGCTGTGGATCAGGCGGTTGCGGCTGCCATTCAGGTAGCCATGGCCATTCGGAAGTAAACCCTAACCTTCCCTCGCGTTTCCAGCTTCTTCAGGAAGGCGACCGCGTGGTTGAATTCGGATCAGGACACGGAAGCGATTGCATTTCGGCGGCCAGCGTGGTAGGGCCAACCGGAAAAGTTGTCGGCATCGACCTCTCGGAAGAAAACATCAGTACTGCCCGGGCTATGGTTGATTCGATGAAGGTTCACAATGTGGAATTCAGGCAGGGCAATATCGAAAATGTGCCGCTGCCCGACGAATATGCCAATGTAATTTATGCAACCTGTGTTTTTAACCTGCAGGATAACAAGCAAAAAGTGGCTGACGAAATGTACCGGGTGGTCGTCCACAACGGATATGTTTGCGTGTCGGACTTTGTAATTATTAACGATATCCCCGATGGACTGCGCAAAGAAGCTTCGGCTATAGCAGGCTGTATTGCCGGTGCCGAAAAAGCAGAAGTTTTCATGAGCTATTTCCAGAAAACCGGTTTTACGCAGGGCGGTATTGTCGAGGTGAACAAGGTTGAACTCCCCAATGATCTGCTCGAAAAATACCTGGATGCCGACATGATTAAGAAGTATAACGATATAAATTCCGACGATGGCATTTTCAGCGTGGTGCTGGTGGTTGAAAAACCTGAAACCTGCAATGCCGAAACCTGCTGCAAGAACGTTGACAAACACAAAAATTAACCTGATACCAGTATAGTTCTATACTGCTGGCATTTATTACAGGCACAGATGATTTGCAGGATAATACCTGTTGGTCATCTGTGCTTTTTGTTTATAGTCCTCCCCAAATCGCGGCTATTTTATCGATAACTTTACAGCCCATTTCGGCTCGCCCAATCATGACAAAGTCCCAGCGTTTTTTTCAAAAACAGGTAATACCATGGGTATTGCTCATTTTGACAACAAACTGTCTGGATGTTGTGGCCGCCGGGGTAATCATCCTGAACCCAAAAGGCGAAAATAAACTTACCATTGTTGAGAATACAAGTACCCGCCTGCAGATTTTGAACACCTTCAGCCATTTCAGTATATTCACAAGGAGCACCAGCATGGGTAACTTCGCTGAAATGCAGGCCGGCTCCTATTCGAAAACAAATATGGCCGGGGCACCCCAGTTGCCGGTCCTGGGCCGCCTTATCGAAGTTCCGGAAGGAGCCACCACACAGGTAAGGGTTATAAGTTTTAAACTTACGGAATACAAACTCTCCGATTTGGGAGTTTTCACAAAAATCTACCCAGCTCAGCATCCGCAATCCAAACAAAGTACAGGAGAAAAACCCTTGGTAATAAACCAGGAGTTGTATGAATCCAATGCCTTTTATGGCGAGCCCCTGGCCCGTGCTGAACAGGCCGGAAACATGCGCGGGGTGCAACTGGCAAATCTTATGATCGCTCCTGTACAATATAACCCGGTTACCAACTGCATCAGGGTATACGACAGCCTGTTGGTTGAAGTTACCTTTAACCAAATTCTGAAATCGAAAAATGCCGGAAATACGGCTGGCAAAGCATCACCATACTTCGAAAAAACATTCAGCACTTTACTCAACAGTAAGCGTGAAAATAGCCTTCCGGCAGCTGCCGTACCCGTAAAATATGTTATTGTCGCCGATCCGCTGTTCCGCGAAGCCATTCAGCCTTTCGTGCAATGGAAGACAAAGCGGGGATTTAACGTTGTGCAGGCATATACCAGCGATCCGCTGGTGGGCAGTACCGCCAGTTCCATAAAAGCATACCTGAAAAATCTTTACACTTCGGCCACTGCAGCTGACCCCGCACCCACTTTTGTGCTTTTTGTTGGTGATGTTGAGCAGGTGCCCACTTTCCGTTGCCTGAACCATGTGAGCGATTTATATTATTGCGAATATACCGGCGATTATCTTCCCGAGGCTTTTTACGGACGGTTTTCGGCCCGAACCGTTGCTGAATTATTGCCCCAGCTTAATAAAACCCTGCAATACGAACAGTGCCTGGCGCCCGACCTTTCATACCTGGGTAACAGCGTACTGGCAGCCGGAGCCGATGCCACTCACCAGCTCAGGTGGGGCAACGGCCAGGTTAATTATCTCACTTCATGTTATTTCAATGCGGAGCATAATATCCTGGCTAAAACATACCTTCAGCCCGAACCCGCCAATGCAGGCTATGCACAGAAAATAAAGGCCGACTTAAGCCAGGGTGTAGCTTTCGCATGTTATTCGGCACATGGCGATGTGGCGGGCTGGTCGAATCCTTCGTTTACCATTCCGGATATACAGGCATTACAGAACAACGGGAAATACCCGCTTATTGTAGCAAACTCCTGCCAGACAGCCGCTTTCGATTTGCAATCCTTTGGTGAAGAAATGGTAAGAGCCGAAAACAAAGGGGCGCTCGGGTATATCGGAACAACGGATCTGAGCTACTGGGACGAAGATTTCTGGTGGACGGCGGGCTATGGATCCATTACAGCTAACCCAACATACGAAACTACCGGTCCGGGTGCATACGACCGCATGTTTCACACACATAGCGAACCGCGGCCCGAATGGTGCAGCACCATGGGACAAATGGTATTTGCCGGCAACCTGGCCGTACAGGCTTCAAATTCAGGCTTGAAACAATACTACTGGGAAATCTACTGCCTGCTGGGTGATCCCTCAACCATGATATATTTTTCAGAACCCGCTGCAATATCAGCCGGTTTCAACCACCTGTTGCCCCTGCACTCAACATCGTTGCAGGTAAATACTGAACCTTTCGCCTATGTTGCGCTGAGCAAAAACAACATCTTGCTTGGCGTTGCCGAAGCGGATGAAAACGGGCAGGCTAAAATTGCAACCGGTATGCTTTCCGATACCGGCTATGCCCAGGTTGTGATTACGGCACAAAACCGAAAACCTTTCACTGACAGCATCCTGATAGTTCAACCTGCAGGACCATACCTGGTTGCGGAGGCTGTTCAAGTCAGCGACAAACATGGAAATAACAATCAACAGCCTGAACCGGGTGAGACACTTTCGGTGGATATCACCTTGCGTAATATCGGGCTTTTGGGTGCAAAAAATGTAACATTAAAACTAGCTCCTGACGATGCCTACCTGCAAACGGAACAAGAAACAATAAACTGGCCGGATATTCCCGCCGGGGAGTCCGTTTCCCGGAATGAAATTTTCAATATCGGGGTAAAAGAGAATGCTCCCGATCAGCACAAGGCAGTAATAAAGTTGATTGCCGATGCCGACACCCTTGTTTTTACATCCGGTTTCAGTTTCACACTGAATGCCCCACACCTGCTTACCGGGTCCATCACCATCAGCGATTCGGCAGGCAACAACAACCAACAGGCCGATCCGGGCGAAACCCTGTATATTTCATTCCCAACCACAAACACTGGCCATAGCGCATCGGGCGAAATTACCACCCGGTTATTTGCTTCCTCACCCCAGGTACACACCGAAATGAAACCTGTACTCAACCCTGCATTGATGCCCGGTGAAACCATGCGTTCCGTTTTCAAGGTTACGCCGGATGCCGGGCTATTGCCCGGAAGTTCCTTTGTACTATATGCATCTGCTTCGGGCGGATATTACAGCAATGTTAGCAATACAAATGTTACTGTAGGCGCCATGACCGAAAATTTTGAAACCGGCGACTTTAAAAATTACAACTGGCAGCTCACCGGTAACCAACCCTGGTACATAGATGTAAATGAAAAACAGGAAGGGCTCTTTTCGGCAAGGTCGGGGCTGATCAGCGATACCGAGAAAAGTGAAATGAAACTGGAGGCACTGGTTCTTTTCGACGACACCCTCAGCTTTTACCGGAAGGTTTCCTCCGAAAACGGCTACGATTTCCTTACATTTTACCTGGATGGCAATGAACTTGGACATTGGAGCGGAAACACCGGCTGGGTAAAAGCCAGTTTCCTGGTTACAGCCGGCAAACATTTTTTCAGCTGGGTTTACCAGAAAGACGAAGCAACAGCAGCTGGCACCGACGCTGCCTGGGTTGATGACATCCATTTACCGGTAATGAGCCAGGTAAACCAGGCCCCACTATCAGCAAAAATTGTAGCAGTACCTGCAGAAATATGCCCCGGCGGGCAATCGCAGCTTTTTGTCCTGCCCTCAGGCGGAAATTCGGAATACAGCTACCAGTGGGATTTCAATCCTACACTGAGCGATTCGCTGGTATTCAATCCAATGGTTTCGCCCCGGGAAACAACCACCTATTATGTTAAAACAGTAAGTGGCAATATCACAGTACGCGATTCGGTAACGGTACAGGTAGCGCCGGCAGATGCGCCACCGGTAGTTTCCGTTTCGGGCGATCACCTGGTTTCGTCGGCCATAAACGGCAACCAGTGGTACAACAGCCAGGGCATGATTGAAGGGGCAACAGGCCCGGTCTTTTATCCCCTGCAGTCCGGTATTTATTATGTGAAAACACTAAATCCAACAGGCTGCTATTCCGGACCCTCCAACGAGACAGCATTTATTTTTAACGGATTAACAACGCCTGAAAATGATTTTACGGTGTCACCAAACCCTTCAAACGGTTCATTCAGGCTGGTTTATACACTAAAAAAATCGTGTTACACCCGGATTCAGATCCTCAACCTGATGGGCCATGTGGTTGCCACCCTCGGGGATGGCATTAAACCGGCAGGTGTTCAGCAGGTAGATTTCAACCATGGCACACTGCCCCCGGGAATATACACCTGCAAGTTGTCGCTTGGCGGCGAAGTGCATTCAAAAAAACTGGTTATCACGAATTAATTACAGTTTGTTTCTCTGAACTTAATACTTTTGAAACCTCAACCTGCACCGGGCATATCCCCGGCAACACATAAAAACTGAACAACTGAATTATGAAAAGAATACTTTTTATCAGCCTCGTGATGCTTCTCAGCTCCTCATACCTGTTCTCGCAGAACAATATTTTAACTGTAGCAGAGAAATCGGGGTATGAGTCCACCGCCAGGTACGCCGAGGTACAGCAATATATCACCGAACTTGCACGGGGTTCAAAAAACATTCGTGTCGAAACCATTGCAAAAAGTATTGAAGGAAGGGATGTTCCATTGCTGGTGATTGCCAACCCGCTTCCAAAATCACCCGCCGACCTGGTGAACGACAAACGCATCGTGGTTTATATACAGGCAAATATCCACGCCGGTGAGGTAGAAGGAAAAGAAGGGAGCATGATGCTGGCCCGCGACCTGGTGAAAGGATTAAACAATGATATCCTGAAAAACTTAATTGTCCTGATTTGCCCTAATTTTAACCCCGATGGAAACGAGGCCATCAGCACACAAAACCGGGCATATCAGAATGGGCCGAAAAATGGTGTCGGATTGCGCTATAACGGGCAGATGCTCGACCTGAACCGGGATGCAGTTAAACTGGAAAGCCCCGAAATGCAAGGCCTCATCAGGAATGTAATCAACAAATGGGATCCATCGGTTGTGGTTGACTGCCATACTACAAACGGATCGTACCACGAAGAACCGGTAACATTTACCTGGATGATGAACCCTGCCGGAGATCGTGGGCTCATCAATTTTATGCGCGACGATATGATGCCGGCTGTTTCGGGAATTCTGACCCAGAAATACAATGTGCTGAACTGCTTCTACGGCGAATTCACCGACCTTAAAAATCCCGAGGCCGGCTGGATATCATACGCCTCCGAACCCCGTTACCTGGTAAATTATATGGGAGTGCGCAACCGGCTTGCCATCCTGAACGAAAACTATGTGTATGCCGACTACAAAACCCGTGTGCTGGGAAGTTACAAGCTGCTTCATTCCATCCTCGAATATTCAGCTTCGCATGCCGGCACGATCAAGACATTGCTCAAAAATACAGATCAACAAACCATTGCACGGGCAACTGACCCCGCTTCCAATGCTGTATTCCCCATCGAATATGAAGCCAAACCCACACCTCAGCCCATTACGGTAAGGGCTTTCGAAGTTGATGTGGTGAAAAACGCACAAGGCCAGGAAGACCTTGTGAAAAGCGACCGGCAGAGAACAGTAACCGTTCCGTACATTGCCGACTATTATGCTACCAAAAACACAGTATTTCCTTTTGCTTACCTGCTTCGGTTGAGCGACCCGGTGGTTAAAAACCTGCTCCAGGCCCATGGAATAAAACTTGAAAAACTTACCCAAACCACCAGGCTTGAAGTTGAGTCGTTTAAAATTGTAAGCCTGAAACCTACCAGCCGACTGAACCAGGGACATTATACCAATTCGGTTTCAGGAACCATGGTAAAAGATACGCTCGATTTTCTCCCCGGAACCTACGTGATCCGGATGGCCCAGCCGCTGGCAAACCTGGCTGCATACCTGCTTGAACCGCAAAGCAACGATGCACTTTTGCTTTGGAATTTCTTCGATCGCTACCTGGTACCGCAATGGGGAAGAGGATATAACGAATACCCGGTTTACAGGCTGATGCAAAAAACAGCGCTAAATACTGTCCCGGTTTTATAACTGCCGGCTTCCTGAAAAATAACCCGCTGTCAGAAAAAAACAGGGGCCGAAATTCCTGAGGTATCCATAATCAGCATTTATAATCCTGAGCACCCTAACGGGATGTGATCCTGTACAGCAGGATTTGCACATCAACCCATCGTTTTACCTGGTCGTATTTTATTGAATACCTGTGAGTTGCTTAACAATAACTCTGAGTTAATGCTGCGTATCCTATCCGGATACGTTAAATAAAGCATATTGAACTTCTTATACGCCAATTTGTTAAATAGTGCCTGGCACTTACGTTTTTTATATCTGAGGGATATAAAAACACCTAAACGCTCTTCAAAACCGGTATTGCTTTAAACAGTTCATGCACCACGTGGCATGCATCATTACCATTTAGCCTGAAAAGTATTTTCACCTTTCTTTTTTGCGTTGTCTGAACAAACGGGATATTTTCCATCCATTAAAGTTTGCATTCAAAAAAACCACTGTGGTATCTGCCTTTTGAGCAGAATAAAAATTTTATTCAATAAAACCTACATCTATGGAAAGAAGGAATTTTATAGTTACATCAGGGCTTTTAGCCGCTTTTAGTGCACTTTCGCCTATAACATCCATCTCAAATCCGGTAAGCCAGATGACCGGCACATCCGAAAACCTTAATCCTGTTCTTCTGCCCGCCATGCCCCCATTGGACCACAAGGGTGGAATGGATATCAGGGTATGGATGCGGTCGGCCATGACAAACGGGTTATTTTCGAGCGTTGAATGCGCTGTAGCTCCAAAACTGATGGGCCCGGCGCCCCATCATCACCTGGAACTGGATGAAATTATGTATGTTATTGAAGGTACTGCCAGTGTGCTGGTAGGCAAGGATGTTGTTGAGGTACATGCAGGTGGTTGGCACCTGCGACCCAGGCTGATAACCCATACTTTCTGGAATGCATCGGACAAACCTTTGCGGTTTGTTGATATGTATTTCAACCAGCCTTTCGAAGAGTACCTGGAGCGCGTTTTTCACGAACTCACTCCCGAAAACGGATATCCCCAGGGGTCTGAGAAAAAAAACAAAGAGATCAGTGCCCTTGCCGAAAAATTCGGACTGGTTCATTTACCCGACGCCTGGGAGGAACGTAAAGCAATTGCAGCCAGATATGGACTAAAATAGTTTTCCCGTTTACGGTTACATTTTATAAATACGAACCCCTGATTTATAAGTGTGACAGAACTTTACAGCAACCTGAATTAATAGGTTAAAGCATCTGAAATATCAGCACTTCTTTAAACAACATTCTAAAAATTTTAAGTTTATGGTTACAAACATCCAGTTTACGCCAAATTTTTCGTTGTACGAACTATTGGTTACCGAACACCGCAGTTTTGATGATGAACAGTACAACCCGCCCGCTGCTGTTATTGATAACCTGAAAGCATTGTGCATAAACATATTGCAACCCTTGCGCAATGCCCTGGGCACACCCATAAAAGTAAACAGTGGTTACCGATGTCCTTCGTTGAACAAAGCCATTAAAGGATCGCTCACCAGCCAGCATATGACAGGCCAGGCAGCTGACATCATCGACCTGACCAACGGCAATGAGTTTTTGTTTAAGAAAATAAAAGAATTAAACCTGCCATTCGACCAGATGATTGACGAATTTGGCTTCAGGTGGGTACATGTTTCGTATGATCCGGCACGTAATCGCCGCGATATCCTGCAGGCTGTAAAAGATGCCAAAGGCAAAACAATTTACATCAGGCCAAATGTATAAACCGGCCCGGGCAATTGCTTAAAAAGAAGTAGCACGGTGGAAGAAACCGGGAAACCGACCCCGGCCTTAATCCTGGGGATAGTAAATCTCCAGGATTTTTGCTTCTGGTTTTGGCGTAATTTGTATCCGCTCCATAATAGCCGGCACCAGGAGAACCTCCCCTGCCCTCAGTGTTTCAGAACCACTTTCATATTCAACAAAGCATTCGCCTTCGGCACATTGTAAAATCACAAACGAGTCGAGCCCGCTGTAATCTTTCACCACCGGCTTATCAAAATGAATCAGGCTGGTATTAAAATATTTACTTTCAACAATGGGAACGGTCCTGTTGAACTCAGGGGTATATTCAGTGCGGTACGAAGCGTGTTGTTTAAAGTCCAGGGCATCGAGCGCCAGGTCGGTATGCAGTTGCCGGGCATTACCTTTATCATCAACCCTGTCGAAATCATAAATGCGGTAAGTCAGGTCGCTGGATTGCTGGATTTCGAAAATCAGCAGTCCCGGGCCCAGGGCATGCACCCTGCCTGCCGGCATAAAGAACACATCCCCCTTTTTTACTTTCTCGTAATTCAGGATATCTTTTAACGTGCCGTTATTCAGGTCGTACAGGTATTGCTCAGCATCCATTTCGCGGTTGAAACCGCTGATAAGTTCTGCGCCGGGTTCAGCTTCGGCCACATACCACATTTCGGTTTTTCCCAGGCCATTATGGCGGCTTTGGGCAAGTTCATCGTCAGGATGTACCTGTATTGAAAGCCAGTCGTTCGCATTCAGAATTTTGATCAGCAACGGAAAATTATTGCCGTATTTTTCGAATACCGCTTCGCCTACCAAATCGCCCATGTACACATCGATCAGTTCATCAAGCTGGTTTTCGGCCAGGAAACCATTGCTTACCACGCTGATTTCGTCACCGTAGCCTGATAACACCCATGCTTCACCACAATTAGGCAGCGGGGCATAGTCCATGCCAAAAACACTTCGTATTTTATCACCACCCCAAATCTTTTCTTTAAAAATGGGGGTAAACTTCAATGGATATAAATCGTTTGTTTCCAAATCCAAGTCTTTATTTCTTTGTTTATAATCTCAAATCGTACAATCATCCGATCCCCAAAAGTACGAATATATCCCTTTGTGTTCACCATCACTGGTTAAATACAAGGATGCCAAACCGGCAATAGAAGTAAATAAAGTACTTTTGCCCACTCAATAAAATGACAATGCCTGATAAACCAAATAGCCCTATACGTAAGCCCGACTGGTTAAAAATCAAGCTTCCGAAAGGCGATAATTACCTGAAGGTAAAAGGAATACTTGAAGAAAAAGGCCTGCACACCATCTGTTCGAGCGGCAAATGCCCCAATATGGGCGAATGCTGGAATGCCGGCACCGCTACGTTTATGATCCTGGGCGATATATGTACCCGCAGTTGTAAGTTCTGCGCTACCAAAACGGGCAAGCCGCTGGCCGTGGATATGAATGAGCCTGAAAAGATCGCACAATCCGTAAACCAGCTTAGGCTGAAACATGTGGTGATTACTTCTGTCGACAGGGATGACCTGCCAGATGGAGGGGCAGGCATTTGGGCAGCAACCGTGCGCCGGGTAAAAGAACTTAACCCCGGAACCACCATCGAAACCCTGGTGCCCGATTTTGGCGGAAATGCCGGGCAGCTTCAGATGGTTATTGAAGCAGCCCCGGATATCATTTCGCATAACCTGGAGACTGTTCGCAGGCTTACACCACAAATACGCAGCGCAGCCCAGTATGCCCGAAGCCTGGAGGTTTTAAGGCAAATTGCCGCTTCAGGGCTGAGCGCAAAATCAGGAATTATGGTGGGCCTGGGTGAAACCGAAGCCGAAGTACTTGAAACCATGGACGACCTCCGCAAGGTAAACTGCCGTATTTTTACCATCGGCCAGTACCTGCAGCCCACCCCCCAGCACCTGAAAGTGGTTGAATATATTCACCCGGATCAATTTGAAAAATACCGGGTAGCCGGAATTAACAAAAGTTTCGCGCATGTGGAAAGCAAACCGCTGGTGCGCAGCAGTTATCATGCAGAAAAACATATTGAATCCCCACTTAAAAACACGGTTTTATCACAGCATCCGAAACAAAGGGTTACTGCGCACGACCTTGGACAAATGCCTTACCGGCAAGCCTGGGATTACCAGGAAAAACTGCTCAATGAAATCATTGCACAGAAACTTGAATTCCAGCGGCAGCCGGTTAGCGGGCAAATGACTACAAACAACTACCTGCTTTTGGTGGAGCATCCCCATGTTTTTACCCTGGGCAAAAGCGGCTCCGAAGAGAACATGCTGGCCAACTTTATACAACTACAGGCTAAAAATGCCGAATTCGTTCATACAAACCGGGGTGGGGATATAACGTATCACGGACCTGGTCAAATAGTTGGTTACCCCATTCTGAACCTCGATTATTTTGCAAAAGGCATCCGCGATTATATCGAAAAACTGGAGGAAGCGGTTATCCTCACCCTGCGGCATTATGGAATACAATCCGAAAGACTCGAAGGCGCAACCGGCGTATGGCTCGACCCCAAAACCCCGGCCAAAACAAGGAAAATTTGTGCTATGGGTGTGCGCGTAAGCCGCGGCGTTAGCATGCATGGTTTCGCACTGAATGTAAATACGGATCTTTCGTATTTTAACCTGATAAACCCCTGCGGATTTACGGATAAAAAGGTAACTTCGCTGCAGCAGGAGCTGGGCAGGGAGATGGATATAGACCAGGTGAAACTGGTGCTAAAAGAAAAAATAGCAGAAGTATTCAACATGGAAATGGCAGGTTAACAAAAAGCCTTTTCAAAGAACGAACAGAATTATAAAGCAATAACCAAAACCTTTTTACTTATGCCTTCAATCCAATCTATCTGTGTTTTTTGCGGTTCCTCAAGCGGCAATAACCCACTTTATACCGAAAAAGCAATTGCCTTAGGAAATATATTTATCGAAAATAACATTACACTTGTTTATGGTGGAAGCAATGTTGGACTGATGCATGTAATTGCTGAAACTATGCTGAAAGCCGGCGGAAAGGTAATCGGGGTTATGCCGCATAACCTTATTCGCCGCGAAGTAGCACACAAAGGCCTTACTCAATTTTACGAGGTTGAAACCATGGCCGAGCGCAAAGCCCGGATGGACGAACTTTCCGATGCTTTTATTGCTATGCCGGGCGGCATTGGTACCCTCGACGAAATATTTGAAGTGATGAGCTGGAACCAGCTGGAACTCATCAGCAAACCTGTTGCACTTTACAACGTACTTGGTTATTACGACCAGTTACTGAGTTTTCTCGATCATTCAGTAAACCAGCATTTTGTAAAACCCGAACACCGGCTCAACCTCATCGCCGAAAGCGATGAAAAAATACTCCTGAATAAAATCATGCATTATAAACCCATAAAGGTTGATGGCGGGAAATGGATTAAAGAGCTGAAACAGGGAACATCAGCCACTGGTAATTTGTAATCTTTTAAGCCTTTTTTATGGTCTATTATATTGTGAAAGTGCTGCTTTCGTCAGTTATCATTGTCCTGATTTCGGAAATTTCGAAACGAAGCTCGCTTATGGGAAGTATCCTGGCATCTGTTCCGCTGGTTTCGGTGATGGCTATCATCTGGATTTATATCGAAACCAAAGATATTCAGAAGATTGCATCACTTTCGTCGGACATATTCTGGCTGGTGATTCCATCGCTGGGATTTTTCGTCCTGCTGCCTTACCTGCTAAAAAAACAAGTTGATTTCTGGGTTTCGATGGGCATTTCAGTTATAGCCATGGTAATATTCTATTTTATCATGATCTTTGTGCTCGAAAAATTCGGCATCAGGTTATAGGCAAATGAAAACCTTAACCATCAGTTTACCAGAAAATACGGGCAAATGATAATAATTGGAATAACCGGTACTTTAGGCGCAGGAAAAGGAACCATTGTTGAATACCTGGTTCAGCAAAAAGGATTTGTTCATTTCTCGGTACGGAGTTTTATTACCGAAGAAATTAACAGGCAAGGACTTCCGGTTAACCGCGATAGCATGGTGGTGGTTGCCAATAAACTGCGGGCTGACCATTCGCCATCGTACATTATCGACCAGCTGTACGCCAAGGCTTTATTAACCGGCAAAAACTGTATCATCGAGAGCATACGCACCCCGGGCGAAGTACAATCGCTACGCGAAAAAGGAAATTTCCTGCTCTTTGCCGTTGATGCCGACCCTAAGCTTCGCTACGAGCGCATCGTGATGCGCAACTCCGAAACCGACAGAATATCGTACGAAACCTTTGTTGAAAACGAAAAACGCGAAATGCAGTCGGGCGATCCCAACAAACAGAACATTGGCAAGTGCATTGAGCAGGCCGACCAGGTATTTATGAATAATTCAACGGTGGAGCTATTGTTCCGCCAGGTAGAAGAATCACTGAAGGGATATCATATATAAGCTCCTTTTGCAGGAATAATGTTGGGTTTAACCGGCAGCGATAAAATTCCTGCTATTTCCCCGCTTCCTCGGGGTCAATATTTTCAACGTTTTGTTTGGCATATTGCAACACTTCTTCGTTTACATACGCCAGTTCAATACCGGCTTCGGCAAACATCTCTTCCGACTCGGAGCTTGAATGATATTTGAATTCGCAAACCACGCGTTTAATGCCACAGTTAATAATCAGCATAGCGCAGGTCCGGCAGGGCGTCATGCGGCAGTAAAGGGTGCTGTCCTGCAACGAAATTCCAAGCCTGGCAGCCTGGCAAATGGCGTTTTGTTCGGCATGTACGGTACGCATACAGTGGTTAGTTACTTTGCCATCCTCGTGGGTAACCTGTTTAAAAAGATGACCTACATCGTCGCAATGCGGCAAACCAACCGGTGAGCCGACATACCCGGTAACCAGGATCTGTTTGTTACGGGCAATTACACATCCGCTGCGGCCGCGGTCGCAGGTGGCGCGCTTGGCAATGGTGCGCGACACTTCCATGAAATATTCATCCCAGGTGGGGCGTATATATTGCGGTGTTGTTTGTTCTGTCATAATTCGTTGATTGTATTTTGCCTGCCAATTATTCTATCGGGCTAAATTACTTAACAATTTTGATTGATACCCATTTTTAATTTCTACATCCGATTATACCACCTCATCGCATCATTCTTTACCAAATATTGCCACCTTCATTTCGCCCCCCGATTTAATGTATCCCCTGAACATTCCCTGGCTGTTGAATGGCATGGCTACATTCCCGTTTTTATCAACAGCAATAATGCCTCCTATGCCTCCCTGGGTTTTGAGTTTTTCCATAATCACCTGGTTGGCGGCCTTAGTCAGCGAAAGGCCTTTGTATTTCATAAGAGCAGCAACATCGTATGCCACCACGTTACGGATAAAAAACTCGCCGTGCCCGGTAGCCGAAACTGCACAGGTGGCATTATCAGCATACGTGCCGGCACCGATAACGGGCGAATCACCTATGCGGCCATATTTTTTCATCATCATTCCGCCGGTTGATGTAGCTGCAGCAAGGTTTCCATAATTATCAACCGCAACACAGCCTACGGTACCATGTTTTTTATCCAGAGCGCTGATTGAATCGGCATTGGCTTTTGCTTTCAGGTACGATGCCCAGCGTTCGGGTGTAAAGAAATAATCAGGACTTACAATTTCAAGCCCTTTTTCGGCGGCAAAAGCTTCAGCGCCTTTACCCGAAAGCATTACATGTTCCGATTTCTCCATTACAGCCCGGGCTGCACTTATCGGATTACGAATGGTTGTAACTCCGGCCACAGCCCCGGCCATTCCTGTTTTACCATCCATGATAGCCGCATCAAGTTCATTTTTCCCTTCGGCAGTAAAAACTGCTCCTTTACCGGCATTAAAAAGCGGGCTGTCCTCCATCATGCGTACACATGCTTCAACGGCATCGAGGCTGGTACCACCGGCCCTCAGGATGCTGTCGCCATGCCGGAGCACTTCGGTGAGTTTTGCCTTATACTGCGCAGCCTTTTCAGCTGGCAGGTTGGCAGGCGTAATATTTCCGGCTCCTCCGTGTACCACCAGCGTGTACGTTGCTGATTTCTGCGCCTTAGCTGTTATGGACAGCAATAAAAAAACGGTGAAGATAATTGGGGAAATAGTTTTCATCATAAGCGTTTTTTATGTTTAACAACCTGCAGGATACTTGATATGAAGGTATTTTGCGTAAAGCTACTTGATTACAGGATTAAGAGCCGAAGTTTTTTGGTAATGACGTAACAATCACTCTCACAATCAAATAAATATCCTGAGCGGGGAACTTGATCTGCCAGTTTTACTTTTCAGCATCCTGTGTTCCGCCTACCAGACGGCTGTGCCTCATGCCATAACCGAAATAGAGTATTAACCCAATCACGAGCCATACCAGGAACCGCATCCAGTTGGTGACGCCAAGTTCGCTCATCAGGTACAGGTTGGTGAGCAGCCCAAGCACCGGGATAAGCGACCATTGCCTGATGATGGCAATTACCGTGGTGAGAACAGAAACTACAGCAAAAACAAAAAACGGCATTTGGTTGTGAAAACCTTTGGCTGTATGGCCGCTTCCATCAAAAACGGCAGCCAGGAATCCCGGGTTCGAATACCACACCACGATTAAAATGACTGTCCAAATCGGGAGTAAAAACCAGCGGCTATTCACATACGGAACATAAAATCCTTTTTTGCCCACGTCCTTATTTCCCCTGGGGTGAAGGATAAGCACGCCGCCCGAAACAAGGATAAATGCAAACAAGGTTCCGATACTGGTAAGATCAGTGACTTCGGTAAGGTTCATAAACAAAGCCGGAATTGCCACCAGGAAACCGGTAATGATGGTAGCAAAAGCAGGGGTCTTGTATTTTTTGTGTAGTTTGGAAAACCGGGGAGGCAGCAACCCGTCGCGGCTCATGCTCATCCAGATACGGGGCTGGCCTACCTGGAACACCAGCAGAACTCCGGCCATGGCTATTACGGCTCCCAGGGCAATAAAACCGGATAACCTGGTGAGATGTAACTTTTCGAAAGCGAATGCCAGCGGATCAGAAACCCCTAACTGGCTGAAGGGAACCATGCCTGTAAGCACCAGGCTGATAGCTACATAAAGCAGTGTGGTGATGGCAAGTGCATAAATCATGGAGCGGGGCAAATCGCGGCGTGGATTGCGACATTCTTCCGCAGTGGTCGAAATGGCATCGAAACCGATGTACGCAAAAAACACTCCCGAAACTCCCTTCAGAACGCCTCCGATTCCATTGGGTGCAAAAGGACTCCAGTTTTTAGGGTCAATATAAAACGAACCTACAGCAACTACCAGCATCAGGATGCCGATTTTTATGAGCACCATGATATTGCTTGCCATCTTGGTTTCGTAAATGCCTTTGTACACCAGCCAGGTAATAAACACAACAATACCGAGGGCAGGTATATCGGCAATAAAGCGAATGCTGCCGATGTGTGGCGCCGAAACCCAGGCCTGGTATGCTTCGCGCAGGTTGCTGTCGAGGGTAGCCAGGGTGGCCCCCGATTGCAATTGCGCTGTAGCCAGTTTAAAACCTTTGGCAGCGCTCAGGTAATCTATTGCCAGGTATTCGGGTATATGTATCTGAAGGCCATTGAGCAAACCGGTAAAATATCCTGACCACGAAATGGCAACAGCAATATTGCCAATAGCATATTCCATAATCAGATCCCAGCCAATGATCCAGGCGATCAGTTCACCAAAACTGGCATACGCATACGTATATGCGCTTCCGCTGATGGGTATAGCCGAGGCAAACTCGGCATAACACATGGCTGACAACCCACAGGCAATGGCTGTAAATACGAAAAGCAGCGAAACAGCCGGTCCGCCACTGGCAGCAGCGTTGCCAATGGTGCTGAAAATACCGGCGCCAATAATGGCTGCAATACCCATGGCAGTGAGGTCGCGTACTCCCAGGCGGCGTTTCATCAAATCAGGATTACTCGCGTCGGCATGACGGAGAATCATTTCAATCGATTTTTTCCTGAAAAGATTTTGCATTATTGAGCACTTGCGCGGTAAATGTAGCAAATATTTGCAGAACCTATAGTGTTTCCGCTGATTTCATGGCGCTAAAACCTGAGTCTGTACACAGCAATCAAAATAAACCAATTGAAAATTAGCGCAATGGGTAAACATATAAAAAAATCGCCACATTTATGGCACCTTTAAAAGTATTCCACGAAGAAAATCGGGCTAAAGCAATTATTTACGCGGCTTTAGCATGATTGCTACTGAATGGGGCTTATCGTAAGTTCGAGCCCGCTTTGCAACACCACTTCCATAG
>CALCJE010000096.1 GCA_937965665.1 uncultured Bacteroidales bacterium
TTAGCCAGTAATGGTATATCATCTTCGCGGTCGTTTAATGAAGGTACCTTGATCAGGATTACGCTGAGGCGGTGATACAGGTCTTCGCGGAAGTTTTTGTTCTGTATTTCTTCGAGCAGGTTTTTGTTGGTGGCAGCCAGTACACGCACATTCACCGGGATATCTTTTTCGCCGCCTACGCGCATGATTTTGTTTTCCTGCAGGGCTCTCAGCACTTTAGCCTGTGCAGAGAGGCTCATATCCCCGATTTCGTCGAGGAAAATAGTACCGTTATTGGCTTGCTCAAAGTCACCTTTACGCTGTTTGATAGCGGAGGTAAATGATCCTTTTTCGTGCCCGAAGAGCACACTTTCAATCAGTTCGGAGGGGATAGCAGCGCAGTTTACTTCAACAAACGGGCCATCGGCACGGTTGCTTTTTTCGTGCAGCCAGCGTGCAACCAGTTCTTTACCTGTTCCGCTTTCGCCGGTAATCAATACTCGGGCATCGGTAGGTGCCACCCGCTCAATCATTTCCTTAATTTTTGAAATTGCCGGCGATTCGCCAATCATTTCATATTGTTTGCTTACTTTTCGTTTCAGGGCCTTGGTTTCGGTTACCAGCCGCGATTTATCCATGGCATTGCGCAAAGTGATCAACAGGCGGTTCAAATCCAATGGCTTGGCAATAAAATCATAAGCGCCCTTCCGGATTGCCTCAACCGCAGTTTCGATGGTGCCGTGTCCCGAAATCATAACCACCGGTGCATCAGTGGTTTTCTGTATGTTTTCAAGCACTTCTATACCATCCATTTTGGGCATTTTGATGTCGCATAGAATTACATCGTAGCTTTCTTTATTTACCAGTTCTATGCCCGTTGCACCGTCTTCTGCCTCGTCTACCTGGTAGTTTTCATATTCCAGTATTTCGCGCAAAGCGTTGCGGATAGCTCTTTCGTCGTCAATTATCAGTATTCGGGCCATATTTTAGGGTTTGGGTGGTTGGAAAGTGGTCAATGGGTGGTTGTTATGTTGTGGTTATTCGTTGATTATTCGGTGGTTATTCAGTGGTTGAAGATGGAGCGACTGAAGGGAATTGTGCTATATGAGTTGTCATTCAGTGGTCATTCAATTGTTGTTCGCCGTAGATTGCACTCCTGTAAGCCTGATAAAATTGCCATTTATGAACCAATTTTTCACTTTTCACTATTCGTTTTTCACTTTCTGCTTCCTATCCTTTGTACCTGATCCACTTCCAGAGTTCCCTGTAATTTGATTTTTTACCATACATCAGGATGCCGGTACGATATATTTTTGCTGCAAGCCAGGTTGTTCCTAAAAAGCCGAGTACCAGTAAACTGAGTGAAAGAATGATTTCGTGAAGGGGTACTCCGAAAGGTATACGAACAATCATCACGATCGGAGAGGTGAGCGGGATGATTGAAAGCCAGAACGCCAGCGGGCTGGCAGGGTTTTGTATTACGGTTTGAGCGACAATGAGTCCAAAGATAAGCGGTACGGTTACCGGTAACATAAACTGCTGGGTGTCCGTTTCATTATCAACAGCAGCACCTATGGCGGCAAATAGTGCCCCGTAAAGCAGGTACCCGAACAGGAAAAACAAGATGAAACAAATAAGCAGTTGCGTGAGGTTGATAAAGGCCAGCCCATCAGTTACATCCGACAATATGGAGCTTTCCTGGTCCTGGTTGGCAGCTGTTACCGCTGTTTCCTGGTTCGGGATGGTCATGCCCTGGTTCAGTTGTGTAGCCTGGGGTTTTGCCTGCGCAAATTTATCGGGCATGGCTGTCTGAACGGCAGTTATAATAAGGAAAGTAAATAAGATCCACAGGAGAAACTGGGTAAGACCTACCAGTGCAATGCCTACTATTTTCCCCATCATCAGCTGGAACGGCTTTACTGACGATACCAGCACCTCGACAATACGGCTTGTTTTTTCTTCAATCACACCCCGCATTACCTGGGCGCCATACAGGAAGATGAACATATAAATGAGCAGGCTGGCGATATAACCTACCCCCATAGCCACTTCGGTAAAGCTTTTTTTCTCGCCTCCTTCTTCGTCGGTTTTAATGGTGGTGATTTTTACATCGGTCTGTATGTTTTTCAGGATGGTTTCGCTCATCAGGTCCTGCGCCGAAGTATCTGCTCCGGGTTTGTAACCTGGTGTGTTGTTCAGGATTTCTTTGCGAATTTCGGCCGAAAGTTTTTGTTTTTCCAGTTCCTTGCTCATGCGGCTGGCAATGTAATCCTTCAGGCTCATGGTTGGCTGCTGGTCCGAATAAATTACAGCCTTGTCGGGGATCGAAAGCTTGGTGGCAGGGATGTGCAGCAGCATATAATCGCCTCTTTTTTTGAGGGTGTCCTTGGTTGCTTCCAGGTCGCCGGTTACTTCAATAAAAGTATAATTCTGGTTATTCTCGAATTTGCTGAAAAACAAACCGGTATCGTCTTTCACCTGGATGAGCAGTTTTTCATCCTGGCGGGTGGCCATGTAGATGGAAAAAACGAAAATAGAGGCCATCAGCAGCGGCCCCAGTATGGTCATGATGATAAACGAACGTTTCCGGGCCTTCGAGAGGTATTCGCGTTGTATGATGAGAAATATCTTGTTCATAGTTGTCTGTTTGTCTTAAGTGAATTCCGGGTACGGGTATCAGGATGCTGAAACCTGGTTTCCATTTACTGCATTTACCGTTGAAATAAAAATATCATTCATTGATGGAATTACCTCGTTAAAAGCGATCACACTCACATGCGGAAGCATAGCCGAAAGCAGGTCGTTAGGACCTTTGGCAGAGGGCAGCCGGAAGGTAACCGTATTTATATCATCCTCTACCACCGAATCCAGTATTTCAAAGCCTGTTTCATTGAACTGGTAAGGTATTCCGTTGAGGTTGTGGTATTGCACACGGTAGCTGTTTGTAAAATATTTTCTTTTGATTTCTTTTACAGGGCCATCCAGTATTTTCTCCGATTTGTTAATCAGGGCAATATTATCGCATAGTTCTTCAACCGAAGCCATGTTGTGTGTTGAGAAAATGATGGTTGAACCATTTTTGCGAAGTTCAAGGATTTCGTCGCGAAGCAGGTTTACATTAATGGGATCGAACCCGCTGAAAGGCTCATCAAATATCAACAACTTAGGTTCATGAACCACAGTTACCACAAACTGAACTTTCTGCTGCATTCCCTTCGAGAGCTCTTCTACCTTCTTATCCCACCAGCCCTGTATCTCAAATTTCTCGAACCATTTTTTGAGCCGTTGTTTTGCATCGTGATGGCTGAGTCCCTTGAGCTGAGCCAGGTATAATGCCTGTTCGCCGACTTTCATTTTTTTGTAAAGCCCACGTTCTTCAGGCAGGTATCCGATCATGGCGATGTGATCGGGATGCAGTTTCCGGCCATCAAAAATTACCTCGCCTTCGTCGGGGCCGGTAATCTGGTTAATGATACGGATCAGTGTGGTTTTCCCGGCGCCATTGGGGCCGAGCAGCCCGAAAATGCTGTTTTCGGGCACAGCTATGCTTGCCTTGTTCAGGGCTGTGAAGTCGCCAAATTTTTTGGTTACTGAGTTTGCCTCGAGGATCATTTGTCTTATTTATAATATGGGTGGCAGAGATGCCTGAATGCTTACTTAAACAGGGTAAAATTACGAATATTGTAGTGTATTAGGAAGGTTTCAATATTTTTAACAAAAAAAGCAGCCTCCAGTTGTGAAGGCTGCCTATTAAAGTGGAATGATAATGTTTTTAAAGATCAAAAAAAGGCAAAGATTCTTTAACCGTAATTCTTAACCCTTACATCTTAATCCTTATCCTTATCCTTACTGAAAATACTCTCTCATCCGGTCGAAAAATCCTTTATCGCGCGAATTGGGATTGGGTTTAAAATTTTCGGCACTCTGCAACTCTTCAAGAAGCTCTTTTTCCCTGCGGCTCAGGTTTCGCGGTGTCCATACATTAATGGTTACCAGCAGGTCGCCTTTGCCATACGAATTTATGGATGGAAGCCCTTTCCCTTTCAGGCGGAGCATACGGCCACCCTGGGTTCCGGGTTCAATTTTTATACGCGCTTTGCCTTCGAGTGTTGGTATATCTACGGAGCTGCCCAGCGCTGCATCGGGGAAACTGATATACAGATCGTACAGCAGATTATTTCCTTCGCGGTGAAGGGTTTCATGTGGAATTTCTTCTATCTGAATGATCAGGTCGCCGGGAACCCCGCCGCGTGCAGCAGCATTTCCTTTGCCATTAACCGATAGTTGTATGCCATCCGAAACACCTGCGGGAATATCGATGCTGATCACATCTTCGCCTTTAATTACCCCGTTGCCCGCGCAATGAACACATTTGTGCTGAATAATCTGTCCTTCGCCGCTGCAGGTAGGGCAGGTTGATGAGGTTTGCATTTGTCCCAGGAAAGTGTTGGTTACCCGGGTTACCTGTCCGGTTCCGCGGCAGGTCTGGCAAGTCGAATAAGCTGATCCGCCTTCGGCACCCGACCCTTTACAGTGGGTACAGGAAATATATTTGTTGACCTTTATTTTCTTTTCGACGCCTGTATTTATTTCCTCGAGTGTTAAACGAACCTTCACCCTCAGTTTGGTGCCACGGTTTACACGGCGACCACCGCGCTGCTGGCCTCCGCCAAAACCACCGCCAAAAGCTCCTCCAAAAATATCCCCGAGATGGCTGAAGATATCTTCCATGTTCATTCCGCCGCCGCTAAATCCACCAGCGGCGGCGTTTCTCGGGCCATCATGTCCAAACTGGTCATATCGCTGGCGTTTTTCGGCATCGCTCAACACTTCGTAAGCTTCAGCAGCTTCCTTAAACTTATCTTCGGCTTCCTTATTGTTTGGATTCTTATCTGGATGATACTTGAGCGCCATCTGGCGATATGCTTTCTTAAGTTCAGCATCACCGGCATTGCGCGATACGCCTAATATTTCGTAATAATCTCGTTTAGTCACGGTTTCTTTTTGTTGTAATGTTTTATTTAAAAGCCGCACACTACGGCTTTACTTGTGTTGTTATCAGCTCCCGGTGATTACTTTCGAAAACCTGATTACTTTATCGTGAAGCAGGTAGCCTTTCTGAATTTCGTCAACAACCTTGTTCTTCATTTCTTCAGTAGGCGCGGGAATGCTGGTAATAGCTTCGTGAAAATCGGTATTGAAATCCTCGCCAATGCTTCTGATTTCCTTTAAGCCTTTCGAAGAGAAAATTGACTTCATTTTGGCATGAATCAACTGAACGCCTTCCTTAACAGCTTCCACCTTATCTGTTGATTCCATAGAGGCCAGGGCCCTGTCGAAATCGTCGAGAACCGGGAGCAACTCTTTAATAACATCCTCCGAAGCAGTGCGGCTCAGGTCTATTTTTTCCTTTAAAGTGCGTTTGCGGAAATTGTCGAATTCGGAATAAAGCCGCAGGTATTTGTCATTCAGTTCGTTGACTTTAAGCTGGTATTCTTCTTCCGTGTACACTTTAGGAGCGGCAGGTTCTTCTTCCTGTTCGGGGGCAACTGCTGCATTTTGTTCTGCAATATTGTCAGTTACGATTTCGCCTTCCGTTTTCTTTTCGGCTTTTTCGGTATTTTTTTTCTGCTTCATGCGATTAAACATTTTTCAATTTTCTGGTAATCAGTGGTATATAATAATTTTAACTTCATCGATGGATAAAAGATGAAGATTTTTGTCAGGAGTATGACTGTTATATCAAATAATCTGCCATTCGATAAGTAGGGCCATTTTGGCAGAGTGCTCGGTAAAGGTTCATGAATTTACAAAATCGGTAGCCGGCCCTTTAGCTCATCAATGTAAACTTGCTGCTAAACCCTCCGGATCTGTGCCCCGATGGCATTCAGCCTGCCATCAATATTCTGGTACCCGCGGTCAATCTGGTCGATGTTGTCTATAATACTTGTTCCTTTGGCCGAAAGGGCAGCAATAAGCAGCGCAACGCCGGCCCTGATATCGGGCGACGACATACGGATGCCCCGTAGCTTTTGCTGGCGGTTCAGGCCGATCACAGTGGCACGATGCGGGTCGCAGAGTATGATCTGTGCCCCCATATCAATGAGTTTATCTACAAAAAACAACCTGCTCTCGAACATTTTCTGGTGCACCAGTACGCTGCCTTTTGCCTGGATAGCGGTTACAACAATCACACTGATAAGGTCGGGTGT
>CALCJE010000097.1 GCA_937965665.1 uncultured Bacteroidales bacterium
AAAGTAAATAAGGGCGCCTCTTTTTATTTTACAATGAGTAAGAACTTCAACCCGAACGATTAATAAACTAATTGAACTGCCTGTAAATTTTATCAGGCCACCCGGCCGGCATTGCCCGGCAAGCTGCCTGTTGGTAACTGCTGCATTTGGAAACGTAGAAATAGAATACAGCAATGGCTTACTCCTTGTGCAACCCGGCATGCAACCCATAAACAACATCCTGGCAACAGGATAATTGTTCTGCTTTTTTTTGTGAATGACATAAAGGAATATTGAATATCTTTAATGTGCATATTTCTAATGTGAAAATTGCAGCCTTATGAACATCCCTATGAAAAAAATTCATACAAAAACATTCGGTATTGTAATTATTTACTTTGTTGTGGGTTGCCTGTGGATTTTATTCACAGATCGTATATTTCTTCATTGGTTTTCTGATGTTGAGGTTCTTACTTATTACCAGACTTTTAAAGGTTGGTTCTATGTATTTGGTACCACCGTATTGCTTTTTGTGCTGATAAACAGGCAACTCATTAAACTGGGCCGGATAAACTCCGAATTAAAAGCAAGCAATATCTCTAAAACCGAAATGCTTGCCAAACTAAACCAGGCCCAGTTCAATGCAAAAATTGGGAGTTGGGACTGGAATCTGATTACCGGCGAAACCTGGTGGTCCGATCAAATGTACTCCATACTGGGAATAAGCACAGAAGAATCTTTGTTAATGAAGGACTTTGTGAGCATGTTTGTGGCACCACAGGACAAACAAAAGGTTCAGGCTGCTTTGCAACAACTCATTGAAGAACAAAAGAGCCTCAACGGCGATTTCAGCGCTTTAACAGCCTCAGGGCAATTAAAAACACTAAACCTGATTGGCAGGGCCGAAGTGAACCGCGAAGGGGGGATAAATCGGGTGTACGGAACCCTGATGGATATTACCGACCGTAAACATGCCGAAGAAGCCCTGGCGCAAAGCGAAAATATGTACAGGTGGATTTTGAACAGCGTTGATGTGGTGATTTACTCCTTACGCGTGAGGCAGGGTTCCGAAACACTGAAAGTTGATTTCGTAAGCGACCAGATAAACACAATACTTGGATATTCTCCCGAAGAGTTCAAAAATGCTCCCGATCTCTGGTCCTCATTAATTCATCCCGACGATATACCCAGGATATCCGAAATTACCGCAAACGGATTTCAAACCAGGCAAAACATGGTACGTATATACCGTATGCTGCATAAAACTACTGGAAATTACATCTGGGTTGAGGATCATTCGCAGTTTCTGTTCGACGACAATGGAAATATTGTTTGTGTGTTTGGGAGCGCCCGCGACATCAGCGTACGCAAAAAAGCCGAAGAAGCCCTGATTGAAAAGGAAACCCTGTATCGCACACTTATTGAGCGACTGCCCGACGGGGTGTATAAAATTTCACAGGACAACAATTTTGTTGAAGTAAACCCTGCGCTGGTAAAAATGTTGGGGTACAACAGCCGCGAAGAACTGATGGCAGCCGATATACATACCCAACTGTTGGCTGATAGGACCGTACAGGATAGTTTTGTTACCAGGCAAATGTGGAATGATATCATCATTTTTAAGCTCAGGAAAAAGGATGGTACCGATATATGGGTCGAAAATCATGGATGGCTTTCGACGGGCGAAAACGACAGCAATTTATTTTATGAAGGTGTAATCCGCGATATCACGGATCGTAAAAATGCCGAAGATGCACTCAGAGAAAGCCAGTTGCTGTTCGAAAACCTGGCAAAAGCATCGCCTTCGGGTATTTTTCGTTGTGGTACCGATGGTTATGTTACTTACTTCAATCCACGCTGGGTCGAATTGGCCGGCTTGCCCTTAGACCAGGCGCTGGGTTTCGGCTGGCTTAACGCGGTGCACCCCGACGATCGGAATATGCTGAGCGAAAAATGGCAATCGGACGAGTCGAAGAAAAGCGAATCGCTCGAATTCCGGTTCCTCAGACCCGACGGGCAGGTTGTATATGTAATTCAGTATATAATGCCCGAAATTACTGATAATCTGGTTACAGGGTACATCGGAACCGTAACGGATATAACCGAACGCCGGCAGGCCGAAGCGGAGGTTGTAATGCTTAATTCGGAACTCGAAAAACGCGTTGCCAGGCGCACCGCCCAGCTCAAAGCGGCTAATGATGAACTGGAGGCATTTAGCTATTCCATTTCGCACGACCTGCGCGCCCCGTTGCGCGCCCTCGATGCTTTCGCTCACTTCCTGATTGATGATTATTCAGATGTAATTGACGCAGAAGGAAGGCGGATGCTGCAGGTTATTATTGACAATGCCAACAAAATGGGGTCGCTCATCGATGATCTGCTTGAATTTGCCCGTCTGAACCGGAACTCTTTAAATATGTCGAAAATCGATATGCAGGCAATGGCTCAGGCCGTTTTCGACGATCTAACCACCGGTCAACCATCCGGCACCGGAATAGTTTTTCGCTTGCATCCGCTTGCCGAAGCCTACGGCGATGCTTCCATGGTGAAACAAGTATGGATCAACCTGATTGGCAATGCAATAAAATATACTTCTAAAAAGCCTGAACGAATCATTGAGATTTCGTGCAGTAAAAACGACCACGATTGTAGCTATAAAATTTCCGATAACGGCGCCGGTTTCAATATGGCCTACTACAACAAGCTTTTTGGCGTGTTCCAGCGACTTCATACCGTAAAGGAATTTGAAGGCACAGGCATCGGGCTCGCCATTGTAAACCGTATTGTGAAGCGTCACAACGGGCGCGTGTGGGCCGAGGGCGAAGAGAATAAAGGCGCTACTTTTTATTTTGCACTTCCCCGGAAATAATTAATTTTATAGTAGTTATATTTCAGGTAAAACCAGGGCCGGGCGAAAGTGAGCAATTGTATTTATCAATAGATCAAATTGTAAAAGTTATGGAAAATGTTCTAAACGTCCTTATAGTTGAGGATGTTGCCACAGATGCTGAACTCATTGAACGTGAACTGAAGAAAGCGGGATTCAGGCCGGCAACCCGCATTGTTGAAACGCGTGAGGTTTATATCCAGGCTATTGCAGAATTTGAGCCCGATATCATATTTTCCGACTATAACCTGCCTTCATTTAATGGCATGCAGGCCTTGTTAATCAGGCAGGAAAAACTTCCCAACATTCCATTTATACTGGTTACCGGGGCCAATAACGAGGAAATTGCTGTTGATTGCATGAGGGCCGGTGCCGACGATTATATACTGAAAGAAAACCTTACCAGGCTCGGACAGGCATGCAAGGCTGCCATCAACAAAAAGGCCATCGTGCGTGCAAACCTCGAAGCGATGGAAAAACTCAGCGTGCTCTCGCGGGCAGTAGAGCAAAATCCTGCACTGATCATGATAACCAGCCTGAACGGCGAAATTGAATATGTAAAT
>CALCJE010000098.1 GCA_937965665.1 uncultured Bacteroidales bacterium
GTGTAATTCCGAGTTGAAGCAGATTTGCAAATTCCCCCGATTGCACCGCAGTAATATCGCCAACAAAACCATAATCGATATCTGCCACCGGGCGTTTGCTGGCTTTAACCAGGTTTAAATCGGCACCGGTAAATCCTGCAGCATTGCAATCCCTGGCCTGAAGCGCGGCTACCGTGTTTTTATTTACAAGCCCCCCATACACCATGGTAACAATCTCGAGTGTTTCGGCATCGGTTATCCTGCGGCCCTCCACCATTTTACTTTCAATACCGAGTTTCGCGGCCATACGGGTAGCAGCCCTGCCTCCGCCATGCACCAGTATTTTCAATCCGGGCAATGCAACAAAACGATCGAGAAACCCTGAAAGGCTTTCCGCATCTTCGAGTATTGCGCCGCCTACCTTTACAACAGTAAGCTTCTGTGTTTGGATTCCGGACATTTGCTAATTTTAAGAAAGTATGGCTTGGAGCGAATCTATCAGCTGATCGACATCATTTTTGTTAATCCCCAGTGGTGGCAACAACCGCAGTGTTTTTTTCCCGCTGTAACCTGTAAAAATGTGGTGGGTAAAAAGCAATTCCTTACGAAGCTGTGCAATATCAAATTCAAATTCGAGGCCAATCATCAGGCCCATTCCACGGGTTTCGGACAGGCCTTTCAGTGTCCTGGATTTTGCAGCCAAATATTCGCCGACCAGGGCCGCATTCTCTATAAGATGCTCTTCTTCAATCACATCCAGCACAGCTTTTGCAGCAGCACAAGCCAGGTGGTTACCCCCAAAAGTAGTACCCAGCATGCCATGCCATGGTTTAAATTCAGGACTTATAAGTACGCCACCTATCGGAAACCCGTTACCCATTCCCTTGGCTACCGTAATAATATCAGGCTTTATAGCAGCAAACTGGTGCGCAAAAAACTTACCGCTGCGCCCGTAACCACTTTGTATTTCATCGAGGATAAGGAAAGTCCCGTTTTGTTTACAAAGGGCACTTAATTCCTGCAGAAACACCGGGTCGGGAGCAAAAATGCCGCCCACACCCTGTATCCCTTCGATGATCACTGCCGAAACATCGCCTGCCTGCAGTGCCTTCCGGGTTGCATCGAGGTCGTAACGGTCAATAAATTCGACCTGGTGGACCGCATTGAACGGGGCCACAATGGAGGGATTATCGGTACAAGCCACGGTGCCCGAGGTACGCCCATGAAAAGCATGTCGGTATGCTAGCACTTTACTTCGCTTATTGGTAAATGAAGCCAGTTTGAGCGCGTTTTCGTTGGCCTCGGCCCCTGAATTACACAGGAACAACGAATAATCAGGGTATCCGGATAAGCGGCCGAGTTTTTCAGCGACCTGCTGTTGCAAACTAATAACTACTGAGTTACTGTAGAAAGCAATCCGGTTTAGCTGATCTGTAATGGTTTTTACATAATGCGGATGCGTGTGACCGATGGATATCACAGCATGCCCACCGTAGAAGTCGAGATATTCGTTGCCATGGCTGTCGTATATCCGGCTTCCGGTTGCCTTAACCGGCTCAATATCAAAAAGAGGGTAAACGTCGAAAAGATTCATTTCAGAGAATTATTGTTTCCAGGTTAAAAACCTATGGATTTCAAATGGAGGCCGGCATCTTCGGGTAAGCCAAACACCAGGTTCATATTTTGTACGGCCTGTCCCGATGCGCCTTTTATCAGATTATCAATCAGGCTGAGTATGTATAGTTTATTGTCGAAACGCTCCACATAAAGTATGCATTTGTTGGTATTAACCACCTGCTTCAGATCGGGATTCGACTGGCTGATGATGGTAAAGGGGTGGTTTTTATAAAACTCAGCATATAGCTTTTCAATTTCCTGCTGGCCCGAAGAGCATTCGGTATAGCAACTGGTAAGTATGCCCCGGCTGAAATTGCCGCGTACCGGTACCAGGTTAATGGATTTATCGAACCCCGGCTGCAGTTTTGTAACGCACATCCCGATTTCCTTTAAATGCTGGTGCCTGAATGGTTTATAAACCGAAACGTTGTTGTTTCGCCAGCTAAAATGGGTGGTTTCGGAGGGCGATTGTCCGGCCCCGGTTGAGCCGGTAATGGAAGTTATATGCACTTCATTTTTCAGCAATCCTGCAGCAGCTAAAGGGAGCAAAGCAAGTTCAATAGAAGTGGCAAAGCAACCCGGGTTTGCAATAAAAGCTGAACTTTTTATTTTTTCCCGCTGCAATTCGGGCAATCCATATACAAAGTCGTGGCTTTCGTCGCGAAAATCGGCTGAAAGATCTATCACTTTTACATGAGCGGGCAAGGTGTTTTGCTCCATAAAGAGTACACTTTGCCCGTGCCCTTTACACAAAAATACTACATCGGTATCCTGGTAATCTATATCACTGAAAACCAGGTCGGTTTCACCCAATAAATCTTTATGAACTGTGTAAACCGGCTTGCCTGCATTGCTGTCGCTGTGCAGGTATTTTACCTCTGCAAACGGATGGAAGAGCAGGATACGTAAGAGTTCGCCCGCGGTATACCCGGCAGCGCCTTCAATGGCTACACGTATTTTACTGGTTTCGGTAGTATTCAATTTACAAAGGTTTTAATTATGACTGATGGCAAAATTTGATGCAGCAGGTTTCAGTTCTTTTTGTTCTTTTCCTGTACGAAACGATGTATTTTCAATTGGTTACCAAGTATTTTGGTAAAGCCTTTCACATCGGCAGCACTCCAGCCTTCGTTCATTTCGCCGTATTGCCCGAAACCGGCGTTCATCAGGTCGAAATCGCTTTTTATGCCGTTTATACCAAAGCGGTAAGGCTGCAGGCTGACAAATACCTCGCCGGTTACGGTTTCCTGCGAATCATCGAGGAACTTTTCGATATTCCGCATCACCGGGTCGAGGTACTGGCCTTCGTGCAACAGCATCCCGTACCAGGTGCCGAGTTGCTCTTTCCAGTATTGCTGCCACTTGGTAAGCACGTGTTTTTCGAGTGCATGATGCGCTTTTATGATGATCATTGGAGCGGCAGCCTCAAAACCAACCCGTCCCTTGATGCCGATAATAGTATCGCCGATATGCATGTCGCGGCCCACAGCAAAAGCGGAAGCAATATCCTCAATGGCCCGGATTGCATCCGTTGGCGCATACGCTGTTCCGTTTACATGGGTTACCTCACCTTTGTTGAACGTAAGGGTGAGAATTTCTTCACCTTGTTTTTTAAGCTGTGATGGATAAGCCGTTTCGGGAAGGGGTAAATGCGACGAAAGCGTTTCTTTTCCACCAATGCTGGTTCCCCACAATCCTTTGTTGATGCTGTATTCCAGTTTTTTCCAGTCGGCTTCGAAACCTTGTTTTTTGAGGTATTCAATTTCGGCATCGCGCGAAAGTTGCAAATCGCGGATGGGGGTTATGATTTGAATATCAGGCGCAATAATGTTGAAAACCAGGTCGAAACGCACCTGGTCGTTGCCGGCGCCTGTAGATCCATGAATTACATATTTTGCTCCGATTTTAACCGCATATTCAGCAATAGCAAGCGCCTGGAAAGTACGTTCCGAGCTCACCGAAAGCGGGTAAGTTCCGTTTTTCAGCATATTGCCATAAATCATAAACCGGATGCATTTCTGGTAATATTCGTCTTCGATGTTAAGCGAAACATGCGATGCCGCACCAAGTTGCATGGCACGCTGACCGATGGCATCCAGTTCGGAGTTCGAAAACCCGCCTGTATTTACCAGTGCAGTATGAATTTCGTATCCTTTTTCAACACTTAAATATTTGGTACAGAACGAGGTGTCTAAACCTCCACTGAATGCCAGTACTGCTTTTTCTTTCATTGTATCTTTATTAATTCTGATGAATTTGTATATGCTTTATAACTGCGGCAATAACCTGTAAGGTTCATTCTAATTGCCCTGGTATTGATTTACCAACCTGTATGCAGGCTTAAAAAAACCAGAACAATTTCTTTTTCGCGGTGAGGTTATTCGCTCCGCCTCCATTGCGTTTATTCAGCAATCGCATCAGCACAAATTGTTTGAAGCGCATCCACCGGTCGTAAACAGGCAGCGGGTGCTGGAGGGTTTCGGGTTCTTTGGTTTCGTGAACGCCCTGTTTTTCCCAAACCGGGTCGTAAAGCATGCCTGTGCAGAGGCAGTGCTTACGTTCGGTACGCGTAAGGATATCGTAATTTACGCACGACTGGCAACCTTTCCAGAAGGAATCGTCGTTGGTAAGTTCACTGAAAGTCACAGGCTTGTATCCCAGCTCGCTGTTTATTTTCATCACGGCAAGCGCGGTGGTAAGCCCGAATATTTTTGCATCAGGGAAAAGCTGGCGCGATAAAGCGAAGGCAGCACGTTTTATATCTTTTGCCACGCCATGCCCGCGGTATTCGGGCCTCACGATTAAACCTGAGTTGGCAACGAACTTTTTATTGCCCCAGCTCTCGATGTAGCAGAACCCGACAAACATATCGTTGCTGCTGGCAATAATGGCTTTGCCCTGGTTGATTTTGTCGATAATATACTGTGGTTCTCTTTTTGCGATACCGGTGCCACGTATTTTTGCCGATTCTTCAATGGTTTGAAGTATCTGCTGCACAAATTTTATATCCTCTGCAGTTGCAACACCTACTTTAATCTCATTCATTATTCCGGGTATTTTTAATGTTAATTTCTGTTTATTGAACTTGCAACAGCCTTATGAAGAAAGATGAAATATCTTTCTCCGGCTTTCATTTAACCTGAATGTAACTCGTAAAAGTCGGTTTACCTGAAGGTTTTCAGGGTTAATCCAGTTTTGATTCTATGCCAGGGATCACAGAGCCCAGGGCTCGGAGTATTTCCTGCTGACTGTAGCCTTCGCGTGGTATCACCATGATCGTGTCGTCGCCGGCAACAGTACCTGCTATTTCGGGAAGCCGGGAACTGTCAATAAAAGTGGCAACCGTTGATGCAAAAGCCGGGAAAGTGCGTATAACACAAAGGTGGTACGAGAATACCAATGAAAGCACGCTGTTAACCGGTATAGCAGGCGCACTGCCCGGCTGGCTGTTTTGCTGAAGCTGTTCGTTCAGTACATACACGCTTCCCTTTGCCGCGTCGGCCAGCTTCCCGACGCGAAGTTCTTTTAAATCGCGCGACAGCGTAGCCTGGGTAAGTTCATATCCCGAATTGCGCAGCGATTCCAACAACTCTTCCTGGCTCGCAATTTTGGAATCGAGTATAATGCGTTTAATCTGGTTGAGACGATCAATTTTTGTATTCATGTATATTTATACATTGAGACTGCAAATTTATACATTATTTGAATAGAAATCCTGTTTTTGAAAAAAAACTAAAAAAAATCAGCGGCAAAGGGTGCTTGTAACGATAATCACACAGTTTCTAACTCATGTTTGAATGGGTGCGAGGAACAATTCCTTATCAATAATGTAAAAATCTCTATTGCATTCGTCGGCAAATAAACCCTCTTTATCCATAAACATTCCCTGTACATATATCTTATTTTCTATCTTTTAGTTGCCGGTATAATTTTGATTCGTTCATTAAATGACAACGAAGCAAATGAAAAACAAGCGTATAGTATATTACTTTTTGCTGGCAGGTTTCCTGCTGTATAACACACTTACCTTCGGCCAGCAGCAACCCAAAGAATGGGATTTAAGGAGTTGCATTAACTACGCGTTGCTGAACAATATTCAGATTAAAAAGCAGCAACAGTCGGTTGAAACAAGCAAAGTGAACTTTGAGCAGAGCAAAGCTGAAAAACTACCGAACCTCAATGCCTCGCTTGGTCAATCCTTTACCAATCAAACAGAATCTTTTGCAGGAAGCAGCGGCCAGCATCAATCCATAGCCGGCAATTATTCGCTAAGCAGCAACATGATGTTATACAATGGATTAAAAATTAACAATACCATAAAGCAACAGGAACTCAATGTGAAATCGAGTGAACTAGGTGTTAAAGAATCAGAAAACAATATAGAACTTGCCATCACTACGGCCTACCTGAAAATTCTTTATGCCCGCGAATCGGTTATAAACGCCGAAAACATCCTTGCTTCGTCCGAAACCCAGAGCAACCGTGCTAAAATACTTTACGAATCAGGATACATTTCCGAAAGCAATTATGCACAGGTTCAATCGCAATACAGCAACGACAAATACTCGCTGGTTCAGGCAAGGAATTCACAAAACACCCTGGTGCTTCAGCTTAAGCAACTTCTTGAACTCGGTATAAATGAGGATCTTGAAATAAAATTCCCCGAACTCGACGACAGCCAGGTACTGAAACCTTTGCCATCAAAACAGGATGTATACAACACGGCTCTGAAGGTGATGCCCGAAGTTGAAAACGGGGATGTAAATATTGACATTGCACAATCGGAGCTGCTTATCGCGAAAGCCGGGTTGCTCCCCAGCCTTTCGGTCGGTGCAAGCATGAGTTCAGGATACAACTCAATTAACAGTGAAATGTATACCACACAGGTTGCAAATAAGTTTAACCAGAATGTGGGGTTAAGCCTGAACATCCCGATTTTCAACAAAAAAGAAGTAAAGTCCTCCATCTCCCGGGCACAAATTGGAATAGAAACAGCCAAACTCAACAAGGCTGATATTGAAAAAACACTGCTTACCGAAGTGGAGACTGCCTGGCTTGATGCAGGTTCGGCCCAGGAACGATTCAGTGCTGCCGTTGAACAGTTAAAAGCCACACAATTAAGTTATTCACTTGTGGAAGATCAGTTTAACCTTGGAATGAAAAACACGGTCGACCTAATTACTGAGAAGAATAAATTCCTTTCAGCTCAGCAGGAATATCTGCAGGCAAAATACACAGCCATTCTCAATTACAAAATTCTCGACTTCTACCAGGACAAACCCATCGAGCTGTAATAATTTGCCATCCCGAAAGAAAATACAGGGAGTAAATACCTGTAAAAATCTTTTAAAAACAAATGAATCCGCAAAAATCAAAAACATCATGAAAAAATACAAAGTCTTAGTTTACACAGTCCTCGGCGTTATAGCTGTAACTGCATGTTACTGGTTTTTCTTCAGGTCGGGAGAAACGGCGGTTGCCACCTACAAAACAGCCCTTGTCGAAAGAGCATCAATAAGCAACACGGTTACGGCAACCGGTACTGTTGAGCCTGTAAAACAAGTTCAGGTAGGCACCCAGGTTTCGGGAGTTATTCAGAAAATTTACGTCGATTACAATTCCATTGTAAAAAAAGGTGAACTGCTGGCTGAACTCGACAAAACGCCTTTGCTGGCACAACTGGCATCGGCAAAAGCCGATCTTGAAGCAGCAGCCAGCGCTCTTGCCTACCAGGAATCAAACTATAACCGTCTAAAGCAGCTGTTCGATAAAAAAGCCATCAGTGAAACCGACTACGAAACAGCATTGTACCAGTACAGCAATGCCAAGGCAAATTACGCCCGGTCGAGCTCAGACGTGGACCGCTCAAAAACCAACCTGGGCTATGCAGTTATCTACTCGCCTATTGATGGGGTTGTATTGAACCGTGCCGTTGACGAAGGCCAGACCGTAGCTGCAAGTTTCAACACGCCAACTTTGTTCACCATTGCCCAGGACTTAACCAAAATGCAGGTAGTAGCCAATGTGGATGAAGCCGACATAGGCCAGGTAAAGGAAGGCCAGAAAGTGACTTTTACGGTGGATGCCTATCCCGATGATAATTTTACAGGAACCGTAAGACAGGTGAGGTTACTGGCAACCACTACTGCGAATGTGGTTACCTACAGCGTGGTTATTGATGCCCCAAACCCTGAACTGAAACTAAAACCCGGGCTTACGGCAAGCATCACAGCCTATACCCAGGAAGTTGAAAATGTGCTCACCATTCCGGCAAAGGCTATCCGGTTTAAACCTGACAGCGCAGCAATGGCTCAAATGGCACCACCCAAAATAAACGGGCAAAATAACGCACCTGTACCTCCAACAGCAGGCGGTGCCCAGGCTGCACCTCCCTCACACTTTAACCATAAAGAAAAAGCTGGAAATAACCCGTTGAATAATCCTGAGGAAACAAAAACAGTTTGGGTTAAAGAGGGTGAAACCATTCGGCCGGTGCAGGTAACCACCGGGATGACTGATGAAACTAAAATTGAAATAAAATCCGGGTTGAAAGAAGGGCAGCTGGTTGTAGTTTCAATGGAACAAACCACAGCATCGGCAGCCAAAAAAGATTCAGCCGGAACGCAAAGCAGTCCGTTCATGCCTAAAAGACCGGGAAGTACGAAAAAGTGACGGGATGGCACGGAGAAAGGGCGACACGGAGATGGGCAATACATGATGCTGATCTTCAATAAAATTGAGAATAACGTCAGGAATCTCAGCACTGCTTGCTGAGTGAAACCGCCAAAAACTTTAAGATTATTTAAAACACTAAAAACAATGTCTGAAATTATAAAAGCAGATCTCCTTAAGCGAGAGTTTATTGTCGGAAACCAAAAAGTTACGGCGCTCAAGGGAATTTCGTTCACTATCGGGCAGGGAGAATTTGTAACCATTATGGGGGCCAGCGGATCGGGAAAGTCAACACTGCTCAACATACTCGGATGCCTCGATACGCCTTCCAGTGGTGATTATTTACTCGACGGCATTTCGGTGCGTACCATGTCAAAAAACGAACGCGCCAGGTTGCGAAACCTCAAAATCGGTTTTGTTTTCCAGACTTATAACCTGCTGGCCCGGACTACTGCACTCGAAAACGTGGAATTGCCCTTGATGTACAACTCATCCGTTTCGGCAAAGATGCGCAGGGAAAAAGCGGAGCATATGCTCGAAGCCGTTGGCCTTGCCGAACGAATGGATCACATGCCTAACCAGATGTCGGGCGGGCAGCAGCAACGTGTTGCCATTGCCCGTGCCTTGGTTAACGATCCGGTCATTATCCTTGCCGATGAAGCTACCGGGAACCTCGACACCCGCACTTCGTACGAAATTATGTCGCTTTTCCAGCAACTGAATTCGGAAGGGAAAACCATTGCTTTTGTTACACACGAGCCCGATATCGCCTTGTTCAGCCAAAGAAGCATCATGCTTCGCGATGGGAGAATAATCAAAGACGAGAAAAAGCTCAACATCGCTTCGGCAGCGGATTCACTGGCTGCTTTGCCGGTTGAGATGGACTGAGTGGTGAGGTAAAAACAATCTCAAAAAACTACAATCATGAACATAACCAATCTTTTCCGGATATCAACCAAAGCCCTGGTAAGCAATAAATTTAGGGCGCTGCTCACCATGCTTGGTATCATCATCGGCGTGGCGGCAGTAATTGCCATGTTAGCCATCGGGCAAGGCTCAAAAAAGAGCATTCAGGACGAAATTTCAAAAATGGGTTCCAACATGATTATGGTGCAGCCCGGGGCTGATATGTTTTCGGGTGGAGCCCGGATGGCAGCTTCAGCAACCAAAACCATGGTTATTGAGGATTACAATGCCATAAAATCGCAAA
>CALCJE010000099.1 GCA_937965665.1 uncultured Bacteroidales bacterium
CATTCTTTCAGCGATGCTCCCTGGGTAAACTTGTGGATGAAGCCTGCATTAAAACTATCGCCGGCTCCAATGCAATCCACCACTTCATCATTCAGTAATGCCGGTTGGTGAATCAATTCCCTACCGTTCCAGCCATATGCGCCGTTAGCGCCATCCTTTACCACCACGGTTAGCTTAGGAGCAAACTGCATAATTTCTGATATCCCGGCTTCAATTGTTTTTGTTGAAGTAAGAGCCAGAAATTCGGACCTATTGGGTAACAATATATCTACATGAGGCAGCAACTCTGGCAAATCAACTTCCCATTTTTCAGCGGGATCCCATTGCGGGTCAATGGATGTGGTTAAGCCGAATGACTTTGCTTTTTTAAAAAGAAGCGGAACGTCGTTGCGTATGCCGGGTTGCAGAAAAATAGAGGAGAAGTGCAGGTGGCGGGCAGTGGCAATATTTTCGAAACTGATGTCCTTAAGCCGCAGATCCTCCATGGCGCCCGGGTAAGTAACCATGGCTCGGTCCTGGTCGAAGTTTAAAACTAAGGTGGCTCCTGTTTTTAAGGTATCCGACTGTATGATATTTGAAGTATCAACGCCTTTTGATTGAAGGCTGTTTAATACAGTTATAGCAAATTCATCTTTTCCTATCTTGCCCAGAAATGACACCCTCGAACCCAATGAGCTGAGGTTACTGGCAAAAATGGCGGACGAACTTCCCAGGGTAACATCCAGGCTATCCGCAAGAATTTCTTTGCCGATTTCCGGAAACCGGTTGATACCATTCATGATGATATCTATGTTAAGTTCACCAACAACTATTACATCAAATATTTTCATTCTTGTTTTTGGGTTTACAATAAATTATTCAAATTTTTGAGGTTAAAAGCCATAAAGTATTTATCCATGGCCCGTTCGATATGTGATAGTATAATTTCCTCTGCCAGTATTCCCTGGCATTGCAGGTTATAATACAGATGAGCTCTTGATGCGAGTACTTCGGGATTTTGCCAGATGTATCTGCAGCCTGTGCTTATCAGCCATGTTTGCCTTTCGGCTGAAATACTTTCGAAGTCGTCGGCATTTTCGCTGGCGAGGACCCACTTTTTCCACCGGCCCGATTCTAAAACTGACCTTCGTAAAATTAAGCCAATATCGGAACATCGGGCTATTTTACCTTGAGCGAAGAAATATTTTTCCTGTTTTTCGAGTTCCATCAGCCCTTCGTATTCTGATATGGTGAATTCGGGACCCACATTTGCCCCACCCATGCCTGTGGCCGGATATGCTTCAGGATTAACTACGCCATCGGTGTAATGACCTTTGATAAAGGAACCATACCCGGCGGCTGTACTGGTCAGTTGTTTTGCAGTTTCCGGATCGAAGGTTGTTGTGTGGAGATCGGTGCCTACCTTACCTACAACAAGGCAAGGCCAGGCGTGTGATAACCCACGCCCGGCCAAACCTACGCCAACCAACCTCAGAAACTTCCGGAAGGTTTCCATGTCAGCCAGGCCGCCATGTACTTCTTCTGTGCCTACCTCAAAAGCCATCAGGGGATAATTTCCTGATTTACGGAAGTGTTCTGTATATTCAATCAACTCTATTGTGTGTGCAGCTACAGTTTCAATGTTTATTTGCTCCCCTGCTGCGAGGGTAATATCTATTGTGGGGTCTACGTGTATCAGATCGAATCCGGCTTCGACGGAAGCAGCAAATGACTTTTTTACAGCTTCGAAGGATTCATGGAAACTCCATTTTTCGCGGGTATGCAGGTCTTTAAGCCATGGGCCTCCATGATCAACGGCTATAATTACAGGAACAGCCAGGTTAATGTGTTCGGCTTCAAGTTTTATAGTTTTGACAAATTCTTTCTGATTCAGGTTTGTATAGCCCCTATCGGTATCAACCTGGTTTAAAGTTGCTGCAAATTTTATAGGACTGTTCCATCGTTTGGCCGAACGTAATGCTGCTTTAATCACTGAAATAGAGTTAGGGCACACAGCAAGAATGGTTTTGTTTTTACCATCCATCCTGGCTAATTCAACATTTCTCTTCAGGATATAATCCATGAGTGGAATGTTGAGCTTTGCAGCTCTGTCTCTTAGTTCGCTGTTCATTTTTCCTGGTTTTCGTAAGGGTAAATAACTACACCTTTGACCACTCTTGATATTGCACCGCTTCGCGAGGGCGAATCAGGATCCATGCCTAGCTGAAGCGATTTATAGTACCCGATCATTTGGGCCGGAAGTATGTAACATACCGGTAAAAATTCTTCATTCAGCTGAACCCCGTCGGCTGAAAGTACAAATAACCTATCGGCATTAATTCCGTCAATTGCCGTTTCGGAAATACCTGCCGTAAAAAGTGGTTTTTGCCCCACATTTAGTGATTCCAGCAGATCAGTCTCGTATTGATTAACATAGGATTGATTGCTAAATAGCAGGAAAACAAGCGTCTTGCTGTTAATTACTGCTTTGGGGCCATGCCTGAAACCAAGGAATGTATCGTTTTTGCAGATAACACGGCCATCAGTAAGTTCCTGCACTTTTAAATGCGATTCCGTTGCTGCACCGAACAAAGGCCCTGAGCCCAGGAAAACGGCCCTTTCAAAATCCAGATTTGCCAGCAACTTTAAGGAGTCAGCCTGAGCGAGTATCTGCCGGGCGTACTTAATCAGGATGTTCACTTCCCGTTTCAGCTCATCTATTTCACTATACCTGGCAAGCAAAAGTCCGGAAAGCAGCATGCCCGAATAACTTCCGGTCATGGCCAGGCTTTTGTCGTTGGCTTCTTCGGGAAGCACAAACACGTATTTTGATGATCGGGTGTCGTAATTTGCCAGCTCACCTGAGCCATTGCAGGTTATTATGATATGGTAAACTTTTGCGCATAACTGGTCAGCCAGCCTGGCTGCAGCCACACTTTCGGGGCTGTTGCCCGAACGTGCAAATGAAACAAGCAAAACAGATTGATCCGGGTAAAAATAATCTGCCGGGTGCGTAACCAGGTCAGTGGTTGGTATGGCAAGTGTTTGTTTCCCAAAATTATGCGTAAAGGTTCCGGTTAGTGAAAGTCCGATATAGGCGCTTGTTCCGGCCCCGGTTAATATTACAGTAAGTTTATCGTCGGATAAAACCGAATTGAGATAAGTCGATAATGTTTGTTTTTCTTTTCTGATCCTCTCGTACACCTTCAGCCACAATTCGGGCTGCCCCCATATTTCTTTTTCCGTGAAAACTCCTTCTTTCCTTGTCCTCAAATTATAAATAGTTTTCATTTGGTTGTAATTAACTTACGTTTGCTTTCGATGCAAATATATAATCATTTTTTATTATTTCGTTAAAACCCAAAATATTTTTTTTACTTTTTTATTTTCATTCGAAATGGTTTCAAAAACTTTAATAGTTACTTTTGTATTAAGATAATGTAATTACGGAAAATCATCAGGTGTCAATCCAGGGAAAACATCCTGTCCTATATCATACTTTTAAAATACAGCGAATGAAAGAAGAAAATAAACACAATACTGTCGAGCGCAGGGCCAATATACTTCAGTTGTTATCGCTTAACAACCAGGTATTTGTCAGCGAGTTGAGCAAAACATTCGGTGTAAGCGAGGTTACTATCCGCAACGATCTCGAACAACTCGAAAGCAAAAAACTTTTAATCCGGGCCCGTGGCGGTGCCATGAGTGTAACGCATGTTGTAAGTTACGACCAGCATTTGGGCGAAAAGCACAAGCTGAACATGTCAGAAAAAGTAAGGATAGGCAAACAGGCGGCCCGACTTGTTAAGGATTCAGATACGGTGATCATTGATTCGGGAACAACCACCCTCGAAATTGTGCGCAATCTGGATGCAACACTTCAAAATGTGACTATTGTTTCCAATGCTTTAAATATAGCCAATCAGCTGGTAAATTCGCCGAATATCAACCTGATTATTCCCGGCGGGATTCTTCGCAAAAATTCGTTGTCGCTCATCGGGCCTCTTGCCGAGAAAAGTTTCCGTAACTTTTTCGTAGATAAGGTTTTTCTGGGTGTTGATGGATTTGATACTTTATATGGTATATCAACCCCGAATATTGAAGAGGCCTACCTGAATCAGATTATGATTGATGTTGCCCGCGAAGTAATTGTGGTTGCCGACTCCTCTAAATTTCTCCGTAAAAGCCTCGCTTTTATCTGTAAATTAGATCGGATTGATACGGTAATTACCGATTCAGGCATTTTGGAAGAGGACAAGAAACGACTTGTAGATGCCGGTATTAAAGTGATTGTTGCCTAAACGCAGGCTTTATACTTCACTCAAAAAATCTTGTTCCTGCAAACATTACTTTGCTGGCAATGGATCAGGGTATTGTATTTTCTGAATACACCTTAATAATAGGTATACAGTTAATAATAGGTATACAGCAGTTCGATGGTTCCAATACCTGCAGGTTGCAGTTTTTCGGAATTGCCTTTTGGTTAGCTTACGAATACTTTCGTTACCTTACTTCACTCCCGTTCCCAAACATTTCGGTTGGCGACACAAAGCAGAGTTTCCCTTCAGCATTTTCGGCCATCAGTATCATGCCTTTCGACTCTATGCCTTTCAGCATGCGAGGCGCCAGGTTGGCAAGCAGCACCACTTTTTGCCCAATTACCTGTTCTGGGGTATAGTGCTCGGCAATACCCGAAACCACGATGCGTTTATCCATGCCGGTTTCGAGGGTAAGCTTCAAAAGCTTGGTGGTTTTGGCTACTTTTTCAGCTTCGGTGATGGTGGCGATACGCAGGTCGAGTTTGGTAAAATCGTCGTAGGTAATTTCGGGTTTCTGCGGCGCAACCACGGCATTCTGGGCAGCGTTTTCGGCCTTGGTATCCGTAAGTTTTTTTACCTGTGCAGCTATGGGTTCATCTTCGATGCGCTCGAAAAGCAAGGTGGGTGCGTTGAGTTTATGTCCAGGCTGTACCAGGGTGCACGATCCGGCTTCATCCCAGGATTTCAGGCCGATATTCAGCATGCCCAGCAGCCTGGCCGAGGTAAAGGGAAGGAATGGCTCGCACAGTATCGAAAGGTTGGCGCACACCTGCAACGAAATGTTCAGGTTGGTTTTTACCTTTTCAGGATTGGTTGCAAAGTTTTTCCAGGGCTCGGTTTCGGTAAGGTATTTATTGCCCAGCCGTGCCAGGTTCATCATTTCGTTCAGCGCTTCGCGGAAGCGGTAGCTTTCGATACTGGCCGCAATACGGGCAGGGAATTCAGCGATCTCGGCCATGGCCTGCCGGTCGGTATCATTCATTTCGCCCATGGCAGGAACTTCGCCGCCGAAGTACTTGTGGGTGAGCACAAGCGTACGGTTAACAAAATTGCCGAAAATCGACAGCAGTTCACTGTTGTTGCGTGCCTGGAAATCTTTCCACGTAAAATCGTTATCCTTGGTTTCGGGGGCATTGGCAGCCAGCGTGTAACGGAGCACATCCTGTTTGCCGGGGAAATCGGCCAGGTATTCGTGCAGCCACACGGCCCAGTTGCGCGAAGTCGAAATTTTGTCGCCCTCGAGGTTTAAAAATTCATTGGCGGGAACATTGTCGGGCAGGATAAAAGTACCCTCGGCCTTCAGCATGGCCGGGAAAATAATGCAGTGGAAAACGATATTGTCCTTCCCGATAAAATGCACCAGCTTGGTATCTTCCGATTTCCAGTAGGGCACCCAGTCGTTGCCGGTTTTTGCCGACCATTCGCGGGTGGCCGAAATATACCCTATAGGTGCATCGAACCAAACGTAAAGCACTTTGCCCTCGGCGCCTTCAACGGGTACTTTCACGCCCCAGTCGAGGTCGCGCGTAACGGCGCGGGGTTGCAGCCCGCTGTCGAGCCACGATTTGCATTGCCCGTAAACATTCGTTTTCCAGTCGTCGCGGTGCGATTCCAGGATCCATTCTTTCAGCCAGGTTTCGTATTGGTCGAGGGGCAGGTACCAGTGTTTTGTTTCTTTCATCACCGGCACATTGCCGCTCAGCGCCGATTTGGGATTGATGAGCTCGGTAGCGCTCAGCGTCGATCCGCAGCTTTCGCACTGGTCGCCGTAAGCACGCTCGTTGCCACAGCGCGGGCAGGTACCGGTAATATAGCGGTCGGCCAGGAACTGCTGGGCTTCCACATCGTAGTACTGCTCGCTTTCCTTTTCAATAAACTGGTGGTTATCGTATAATTTCCTGAAAAATTCAGAAGCCGTTTCGTGGTGTACAGGTGCCGAAGTACGGCTGTAAATATCGAAGGAGATACCCAGTTCCTCGAATGATTTCTTTATAATTTCATGGTATTTATCCACCACCTGCTGCGGGGTAACTCCTTCTTTCTGAGCCCTGATGGTAATGGGAACGCCATGCTCGTCGCTGCCGCCTATAAAAACAACATCGCGCCGGTTGGCCCGTAAAAAACGTACATAAATATCGGCAGGAATATAAACTCCTGCAAGGTGTCCTATATGAATGGGCCCGTTGGCATAAGGCAAAGCCGAAGTAACAGTGTAGCGTTTAAAGGTGTTGGATGGTGTATCAGTCATGGTTCTTCTCCTCGTATAAATAAAGGTACAAAGATACGGATTTGTAAATTACGTTTGTGCCAGCAGGCTAATTGCTTTACAGGTATTCCGGTGGGCCGGCGTTGTTTTTGCAGGTTTTTAGTTAAAGCAAGGAAATTATTTGTTTTATTCATTTTATCGTCATATGTTTGAAGCGAATATTTTAAATCTAAATTTTATAGTATGATCAAGAACAATTTTATTCAAATTTGCTTCCATCAAATCCGACCTGTTATTGCAGCTATTTGTGTTGGCTCATTTCTATTCTTTTCCTGTTCTAAAGAAGAACAGGCTGTAATCAATCCTCAACCCAATTTGACCGTCTCCGAGGCAAAAGATTGGTATTTAAATAATTATCCATATTTAATTGGCCAGCATAGCCAGGAAAATACACTGAAAAATTCGAAAGCAGATTCCATAGTTCCTATATTTGAATGGGAGAAATCGCTGTTTGAGCGTGATAATTACGAGGATGTGATCGAAGTGCCAATCCATTACTCAAACGGAAGTGTAGGGCATGCATTTGCATATTCCGGACAATTGCCGGCGTCTGATGACAAAAGGCTGCACAACTCATTGACTCGTCTTGTGATTTTAAAAGCAAAGGGCGCTGAAAAAAGGGCTTTTCTGATGACCCTGATTGGTGATCCCTCCTATCTGGAGAAACATAACTACGATGTAAGCGGGAATTTATACAAATCGAAACTAAAGGATTTTACAGGTCTTGTATTGTTTTATACCCCCGAAAGCAAATTTATTAACGGTTGGCGTTATCACGAAGGAAATGTTAACGGGGCGGTAAGCGAACAAACCGGAAATACAGGCAACTCGTTTCTGAAATCCGTTGCGGCTTGTTCAACCTACCAGGTAACTACCTATTGGGAGCAGTGTACAGATTGGTATGGTGGCGATGGGCAATTTTTATATACCACCTGTAATTATTATACCACAACAACTTATTACAGTGTTTGCACCGGCGATGGAGGTGGTGGAGGTGGCGGCAGCAGCGGAGGTGGTGTTGCGCCTGCGCCAACTCCTACTCCAGCACCCACCCCCATTGTTAAGGCCTCAGAGTTAGATAAAAACCCCATTGCTAAATGTGTATATAACAGGCTGCTTGCTAACGAAATATTTAAAAAATTTTTGGAGCCATTCAAAGCTGAGAACTCACTAGTTAATTTATATTTTCATTTATCCACTAATTTGCCAAATTCTACTTATGGCAAAACTTTTACATATGAAAACCTTTCGAAGGCTGATATATTTATTAACGCAAATGTTTTGAGTCAACGTTCTTCCGTTGCAATCGCAGGCACATTTATTCACGAAACTGTTCACGCATACATGTTTTGTTATTTGCAAACAACAGGATACTCATATCTACAACTAGCTGAAGAAGATACAGAAGGATTGTTTATGCTTTTTATGAAGGATAAGTTAGGAGGTGATTTTAATAGGAATAATGCTCAACATGTCTATATGGCAGAAAACTTTATTGGCTATATGGCAAATGCAATAAAGGGATTTGATCCATCATTAACTGATACAGAGTGCCAAGCATTGGCATGGAGTGGATTACAAAACACTCCGTTATTTAAATACAAAACTGTTTATGACCAAGACAATATAAACTCAATTATAAATAACATTACTATCAATGGAACAAAAGACTGTATTTCAACAACGATCGAACCATGAGTTAGCAATTATTCTATTTCTTTTGGGCTTATTGTTTAATGCTGGTCCATTATTTTCGCAGTCAGGGAAAAAGGCCATCTGGATTTTCTTTGATTCGTCAGATAGCCTATGCGTAAAGCCTATTGAGCGAACTTTTGATTTTTATAGAATAAAGACGAAAACAGAACAAAAGCTGGAAACATTTTCCGCATATGATCCAAAATATGATAAAATATTCCGCCGTATTCCAAGACATGTGCATCTGTTAAACCGAATAGAGATTTTGGAATTATTGAGTAAATTTCCCCAGGGAACTTTTGCGAATGGCTTAATTTGGTATAAGGACATCTATCCGGTAACCTACATTGTTGAAAAGCAAGGGAATTATTATATCCGGTACAGAGTTGAAAAAGGAGATGTTTTTGATTAGCGCTTGAATTAACCCGAATGAAAAAGTATTTTTTAACGATCATATTTTTAGCTGTTTTAACCTTAAGCGGCAAAAGCCAGATGAAGTTCCAACCGGCAAACGATACGATAGTTTTTATTGTCGATACGCTTCAGACTTTTGTTAAATTCGCCCCTTATCCGGCAAGCATAAAAAGCTTCTCCGGGGACTCTATACCATGGTTAATCACAATACAGTGTCATTATTTTGATACTACTTATCCAGCAGAAAAGGAATCGGCAAAAATTACATTGCTGCAAGAAAAGAAAATGGTAAATGGAAATTATTCGCACTTTGAGTACAGGATTAGTAAGAAAGATTTATCAGGCAAGTTCTTTTGTGTACCTGATTACTGGATTCAAAAACAACTGAGTTTTACCTATTTGTCACAAAAAATCGGATTACGAATTATCGACAAAAACTGCAATTATGTTGTCTTTAAAAACGAACTGGACGATCCGACCCGCGAATGTGTGACATTACATCTGGTTACGGTAGGTTTCTGCATAATAATAAATTAAGATTATTGTTTATCGTTTTGTAACTGTTAGTAATATTAATATGGATAATAATCATTAATTCGCAGAAAATTAAAAGTATAATGAAAATTCCATGGGGCCTGATTTTATATTTTATACTTACATGCTGTTTTACTCCGGCTCAAACATTAAAAAAGCCAATCTGGATTTTCTTTGATTCGTCAGATAGCCTATGCTTAAAGCCTATTGAGCGAACTTTTGATTTTTATAGAATAAAGACAAAAACAGAACAAATGCTGGAAACATTTTCCGCATATGATCCAAAATATGATAAAATATTCCGCCGTATTCCAAGACATGTGCATCAGTTAAACCGAATAGAGATTTTGGAATTATTGAGTAAATTTCCCCAGTTAATTTTTGCGAATGGCTTAATTTGGTATAAGGAAATCTATCCGGTAACCTACATTGTTGAAAAGCAAGGGAATTATTCTATCCGGTACAGAGTTGAAAAAGGAGATGTTTTTGATTAACGCTTGAATTAACCCGAATGAAAAAGTATTTTTTAACCATCATATTTTTAGCTGTTTTAACCTTAAACGGCAGAAGTCAGATGAAGTTTCAGCCGGCAAACGATACGATAGTTTTTATTGTCGATACGCTACAGCCTTTTGTTAAATTCGCCCCTTATCCGGCAAGCATAAAAAGCTTAACCGGCGATTCTATACCATGGTTAATCACAATACAGTGCCGTTATTTTGATACTACTTATCCAAGCGAAAAGGAATCGGCAAAAATTACCTTATTACAGAAATTTGAGTTAATTAAAGGCAAGTTTTCGCCCAATACATGCAAAATCAAATGGAAGGATTTAGCTGGCAAATATTTATGTGTCCCTGATTACTGGATCCAGAAGCAACTGGATTATGATTACTTGTCATTAAGACTCGGTTTGAGATATATTGATAAGAACTATTATTTTGTTGTTTTTAAGAATGAGTTGGATGATCCGCACTACGATTCGGTAAATATGTATGCTGTGGGAATCGGGTGGTGTGAGATCATAGAATAGCATCAAGGCAATACCCATTGTTCAGGTGGGTTTTCAACGCTTGTTTTTATATCGTATGGTAAAAATGATTGTTCATAGTGGGTTGAACCCTAATTTTATAAAATTTGGGTTATTAATCTCTTTGTGTCTGGTTGGAATTATAGCATGGCCTCAGCGTGTCCCTAAAAGTCTATGGATAATTTTTGACCCGTCTGATAAGCTATGCGCAGATATGGGTCAACACGATTATCGGTTTTACCAGGACGACAAGCGTTGGTATATTGATTTAGGCACTCCAGGAGAAATTGTTAGGTTCGATACCCTATACCGGCTGCCTCAGAATAAAAAGATTGTTACCCGAAAAGAGTTGTTTATATTGTTGGATAGATTGCCTAAGGAATCGGACAAAAATGGCAGATTTTTTCTGCTCGATGGGTGGTATCACAATGCGTTCCGAAACATATATGTAATCGAAAAAAGAGAAAGCTATTACCTGAAGCGAAAGGTATACAAGATAGATATTTTTGATTAGGAAAAAATTTGTTTTAGATGCCTAGCGGTAAAACTTTTTGGAATGCCAGAGTATAAAAGGACTTGTACAACGTGTCATTTATACGGGCTAGCTTTCAGCATTTTGTTGTGAATCCGGCATCATACTTTAAGGATTTTTTAACAAATGCGTGGCTACAATTCTCAAATATTTAAGCTGGTTCAACCTGCCTGTGTTTTCTTTTCAGTTCGTAATTCATGCATACATCAGTATTCATTACTTTTGATAGTTCAAAGTATACTGAAATGATTACACCCCCCTACCTGCAGGCAGGTGATAAAATTGCCATTGTTGCCACGGCACGCAAGGTATTACCTTCCGAAATGGAAGCAGCCATCAATACCTTCCGTACCTGGGGGCTGCAGGTGGTTACCGGTCCCCATTTGTTTGGCGCCAATCACCAGTATTCGGGCACGGACGATGAGCGGGCGGCCGATTTGCAGATGATGCTCAACGATCGCGAAATAAAAGCCATTATTTGTGCCCGCGGCGGTTACGGAACGGTAAGGATTATCGACCAACTCGACTTCAGCACGTTTGAGCAATATCCCAAATGGATTGTGGGCTATAGCGATATTACAGTGCTGCACACCTATATACAGGTGCAATTTGGCATCGAAACCCTTCATGCTACCATGCCCATTAATTTTGCTGACGAGGGTGCAGCCCCTGCTGTAGAAACCTTGCGGAGCGCCTTATTCGGCGAAGCTCCCGCTTACAACATCCCGGCACACCCGCTCAATATACCCGGAGATATTTCGGGCCAGCTCAGCGGGGGGAATCTTTCCATACTCTATTCGCTGTCAGGCACGCCATCCGATATTCAGACCCGGGATAAGATACTTTTTATCGAAGATCTGGATGAGTACCTGTATCATATCGATCGCATGATGATGAACCTGAAGCGGGGCGGTAAACTTTCGGAAATAAAAGCGTTGATCGTAGGCGGCATGACCAAAATGAACGATAACACGGTGCCATTTGGCAGGCAGGCCGAAGAAATTATAGCAGAGTACGCGCGCGAAGCCGGCATACCGGTATGTTTTAATTTCCCGGCAGGGCATATTACCGATAACCGGGCTTTAATCATGGGGCGCGAAGCTGAGCTTCACATATCCGAAACAGGAGTTACACTCCAGTTTTTGCCGGCGGGCGAAACTGCAAAACCAGGCAAGCTGCTGCGTAAAATTCTGAAACCGGCCTTTTTCTTTCTCGGGTTGTTTGTGTTTATTTACCTGGTTTTATACCTGATACGATTGTTTGTGAAGTAGGGAAAACAGGAATGTGCGATGTATGATGTGTGATGTCGGATGTTGGAATTAAAAGCTAAAATTTTTTTGCTTCGTCGTCGTCATTGCGAGGAGGTACGACGAAGCAAATCAGCGCAATGACTTGTAAATCTGTAACTTTGAAACACTTTAAACCCTTTAAACTCTTCAAACTCTTCAAACCTTTGAAGTCCTGTAACTATGTAACTGTGTAACCCTGAAACCCTGTAACCCCAACCCCCCATGGCACAACACAACGAGCTTGGTAAAACAGGTGAGGACCTGGCCGAAAAACACCTCCGGCAAATCGGGTATCAAATCCTGCACCGAAACTGGCGCTTTGGCCACGACGAGCTGGATATTATCTGCCGCGATGGAGAATGGCTGGTGATTGTGGAGGTTAAAACCCGCACTACCGACCTGTTCGGCGAACCCGAAATGGAAGTGAAGCCAGCCAAAATGCGGGCCATCGTGCGTACCGCCGATGCTTATATCCAGTTATCCGGTTTTAAGGGCGAAACACGTTTCGATGTGATTGGTATATTGCTGGGTGGAGGCAAAGTGGTGTTAAATCACATCAAAGATGCGTTTTTGGCAAGGATGTGAATATATGTGAAAAGTGTTCCTTCGCTTCGCTCGGAATGACTGTGTTCCTTCGCCTTTGCTTCGTTTTGCATCATTTTGCTTCGTTTTGGTTCGTTGCACTCGCAATGACAGCCCGGAATGACAGTGTTCCTTCGCCTTTGCTTCGTTTTGCTCCGTTTTGCTTCGTTGCACTAGCAATGTCAACTCGAATTGACAACTCAGGGTGACAGGGAAATGTGAAAAATGAGATAGAATGTAAAAGATATTGTCAATACTAATTCCCAAATTTATAACATATCTCTACGCCGGTCCTGAGCCCTGACCAAAGATCGGAAGAGCACACGTCTGAACTCCAGTCACTTAGGCATCTCGT
>CALCJE010000100.1 GCA_937965665.1 uncultured Bacteroidales bacterium
TGGAGCGGATTATCGGCACCAAAGAGGCGGCATACGAGAACTTCATCCCGTTTTACGATGATGTAAAATCGGATATGCGCACCTTAACCATCCGGGCTAATGCCATCGATAAAAATGATATCGTCATCAAACAGCTGAAGTTCCTCGATCAGAACATTGCCGACCTGGAAGCGTTACATAAACTGGGTTTCAGCAAAACCTCCGAAATTGTCCCCATCCGGAATGCATTCGAAACCTCGTTTACATCCATTATCAAGTTACAGATGGCCCTGAAAAGAGGCGAAAAATCAAATTAAAAAACTCACGCCATGGATATAGATTTTGAAAAATTACTGCAGGATATGCTCAGCGCTGCCAAAGTGGTGCTCGATAAACACTGGAAAGAAGCAAAGCCCTTTGCCGAGCAGCAGTTCAAATCATTTAACCAGAATATTCAAATGATTGCTGATATGAAACTGAGGGGTGAAATAACCGAAGAAAAAGCCCGGTTACATATGAATATTCAGAAAAATTCGATGCAGATCGTATTGCTCACCATCGAAGGATTAGGCCTGCTGGCTGTAGAAGCCGCCATAAATGCAGCCATTGATGTAATTAAGGGCACCATAAATACAGCTCTTGGCTGGGTGATTTTGTAAAGAGCATTTATTCACACCGGTTTCAAAAAAAAATTAACCACAAAGCACACCAAGGTTACACAGAGTACACGGAGAAGTTTTGCATCACGTTGTGACCTTTGTGCCTGCCTGGTGAACGCTGTGGTTAAACCTTTATTCGTGCCATTTATCGATTATCTATTTTCAATACAGTTGACAATCCGGAACACCTACCGGCAACCCAGGTAATATTTTACTGGCATCGCATCAATTTATAAATATATCCTTAACTTTAATCACTTCTTAACATCTCAGGTATACTTTTTTAAGCTACAGGGCAATCCGATGAATGGATATGCCGGGAAACAAATCGACCCAACACTTTATTTGTGCTGATTGATACTTGTACTAGTAAAATCTGAAAAGCATTGTAACTGCTCCTGAACTGATCCGTAATCATTTTAAATCGGTTTTTAGTTCAGCCAATTTTCAGGATTAATCCCAATAAAAACCAATATAAAAACTATAGTTATGAAAAGCACCCTGTTACTTATCATTTTGCTTGTTGCATTCGGTGGGTTCGCACAAAAAAGCATTTCGCAACCAGGGCATGGTTCCCGAACTCCCTTAAACTATGGCATCAATACACACACTGGCGTAGGTCACCTCGCTGTTAGCCACTGCACTCCCGGTAACAAAGCCGATATGCGTATGAAAAAAAATGGCTTTATATCGCCGCCAGAGGCTATCACAACCGATAGTCTTTTTTATTGGGTACTCGACATTCAAACCTATTTATGGATTCCCGATTACAAATATGTAGTTGCTGAAACTGATGAGAATGGAAAAATTACGTTGGAGTATGGAAAGCGCTGGGATGGCGTCACCTGGCTGAATGATGAAAAAACAACCTACAGCTACGATGTTTTTGGTAATCCTTTAAGTTTTACCTGGCTGGCCTGGAATGGAACAGGCTGGGAAAACAATCAGCAAGGATCCTATACGTACGATGCCAATAACCATATGCTCACCGAACAGATCCAGGAATGGAATGGCACCAGCTGGGATAACATTTTCATGATAACTTATGCCTATAACCAGTTGGGGTTACAGACACTTTATAAACACCAGTACTGGAATGGCGACGATTGGGAAAACCTGTGGCAAACGATAAATACTTACGATGCTAATGGAAACCTGACAAATGTCCTTCACCAGGACTGGAACGTCGATCAATGGGAAAATTCAACTGAAAATAGTTATGTATACGACAACAATAACCTGCTGCAGAGTTCGCTCATCCAGGTGGATAATGGCGCCGAAGTGGTAAATACAGAAACATCCTACACGTATAACCCGGAAAATAAACTGATTTCAGAAAGCAGCCATACCTGGGGCGATTCCTGGTCCGATTATTACCAGTCCGAGTATACTTACGATGCGAACAAAAATCTGCTTAATGTACTTCAGCAGGCTAAAAATGGCGAAATTTTCGAAAACATAACGCAAACCACCTTTACTTACGATGGATCCATTAAACCTGCCAGCATACTGCGACAGGACTGGAAAGAAAACGCATGGGTAAACCTGGATCTGGAACGGATGAAATACGATAAAATGGATTCGCTTACAAACTATTCGTACCGGTATTGGGATGCAGATGGTATTACAGTGATGGAAGGAGATAGCAGCGCACTATTTTATCATGAAATTATTTCCGGCATTCATGAAAAAGATCGGTCAAATTTAAATTTCAGTATTTACCCAAACCCAGCTTCTTCAGTTATCATTATTACCACTACAGGCAAAGTAAGCAACATCGAAATCAGGGATATGCAAGGTCGGCTTCTAAAACCGGCTTCAATAATTGCAACCCCGCAACAAACAAAAATTGATATTTCAGGCTACCCGAAAGGAACTTACCTGCTAAGCATAACAAGCAGTCGGGGCCGGGAATCTGTAAAGCTGCTGATCCGCTAAAATGTGGCAGGGATGCACAGCAGATGTATGAACACTCCTGCCTAATGCGCAGCAATCTGCACCATTGCAGATTAACAATTAACAACATAGCTCGCTTAAGTTACACAAAGTTCATAGAGAAAAATCCTTTGCGTCCTTTGTGCTTTCTTTGTGCCCTCCGTGGTAAACTTTAATTTGTGCCTTTTGTGCAGCCATTTGCGCTATTTGTGGGCAACAATTCTTCTTCATTTTACCTTTTTAATATAATGCTATCATTACAAAAGAAATTAAGTTTCTTACATTGGATATTTATCTAATTTTATCCAATAAAAAATCTTCAACCCATGATAAAAACAATGCTTTCAGCTCTATTGCTGATCTTCCTTACAAGTCACCTTTTGATGGCTGCCGACGAAGGAAAACTGATGACTTATCCTGACATTTACAAGGATAAAATCGTATTTACTTACGAAAATGATCTCTGGCTGGTAAATGCCTCCGGCGGCACTGCCACCAGGCTTACCAGTTTCCCTGGCAATGAGTTTTCGGCCAGGTTTTCGCCCGACGGGAAATCAATAGCCTTCACCGCCGGTTACGATGGTGCGTATGGTGTATATGTTATGCCAACCGAAGGTGGCGAACCACTCAGGCTCACCTATACACCGGGTCCTGCACAATCCATTGCCTGGACACCTGATGGCAAACGCGTGGTTTTCCGTGCATCGTACGAGAATTATGTGTCGCGCGATCCCAACCTGTATTTTGTAAATAAGGAAGGTTCAGCCCCCGAACGTTTCCCTATTGACAGGGGCGGACTTTGCAGTTTTAACCCCGATGGCAGCAAAATGCTTTACTGCCGTAAAGGAAGTGAGGAATATTACTGGAAACGGTACAAAGGCGGGCAATACCAGGATATATGGATGTACGACTTCAAACAAAACCAGTTTACGCCCATATCGGATTATGTGGGGAAAAACAGCTACCCCACCTGGATAGGTAATACCATGTACTTTGTTTCCGACCGTACCAATGGCATAGCAAACCTTTATTCCGAAGACCTGACGACTAAAACCATCACCAAACTCACTGATTACACCGATTATGATATCATGTGGCTGGAAAGCGATGGCGAACAGTTAGTCTACATCCAGGATGGATTCATTAATATCTACAACACCCGTGCAAACCAGGCTAAAAAGATTTCGGTTATAATTCCTTCCGACAAATGGCGTATGCGCGACCGGGTAATTGTACCTAAGGAATATGTTCACACGGTGAATATCTCAAACGACGGCCAAACAGCTGTTATCGAATCGCGGGGCGATATATTTACCCTTCCCACTGAAAAAGGAAACACAAAAAATATTTGCAATTCCCCGGGCTCAAGAGAAATGTATCCGCAGGTTTCGCCCGATGGCAAATGGATTGCGTTTTTCTCGGATAAAAGTGGCGAATACCAGCTTTATATGCAAAAAACCGAAGGCGGCGAATGGGTTCAGCTTACCACCGATCTCAACAAATTTGTTTACCACCTGCTCTGGTCGCCTGATGGCAGCAAAATACTTTTCGGCAACAAGGAGTTCGCCATTTCGTACGTGGATGTGAACACGAAAAAAATGGTTGAAATCGATCGGTCGAACCAGCTGAAAAACGACGAATTTTACTGGGAACAAAGCGATTATAGCTGGTCGCCCGACAGTAAATGGATAACCTACAGCCTTACAAATAACAACCGCAATAACGTAATTTACCTGTACAGCCTTGAGCAGAAAAAGAAATTTGCCTTAACAAGCGATTTCTTCGATAACCTGTATCCTTCGTTTGATGCCAACGGTAAATACCTGTATTATGTTTCGAGCCGTAATTTCAACCTGCATATGGATTTTTACGAAGACAACCATATTATTGCTACCCCACAGCAGGTGATGGTGGTTCAGCTGCGCGATAAGGAAGCACCGCCATTCGAAGAACCGCTTGTAAAAACTGAAAAGAAAGCCGATGAACCGTTCAGGATTGATATGGACGGAATTAGCAGCAGAACCTATCCCCTGCCTGTAGATGCCGGAAATTACTTCTACCTGAAAGCCGGCAATGGAAAGGTAATGTGGTGTGCTGTCGATAATTTTACCGAGGACGAATACGAAGAAATATTCAAGCCAGGCGGAGCAACCAAATGGAACCTCAATATTTTTGATATGGCCTCAAAATCACTGGTGGTAGTAAATGATAAGATTAAAAACTTCGACTTGTCGACTGATCGTTCGCGCATCATCATTCAGAAAGATGCCGATTGCTATTCTTCAACCGTCGAAAACATTTTTAAATTAAAAAACACAGGCAGCAGGATCAGCCTCGACGGCATGAGTTACACCGTAAATAATCTCGCCGAATGGAACCAGATATTCAATGATACCTGGCGCTGGTATCGCGATTTCTTCTATGATAAAAATTTCCATGGCCACGACTGGAAAGCCCTGGGTGATAAATTCAGGAAATATGTTCCTTACCTCACCTCGCGCGACGAATTGAACTGGTTGCTTTCGCAGATGGTAGGCGAAATCAGCGTTTCGCATACATACGTTGGTGGTGGTGATATGGGTCCGCTCAAGGCGCCCGAAACAAAAGTTTTCACAGGCTGGCTGGGAGCCGATTTAACAGCAGATAAAGCCTCTGGGTATTACCGTTTCAGTAAAATTTACGGCCCGACAGATTATAATCTCGACCTGAAATCGCCGCTGGTACGCCCGGATATTGACCTTAAAGAAGGCGATTACCTGGTGGCTATCAATGGAAACGAAATCAAAACCCCGACTGATTACAACAAATACCTGCAGGTAATTCCTGGCCAAACGGTTACAGTTACCATAAATCGCAAACCTGGCAAAGAAGGCGCGCTTACTTACGAAATCAAGCCCATCAGGAACAACAGCCAGCTGCGTTATTTCCGCTGGATCAGCGATAATATCAACTATATCAATAAAAAAACCAATGGCAAGGTAGGCTACATGCACATTAATGCCATGGGTTCAGGCGGTGTTGGCGAATTTGATAAATACTGGCGTGCCTTCAGGTTCAGGGAAGGATTTATTATTGATGTAAGGCGCAATTCCGGCGGTTGGACCGAGTATTTTATGATTGATAAACTGGAACGCAAAATGACTGCTTACAATGTACTTCAGGGCATGGAACCTATGAGGTATCCCGGAAGTACAACCACTGGTCCATATGTTGCCATATCAAATGAGTACAACGGTTCCGATGGCGAGGCCTTTATCGAAGATTTTAAGGCGAATAAACTGGGGACGGTGGTTGGCGTTCCATCCTGGGGTGGCCTGGTAGGCATCATTAATGCACAGACTACAATCGATAATGGAAGTGTTAATCAATCGAACAACTCGTTTTATGGAGCAGATGGCAAATGGCTGGTCGAAAACCATGGCGCAGATCCTGATATCCTGATCGACAACGATCCCGCCTCAGTAATGGCAGGAAAAGACCCGCAGCTGGATAAAGCCATTGAAGTAGTCCTTCAGAAAATTAAAGAACATCCTTTTACATTTCCGTCGGTGCCGGCATACCCGAAGCGATAGAACGTATTTTACATGTTCAGATATTATGTTGAGAATGCCGGGGCTTTCCCGGCATTCTCTTTTTTGAGTAAATGCAAACCAGGCCAAGTCAAATTCTCTGCATATATAGCGCATCTGATAGCCTTGTTCATCCGAATTTATCTTGTAAATGGATTAGCTGAGCAAAGAATGAAAAACGGTCATCTATACTAATAATAAAGTTAGCCCTCAGATTAAATAATTGCAGAAAACATGTAAAATTATCGTATATTTATAATCTCAGAATAACTGAATTACAGCCTTTCCTGAAAGCATTTCAATTAAAAAAAAAATACTGGAAATGAAAAAGATTTTTATTCTGTTACTTATCACGGCTGCACTTGATTGCCATGCAGCTACAGGTTCTGCAAGCGATGCCGAAATCCTGGTCAGTATCATTATAGCTATTATCTTCCTGATAGCAGGTACCGGTTATTTTATTGATTTCATAAAGCATAAAATCAAGGAGGCCCGGATCAGGAGAATGGAAAGCAAATGTAAAAGTGAAGAAGACGACTCTTTGGACTCTTTGATTGGAGTTGTTCCGGGTGCGCACGCATGGCATTAAATAATTACCTGGGGTGCCATATTTAAAACAAAAACCGCTGAAAGTTTAACATTTTCAGCGGTTTGCTTTTTTCAATTTAGTGCTGCGGAGAAGGGGGGATTCGAACCCCCGGATCCTTGCAGATCAACGGTTTTCAAGACCGCCGCGATCGACCACTCTGCCACCTCTCCTTTGGGAAGTGCAAAAGTATAAAAAAAAGCAATATTCCAAAGCGTTCTGTGCAGATTTGCGAAAAAATCATACTAAGCCTCCCAAAAAATGTTTGCACCTGACTTTAATAGATTTATTATTGAGTTCAATAAATTAATTTTGTTGCTGATTTAAAACTCCTATGGCATTTTCTGTAAAAAAAAACCTGGCAGCCCTATACCTTATTAAGATTGCAAAATGGATGAACCTGATCATGCCTGTGATCGTGCTTTTTTACAAGTCGAACGGTCTTACCATGAAAGATATCTTCCTGCTGCAGAGTGTGTATTCTTTAACACTGATGAGCCTCGAAATCCCGACCGGTTATTTCGCTGACCGGACTGGTCGTAAAAACAGTATACTTATTGGTGCATCATTAGGTTTTGCAGGATACCTGACCTACAGCCTTTCATTTGGATTCTGGCAGTTTGTAATAGCTGAGGTAATTCTGGGGATTAGTCAGAGCCTGGTTTCAGGAGCTGATTCAGCCATGCTCTACGATACATTAGCTGCGGGGAAACAAACTGAAAAGTACACAAAACTGGAAGGACGAATAACTTCAATCGGTAATTTTGGCGAAGCATTTGCCGGGGTTTTCGGGGGCTTGCTGGCTGTTTTATCATTAAGGACACCTTTCTATGTTCAAACCTGTGTTGCACTCATAGCAATACCAGCCGCTATAATGCTTACCGAGCCCCCTGTACATACCATAAAGCGAAAATATGGACTGACTGAAATCAGAACTATACTTTTTCAATCATTGCATGGTGATGTTAAATTGAAGTGGAATACATTTTTTTCAGCAATTACAGGCGCAGCCACGCTTACTATGGCCTGGTTTGCCCAACCATATTTCGGGCAGATCCATTTGCCGGTTTCATTGTATGGTGTGCTTTGGGCTATATTAAACCTGAGCGTGGGTGTTGCAGCTGTATTTGCCTGGCGTTTTGAAAAACGATTTGGGGCTCCCGTAACCGTAATCATATTTACTTCCGCGCTCTTCAGTTCATACCTGATTTTACCGCTAATGCCCGGTTATACTGGGCTCGGAATGCTCCTGGTATTTTATCTTGCCCGTGGATTAGCAACCCCTACCCTACGCAATTATATCAATATCATTACAACTTCCGATGTACGTGCAACTGTTTTGTCAGTCCGCAATTTCCTCATCAGGCTAATTTTCGCTGTAACAGGTCCCTTGTGGGGATGGATTAACGACAAATTCAGCCTGCAAACTGCTATTTTAACGGCAGGAATACTATATGGGATACTGGCTTTTATAAGCCTGGTATTTTTTTTAAAGCACAAAACTTTTGAACCTTATCCCAATTTGAGCGAGCAAAAATGAGTTTGAAACTTGAAAATATTTTTTGAAAATAATCCATTTGGTCTTTCGAAACAAAACAATCTGGTTCACAGACCTCTAATACTATAATTTTGAACTATTCATTATCAACTTTTTACAGGCTCATCAGCCTTTTAATATGTTTAGTGGCAGGCCAATTTCAAAGAGAATGGATAATATTTTACAATTCATTTGAATAATCGCATCAAATTTCTACCTTTGCAGCCCTTTTCCACCATTGGAGAGATGCCAGAGTGGTCGATCGGGGCGGTCTCGAAAACCGTTGTACCCTCGCGGGTACCCAGGGTTCGAATCCCTGTCTCTCCGCTGAATAAAATGAAATCCACAAAAACCACCAAAAACATCAATTTTTGGTGGTTTTTTGCTTTTAAAGGGCGCATTTACAGGAAAATGATGAAAAACTGTAGTGTGCTAACAGGCCAACTAAGAAAAACTGAATGTTTGCTAACTATCCCGGTTAATCACACTATTGCGATTTATTAATGGGAACTTGAATGAAAAAGAGTTGGAACTGAATACCCTTCCATCTGCAAACGGGCTTTCCAGTCGGTTGCATCATCATCACAGTATTCAAGGTCATTCGCTGTACCTGAGTAGTTGGAAATCCCAATGACCAGGGCATATTTACCACCCGCCTTAAAGGTGTTTCTCTGTAGTTCCACGGGTGATGCATCTCTTTCGGTTATTTTAGACCGGGCAATAACATCCGCAGGCCTGGTGTCGATAGTTTCGAAGTCAGGTCGTACACTAAAGGAAGGCTGATCAGACTGGGTACTTAATTCCTCGTCTTTTGAGCAGCTCTGGACAATTACAATTGCTATTAATGCAACAAATAAAAGGCTAATCCATTTTGAGGTTTTCATATTCTGATTATTTGAGGTTAAGAATGTTTGTCAGGTTTGGATAAAAGACAAGATAAATACAATTTATGATCAGGCCGGATTTCAAATCGGTAAATTTCATTAAAAAGCAAGCCAGGGCATCAGTTGGAAAACGCTCGTCAGTGCTGGTCATCATATAAAGTTCAACTTTACTGAATCTGAAAACTGAGCTTTTGTTATATAAAAAAGAAGAGGCTGCCCAATGTTAGCCTTTTATTTCAGGAACGGAAATAAATAGAGCTGAAGGCTTGAATATTCTGATTTACAAACTCAAGATAGACTTGTTATGAGGAAACTTGTCGGAAAATATGAAATGGCTTTGGTGAGAATGTATGAGAGACTACACCTGTTGTAGAAACGGAGGTTTTGTGTGAACGAAAATAAGAGACTGAATAAGTATGATCCTTTTTAGTTCTTAATAAAACCGGAAAACCAGGCTGGTTTCCTGCAAATCTGCCTTATATTTGTATATACAAAATATCAAAGTCATGGAAACCCATAATGCTGAAGTTATTATTGATTCCACTGAACGCGATTTCAGGGAATTTATCCGGAAAGGCGACGACTTTTTTAAAATTGAACTGCTTAGGCAGGCTCGCTCCTGGTATAAAAAAGCGTTATTAATGAATGTTGATAACCAAAAAGCCGAGGCCCATATTGATGAATGCAACCGGCTGTTAGCTTATGAAAACAGGATCATCAGGATTTTACTGGTTATTGCTTCGGTTTTGATTGCAGGAATACTTATTTTGAAATAAAAGTCAGATCGGAGATAAGGAATAAATAACGATTTACAGAATCCGCATGGTATTTTCCCTTGGAGAAGTTAATCAAGCAGGTACCACTGCTGAATATTCAATAGCATTCATCTTTCGTAAATAAAAATGCCCGGTTTAATGATCCGGGCATTTTTATTTTTTTCATACCTGTTATTCATAAATCATTTTTTAAGAAATATCCTCTTAAAAAAAGCCTGCATATCTTTCCATGAATCCCGGTCAGCGGTTTCATTGTAGGCTATCGGCATATCGAACTGTTTTCCGATTCGTGTAGCATCCGGGTTTGTAAATGCATGTGTTGCACCCGCATAGGATTTAAATGTATAATCAGCACCAATCGAATCCATAGCATGTTTAAAAGCCGTAATGTCCTTTTGAGGAACAAACTTATCCGCTTCACCATGGCAAACCAGTATTTTAGCTTTTAAAAGCTCTTTATTGGCCGGAACACCTGCTAATCCTCCATGAAAACTGATAACACCTTTCAGATCAGCACCCAACTTGGCAGAATTCAATACTACCGACCCTCCAAAACAATAGCCTATTGCAGCTATATTTGTTGCATCAGTCTGCTCGTACTCTTTAATTTTCTTAATCGCAGCATCTAACCTGAATTTGGAAAGTGTCGGATCTTTGTAAAAAGGGGTAGCCAGTTCCTGCGCCTGTTGTGGATTCTGGGCAATTTTGCCTTCTCCATACATATCAACTGCCATTGCAATATATCCCATCGATGCAAGTTGCCGCGCCCTGCTTTTAGCGTAATCATTCAGCCCCCACCATTCATGCACAACCAGCACTGCAGGCCTTTTCCCTTTAACATTCTTATCATACACTACGAAACCATTCATTACAGTACCACTCAACTCGTAGGTTATATTTTCCTCTTTTAAGGACACTTTTTTATTTTCCTGAGAAACGGCCATAAAAGGTGTGATTAGCCAGGTAATCAACAATGTACCTAAAACAAAAGATTTCATAAGACAGGTTAATTTTATATTAAGTTTCATGGCAACTTAAACAATTACGGTTCATGAAAGTTTATTTGTAAATACTAAAAATTGTATGACATTCGAATTTGAATTAATTTTCTAAATTTGTTGCAACACTCAACTTTTAAAGGAAGTAATTTTGTGGCTTTTGTAAATTTTCCCGTAACTTCTCAAAGTCCGTCATTAAATTATCAAAAGATTTTTAAAGACTTTTGGATTTCACTAAAACATCTGAGTTCAAACATAATTTGTATCTGATTCAATTACAATGAATTAACATAAAAAGCTCAGTGTTTTTAAAATTTCGTAGTAGTTTACCTAAATTGGAATAATAGAGAATCAAAACGGGACTTGAGCAACATCCATGTACTGCGATAATAGAGTATAACAAACTGAGTAAATGAATGTTATAAATTAAGGCATAGTATTTGTAAAGCTTCTATTGTCGAATGAGAAAGTATTTTTCAACAGTTTTTAGAAAAAATAAATTGAAGAACACTTTCGGCTGACAACCTCTCGTAAACACTCACTTCACTTCCCAGTCTTGTATACCCGAACATCAGTATTAACGATGGTTATACTCATTTATTATGGTTAGTGAAAACGAAAAAGTGGGCAAGTCGATATTCAGAATCTACATAATGATTCTGACGGCTTTAATATTTTTTGGATCAATAAAACTTGCGCAAGCATTTGTAAACTCGAATATTAATTACACTTCCGAGTATCTTACACTTTTACTTTTATTGCTTCCTGTCTGGTTCATTGGTTTGTCAAAAACTGCTCTTTTATTGGTTTACAGGGTAAATCATTATGCTAAACTTTTTGTGCAAAGTGTAAAATTTATCCTCATAGCAACAGGTATACTTTTTGTTTTGGTTAATGTTTTAAATCTGAATACAATTTCAAAAGAAGTCATTTTTATTTTTGGAATCCTGAACCATGTATCTATTTGTATCTCATATGTATTAGTTAATCAATATTATATGAGGAGGCGCAGGATGGGAAAAGATTTGAAAAATGTGATTATCATAGCTGATGAAGAAAATGAACATTTTATTCAAAATATAGCCTCTCAACGTGAATTGGGTTACAAAATCACAATGATCATTACAGAATCTCAGAAACTTTTCGAAAAATACAGCCCTACCATAAAAGTAGTCAGGAAGACTATGAGTATGTCTTGTTTGATCAAATCGCAAATTGTTGATGAAGTATTCTATTGCAAAAACAACTTCAATTCGGGCGAAATTCAACATTTGATGAACGCCTGCAAAGAGGTTGGGGTTGTATTCAGGCTAAACTCCCAGCTCATCAATGGCACTTCCTATCCTACTGAAATTAATATTTTCAACCATATTCCGTTTATCACCTATCAAAACAAACCTTCAAATGAGTTTGCACTTACCTGGAAATATGTTTTTGATTTTTCGTTCTCTTTCATAGTTATATTGCTATGGATGCCTATTTTCGTAGCTATTGGCCTTATCATTAAACTAACTTCTAAAGGGCCTATCATTTTCAAGCAAAAGAGAGTTGGATTATACGGTCGTGAATTTTACATCTACAAATTCAGGACAATGATGGTAGATGCAGAAAAATTGCAGGCTCAATACATGTCACAAAATGAAATGAATGGTCCTGTATTCAAAATTAAGAACGACCCCCGAATTACAAAAGTTGGTAAATTCCTGCGTAAAACAAGTCTGGATGAACTACCCCAGTTTTTCAATGTACTGAAAGGTGATATGTCACTTGTAGGCCCTCGTCCTCCAATCATGAAGGAAGTTAATCAATACAAGCCATGGCAGCTCCGACGCTTATCGATGCGCCCGGGTATAACATGCACCTGGCAGATCATGCCCAGACGCAACAGTATTTCATTTGAAGATTGGATGAAGCTTGATCTTCAATACATTGATAACTGGTCATTAAGGCAGGATATACTTCTTACTTTCAAAACGGTAAGAGCTGTAATAATGGGAAGCGGACAGTAGAAAATTGGACTTTTCCTATTTCATAAGTACTTTAAAAAAGGATAGTAAAAATATTTTACTATCCTTTTTTTGTGTTTCAAAGTTTCAGCACAAGCCAATAATACATTTATACACTGAATATCAGTACAATGCACCAATATCGCATAAATATTTTTTAGATATATTATTTCTTTAATCTGTCAACTAATTATTCCAAAAATTAGTTTTATATTTTTGCGATGTAAAGATTAGAAATAAATGGATGATTTACACAAAGTAACCAACATCACAAATCTTCATATTTCTGCCAGA
>CALCJE010000101.1 GCA_937965665.1 uncultured Bacteroidales bacterium
GAAAAATACGGACAAGCCCAGTTTGGCTGGGGCGGGGGCATGGAACACCAAACCATGACTTTCCTGGGCAAAGGCGCCTTCAGCCGCGAAACCATAACCCACGAACTTGCCCATCAATGGTTCGGCGACATGATCACCTGCGGATCGTGGCATGACATATGGCTGAACGAAGGCTTCGCAACTTATTTAACCGGCCTGCGGTACGAACGAACAGATAAAGAATACTGGGATTTATGGAAACGCAGTAACATCTCCTATGTATGCGGCTCGAGTGGCGGATCCGTGTATTGCGATGATACCACCAGCGTAAACCGGATATTCGATTCACGTTTGTCATACCGCAAAGGAGCTTTGATATTGCACCAGCTAAGATGGATTGTAGGAGATACAGCTTTTTTTAAAGGTATGAACAATTACCTGGAAGATCCGAAACTGAAACACGGGTTTGCGCGCAGTTCCGATTTCCAGAAACATATGGAAGCCGCTACGGGCAAAAACCTGGATGGATATTTTGCCGACTGGCTCTACGGGCAGGGCTACCCGACGTATACCATCCATGTCGGGCAATCGGCTGACCATTCGGCATCTGTAATCATCAGCCAGGGTCAGTCGCACCCATCAGTTAGTTTTTTCGAAATGCAGGTCCCGATTATGTTTGCAGGCGAAGGCAAAGACACTACTATCGTGTTCAACAACATTTCTTCAGGGCAGTCATTCCCTTTCAACCCGGGATTCAGCATAAGCACGGTTTCCTTTGATCCGGAGCACTGGCTAATTTCGTCGAATAATTCAGTTACCCTGGGGATTGACGACTTACCGGCAGGCAAGTACCTTACATTAAGCCCGAATCCTGCCAGCGACCAGTTGGCTATAAATCATAACCTGGGCCCGTTAAAATCTGTTGAAATCACAACCCCCGATGGAAAATCAGTAAGGACATTACCCAAAGAAACGGGCGAAACAAGTATAACAATAAATGTAAACCCGCTGAAAAACGGGGTGTATATACTGCGGCTGGGATTTCAGCAAGGGACAGTTACAAGGAAATTTGTGGTGAAAAAGTAGACTGCGGCAGAATACGGATTTAAGGTTTCAAGGTCACGGATCATAGGATTTATGAAATTCTGTTGCAATTCCATTCGCAGAGTTTCTCCGCCTAGCCCTTTCTCCCCATCTCCATTTCTCCCTTCCTCCCTTCTCCTTTAAAACTACTCCAATATCCCAAAAGAATAACCCTCGCTGAGGCAGTATTCAATATACAAAGGCAGCGCGTATTCCATCCGCTGCCGGGCTTTCAGACTATCGTGAAAAACAATGATGGCACCCGGGCGGGTATTATTTCTGGCAAGAGCCAGGCACTGCTCACCATCGAGGTTTTTATTATAATCGCCTGTGAGGGCACTCCACATCACAATTTTATACTTCCTTTTCAGTTTAACTGCAACCCGTCGGTTTAACTGCCCGTGCGGCGGGCGGAATAACCTGCTGCCAACCAGGGCATCGGTATGTTCCACATCCGAAAGGTAATTTTCGCGCTTTGTTTTCCATGCTTTGAGGTGATGAAAGGTATGATTGCCCACAGCATGCCCGCCCGAAGTAAGCAAAGAGAAGACATCAGGGTATTTCTGCACATTTTCACCAACGCAGAAAAATGTAGCTTTTACATTATACCTGTTCAGTATATCGAGTACCAGCGGGGTTACCCCGGGAATCGGGCCATCGTCGAAAGTCAGGAACACCTCGCGACGGTTCGTTGGCACACGCCATAACAGGTTTTGTGGATATAAAATCCTGAGCCAGAAAGGTGCCCCGTAAATTTCCATACATGAAATTGAATTGCGAAAGTACGGACATATTTCAGAAGCGTAACCTGATTTTTCAAAAATTGATTCGATTAGCGTGCTCACTTCTATCGTGGCGGGCATATAGAATTGCAACCGCATACAGGCCATTCAAATTCGTTTAACAATCTTTAGATAAAAACCCCAAATTGCATTTGTACACATAATGAGTATATTGTACATTTGCAAAACAGAACAAAAGTTTAAATTTACCTGGCATTCAGTTAATTATATTTATAAAATCAATACAATGAAAAAACTAGTACTTATTCGCCATGGCGAAAGCGAATGGAATAAAGAAAACCGTTTTACCGGCTGGACAGATGTTGATCTTTCGGAACGCGGCATTAAAGAAGCCAAAGAAGCAGGCAAGGTTTTAAAAGAAAACGGGTTCGACTTCCGCCTGGCTTACACCTCGTACCTTAAAAGAGCCATTAAAACACTGAACCTGGTACTTGAAGAAATGGACCTGTTATGGATTCAGGTTGAAAAGAGCTGGCGCCTGAACGAAAAACATTACGGGAACCTGCAGGGCCTCAACAAAGCCGAAACTGCTGAAAAATATGGTGATGCACAGGTGCTGGTTTGGCGCAGGAGTTACGATATTCCACCAGCCGAACTGGCAGCTGACGATCCGCGTAATCCCCGCCTTGACCCTAAATATGCAGCTATCGGCGACGAAGCTCCGGTTACCGAATCGCTCAAAGATACCGTTAACCGTATGGTTCCTTACTGGGAAAATGAAATCCGCGAATCACTGCGCACCCACGACCAGGTTCTGGTAGCTGCCCATGGCAACAGTCTGCGTGCTGTTATTAAACATGTTAAAGGCATCAGCGACGAAGATATCGTAAACCTGAACCTGCCTACCGGTATACCCTATGTTTTTGAATTCGACGAAAACCTCAATTTTGTAAAAGACTATTTCCTGGGCGATCCTGAAGTGATCAAAAAACTGATGGACGAAGTAGCAAACCAGGGAAAATCGAAAAAATAGCATCACACATTTGTTCCCTGGCCATTTATGCCAGGGAACTTTTTTAATATCCCTATGAGAACCTGGGTTATACCCGATGTACATGGATGCTTAATGACGCTGCGTGCGCTCGTTGAAGATCTTATTGAGCTTCGCAAGGACGATGCGCTTATATTCCTTGGCGATGTTATTGATCGTGGCCCGTCGAGCAGGGGCGTGATAGACTATATTATGCAATTGCGCGATAGCGGGATACAAGTAACCGTAATCAGGGGCAACCACGAGGAATATATGGCTCAGGTGTACCGCGAAGACCAGGCTAAAAAAGGATTGCGCAGGATGCTGGGCCTCAAAACCTCATCTTACAGGGAATGGATGATGCATGGCGGGTCCGAAACCATGATCAGCTACAGTGCTGATTCTGTTTCAGAGATTCCTGAAAAATATATTGAGTGGATCGAATCGCTCGATTATTATATGATCTGGAAAAACTTCCTGATAGTACATGCCGGTTTTAATTTTGAACTGGATGATATTTTCAGCGATACCCAGTCGATGATGTGGATTCGTGAATACAAGATTGACCCTGTCAAACTCGGCAACCGGAAAATTATTCATGGCCATGTGCCGGTTACGCTCGATTTTATTAACCAGTGTATCGTTTCCGACTCATTTCACTTTATCGATCTTGATAACGGCGTTTACCTGAATGATAAACCCGGGTATGGCAACCTGCTAGCACTCGAATTAAATACCATGTCGCTGCTGGTACAACCAAATATCGATTTCTAAAAAAGTCAGCCAGTACAAAACAAAATGCCCCGGTTCATTACGACCCGGGGCATTTTGTTTGAACCTCCTTTGAATGCTAAAATAAGTTTCCGATGTTAATATAAAGACCTTTCAGCCCATCCTGCTTGCTGGTGGCAAAACCATAATCGATGGCAAGAATAAAATTTTCATTGAGTGCTACGCGAAGCCCGGCACCTAAGCTGGGATGTAACTTGTCCTTTTCGTACGAAAAATCAAAATAAGTTTCCTGGTCAGCAATACTGATTTTCGACTTATCAATTTTTACCTGCTGCACTACCATTCCAACATCGGAGAAACCATTCAGGGCAAAATAAAGATTCTGTTTCCCGACATGCGTGGTAAGGAATTTCCACCGTAATTCGAGGTTACCGTAAGCTATACCATTACCCACAACGCGATCGCGCATGATGCCACGCAAGGTTTTTGCACCACCCAACCCATCTGTTTTGGTGATCGACGAATAGGAACTAAGCATATAAGGCTGCATAAAAAACGGTGCATTGCCACCAATAGTACCCTGGTATCCGACACGGTACACAAATGAGAGTTTGTTTTTTACAAGTGTAAAATACTGCCTGTGAATCAGCACCAGTTTGGCATACGAAAATTCCGGGTTAAAAAGGAATTTGGGCGCATAAGTAACCAAAGCTTCGCTCCACATCCCTTTCATGGGATTTGCTTCGTTGTCGCGGGTATCGTACACCAGTCCAGCTTTCAGGAAGTTGGCATTGCCGCCATCTTTTTCGGCTTCACTGATAATTCCCCAGCCGACATATTTATCGAAAAGCGTTACCGTATCCACTAATTTGTCAGCTTCATCTTTGCCTTTATTGATGGCATCGAAGTCGACGCGCCCGGTTTTCATATTCATGATTCCGAAGCCGGCCAGCCACCTGAATTTGTTGCCTGAAATCTGACCCTGCAAGTCGGCAGTGAGCCTGAACATTTTCCGCAGGTCGCGGTAAAACACCCGGGTAATATAATCGGGCGAATCTTCGTCCATAAAATCTTTCACATACCTGCTTTGGTATCCGTTAAATCCATAAAAATCGAGCGATTTTTCAGTGAGATAGCTCAAATCTGCCGTCAATCGCAAATGATGGGGCAACAGGTTTTTTGCATCGTAAAACAATTGGTTGGTACCAGAGCCCTTAGTATAACGCGAAATCTCCACCTTCATCATTTGCCTGTACGATGGATATGCTGAACCATCGCCATAATCGTAAACACTAACCAGTCCCCCGTATTGAAATCCCATGTCGGCATCGAAGGAAATTGTGGGTAAACCTCCAAATGATAAACCGGTTGGTGTTTTAGCCACCTTTTTTTCTTTTGTATCCTGGGCGCTGGCTACAATTTGTCCTAACAAAAGAATTATTATCGCATTGAAAATCAGTATATTTTTATGCATACAATCAATTTTTAATGGTTGATTTTATCAGCTCGATCAACTGGTTTCTTCCGGAAACCAGCTGGCTATATTGATTTTTATCAAAAATACGCATCCGTAAAACCCTGATTTTGAGCCATAGCTTTTTAACATACGCATGATAATGAAGTGCAAACACGGCTGATGCCGGCAAGGAGACGGCAAACACGATTTTAAGAAGCAGTTCCTCAGTAAAAATGCAGAATAAGGCTATGAGCAGCAGGTGATATACAGGAAATAACAGCTGGCTAATGCCGAATAAAGTGGAGGTCCTGAAATTGGGATCTTTAACCTTTGATGCCATTGATTCAGCAATTTTGTAAGGCAAAAAATTGAGAAGCACACCATACAGGTAAAAAGGCAAAAGCAGTAAGCTGATAGCAGTTTCGAATAAAAGCCAGGGAAACTTTGAGGGTTTGTGAACAAAGAGGCAATCGCGGAGTCCGGAGTCCTTGAGCTTCGATTTGTAAGCGTCGAGAACTTCACCTATTTCGGTAGCTTTTTCGGGATGAGCCGTAAATACTTCAGTAACTTTATGAACTATATATTGCCGGATGGTTAGCTTGTTGAAAGGATGGCGGTGTGTATTGCAGGTATCCCAAACATTAGGTTCAAACATCTCACTGATTGTGTTGGTGAGTTCGTAATGTTCTTCGGGGATATGAATAATGAGGCTCCGGATGCTTTCTGACAACACACCCACCAGCGTATTAATGGCCTTTTGTTCATTTTCGCGATACATTTCAAAATAATCAGCAATCCGGATCGGAGTTCCGAATACAAGCACCAGGTCAGCGCCGGCATGGTAATAATCAGAATAATCGATACCCACAGGAACGATATGAAGGTTCAGGTTATACCCCGCGCTCTCTTCGGCCTGGAAAGCAATACGGAATATACCCTTTTTCAGTGGCCTGAGCCGTTTGAAGCCTTCGTGGTTTCCTTCGGGCAGAATACAAATCGGCATGTTCGATTTCAGCACCTCAACGGTTTTATCAAACACTTCCTGGTTTCGGCCCAGCTCAGCGAAGCCATCGCGGATTCTGTATATCGGAAGTATTTTTAAGAAATTAAGGATTTTGGCAACAAAGGGTTTTTTAAAAATATCGGCACGAGCCATGAATGCGACAGGCCTTCGGGCAGCAAAAAGCACAGCCAGGGCATCCATAAGCGCATTCTGGTGGTTCGGCGCAAATATTACCGGGGTATTGGCCGGTATTTTTTCGTACCCGATTACTGTAAACCTGCGATAAAACAGCCTGTGAAAGACATAATCGTGCGCATAAAGGAACCTGTAATAAAAAGCCCCCCTGAATTTAGCTTTATCCGTCATTTTGGTTATTAGTTACGCTGCATAGTGCAACTTATACGACATTCCGAATCTTTGCACTCCCTAAAACCTGGTAATGAGCTTTTTAAATAAAAAAACCGGGAGATATTGACAAGCATCAAAATGCCTGGTAGTGTTAGTAAAAGAAAGTTGTTGCTAATTTGCATTTTTTTGATCCCGTAAATCTATAAAAAATTATGATTAACAAAAATAAAAATATGCATACATGAATCCGGGTAAACTTCGCCGGAAGAACAGCTGCATATTTCCAAGGCTTATTGCAGATTGCAAATGTTTTTATAATTTTGATGAAAATCACCGAAGTGAACTTCAATACTACCCATAGAAATCTACTCCTTCAATCAGCGATAGCTATAATCGCAGCCCTGCTTTTTATTCCGTTTTTGGGTGGTGTACACCTGTTCGACTGGGACGAAATAAATTTTGCCGAATGTGCCCGCGAAATGATTGTAAATCACAATTACCTCAACGTACAGATCGATTTTAAGCCATTCTGGGAAAAACCACCATTATTTATCTGGATGCAGGTGCTGAGCATGAAAGCCTTCGGAATAAATGAGTTTGCAGCCCGGTTTCCAAATGCAGTTTGCGGGATAATTACTTTGCTGGTGATTTTCAATATTGGTAAAAAACTTTTCGACGAACGCTTCGGTTTATGGTGGGTGATAGTTTATGCCGGCAGCATTTTGCCACATTTTTATTTCCGCTCTGGCATTATCGATCCCTGGTTTAACCTGCTGATTTTTATAGCTATTTGGTTTTTTGTGCAACTGAATACCAACACGGGAGTCATTAGTCCTGGAAAGCGATTTCTGTATGCAGCTTTATGGGGAAGCTTCACGGGCCTGGCAATTTTAACAAAAGGGCCGACAGCATTGCTTATTATCGGGCTGGTGGCTTCAATTGCCTACTTGCCCCACTTACTTAGCCTGGTAAAAATAAAAAGCAGGTTTTTAAAAAATCCTCCTTTATTCACTTTACGATTCCTGGATATACTGGTATTTTTCCTGTTTACCATCATCATTGGCGGCTCCTGGTTCCTGGTGCAGATCATGAGCGGGCACGCTGATATGGTGCAGAAGTTTATTCTATACCAGGTTCGCCTGTTTACCATACCCGATGCCGGGCATGGCGGGCATTGGAGTTATCACTTTTTAGTTCTGTTGATCGGGGTTTTTCCTGCATCACTTTTTGCGCTGATGAGGTTCAGGGTACCGCAGGCACAGGAGTTAAACCAACGTCGTTTTCACTTCATTATGCTGATCCTGTTCTGGGTAGTGCTGATCCTGTTCACTATTGTAAAAACAAAAATTGTGCATTACAGCTCACTTTGTTATTTACCGCTTACGTTCCTGGCGGCAGCAGCTATCCACGATCTGCTGAACGGCACCTTGAAATGGCGGAAATGGCTGAGTGCACTCCTGCTCTTTTTTGCTGCTCTGTTTTCCATTTTGGTGGCAGCTGTACCATTTATCGAAAAATACAAGTCCCGCATTATTGATTCAGGTATTATAAAGGATGATTTTGCTGTCGCCAATTTGCAGGCACAGGTGTCGTGGACAGGCTTCGAATGGCTTATCGGGCTGTTCCTGCTGGTAATGGTAATTTATGCAGTAATCTTAGCTAACCGCAATCGCATCGGACAGGCACTTAAAACACTTTTTATCGCAACAACAGTTTTTATTGCGGCGGTAATCATTATTTTCCCGTATCGCATCGAAAAATACTCACAGCGTGCTGTTATCGATTTTTATAAATCAAAAGCATCGGAGCACTGCTATGTGCTGAACTCGGGATTTTTCAGTTATGCCCCGCTTTTCTATACCCAAAAAATGCCCGACGATTGCGCCCTGCCCATGTGGTTGTTCACAGGCAATATCGATCGTCCGTTCTACCTGGTGTTGAAGGAGCCGCATTACAACGAATGGAAACAAAATATACCGGCCATGAAAGTGCTTTACAAAAAGAACGGCTTCGTATTCCTGGCCAGGTACCCGGAAAGCGCACCAAAGGAATAGACCCTGCCATTTCAGGCCTGATCAAAAATACCGCAACAACCATTAACTCATCGAGAATTTTTCAATTTAAAACCATAAACATATTTATACCAGTTATGAAACCTTTCCTGATTATTATTTCTGTCCTGATGTGTATTTTTATATTGCCCGGTTGCAAAAACAATCCTGCTAAAAACACCGGCAATTTGAATCCCGACCAGGCGCAAGGCGATAGCCTGCTGGAGGGCGAACAAAAAGTTTTTTACGAAAATGGCAATGTTCATTATATTGTTGAATACAAAAAAGGAAAAGCCAATGGCAGGGTGCGCGAATACAGCACTGATGGTAAACTTTATATGGATGCCATCTATGCCGACGGGCACAGGAATGGGCAATGCACCCACTTTTATAAAAGCGGCAAGCCTTTCGAAGTTTCCAGTTACGTGAATGGTGAAAAAGAGGGTATTGAAACCAAGTATTATGAAAACGGAACAATACTGGCAACGCGCATTTACAAGAAGAACAAAATTCAGCCGGGGTTAAAAGAATACGAGAAGAACGGCAGCGAAATCATACATAATAACAGCATTGTGATCAGGGGCATCGACCACACCTTGCTCGAAGGCAAATATATTCTGCAGGTAAGCCTGGAACAGCCGCAGAAAGATGTAAAATTCTATGCTGCGCCCAAGTCGGATCCGGAGTCACGACAGGAGCTGAAAAAGTCGGGCGATTACGGAATTCTCGAAATACCAGTTTCATCCAGCCATTTTGTGATGAAAAGCCTGCTGTTCGAAGCCGAATACAAAACACGGCTGGGCAACATCATGGTTCTTCAAAAAACCTTTAACCTGGCAGTGGATAAATAACATTTACCTGAGTTCCCTCAGTTTTTCCTTTAATTCGAAGTTGTCAGGTTCGTAGGTTAACCCTTTCGTGAGCATGGCTTTTGCCTTGGCAATATTATTTTTCTTAAAGTAATACGATCCGGCCAGGCTGTAAACCATGGCTGGATTGCAATAAGCCGGCCTCGTTTTATCGTAATAATTATCGGCATCAAACTTTTGCAGCAAGCGTTCGCCATCCTGGGCATTTTTATTCAGGAAAGCAAAACGGGCGGCATTAATAACCGACTGGCATCGGTTATACACAAACACATCGAATTCCATGAGCCGCGGATACCTGGCAGCCAAAGTGTCGTAGGCTGCAACTTCATTGGGCGAACCATTGGTTAAATCAATCATATTGCGGATACTGTTGTCGAGCCCGGAGAGTACAAACTCATTTTTATTTCCTTTTTCGTATTCCTGGTAAAGCAGCTTGAAGGCTTCCTCTTTTTGATCGCCCGATTGCAGGTAAGCAACATAGGCTGAATTATAAATTTCGTCGAGAACACCCTGCACATCCGCATCGTTGATCCCGTTTCGGAGCGTGCTATAAATAGGTTTCAGCGAATCAGGCGATGGAAATGAGCTGAAAAGCACCTGGTAAATGCATTGCTTAAACTCATCGACTACCTGGTTCTTTTTGTTCGGATTTTTGGTTGAATTATAATAATCAACCAGCAATTGTGCCCGCAGCGAAGTCGATTTATCAGCTTCAACAATGGCATGTTTCAGCAGTTCATCGCGCATCATATACAACTCAGCCATGGGTGTAAGCACAATAGCCTTGTTGATGAGGTTATAGGATTTTATGTAATCCTGCTTCATCATTTCCGAAAAAGAAGCATTGGTGTACTGGTATCCGACAAGCCCTCGCAATTCGGTATTATTAAGTTTTAAATAGTAGGTTTCAAAAAAATCAGCTTTAGGCGATTTTTCGCCATTGTCCGAAGCCATAAACTGCAGCAGGCGCATGCTTTTCACTGCGTTGCTCTGCAGGGCCTTGTTCAGTTCAACGAAACCGCCAACTGGGTCGGTCGATTCAAAAATGTAGGGAATATCCTCAGCATAAACTATCAGGTACACGTGCCCTGGCATAAACTTGATGGTGTGCTTTAAACTGAGATCATCAGCCAACAGGGCATACAGTATAGTTCCTGTTAAACAGTTGTATTTGCCGCTGGCAAACATATTCGTAAAATCGGCATCCACATCATACTGTTTCAGAAAGGTGGTTTGAACATGATCAAATATGAACTTCAAGGCTTTGGCTGGTTTCTTGATCCCGGCAATTTGAGCTTTCAGAAAAGTAGCCTCAATTTTTATCGATTCACTGATTTTGTTGTACTCAAGTTGTGTTGAAGCCGGGTTAACGGCAATGGCCATGGCCAGGTAATCGGGTGCATTATGACTGCATATCGAATTGAAGCCAGGCTGTTCAATCGGGGAGTGAAACCTGAGTTTACTGCACGAATCGACACCGGCAGCCCGGGTTTCATTTTTTTCACTGAATGCAACTAAAACAAAGGAAAGAATCACGAAGTGAATGAGGTGGCTAAAGCATTTCATATACAATCAATTATAAAAAATTTACAAGAATTAATATTTTTCCCAAACCTACTGAAAAAAATCTATTTTACAAACATCGAATGAAAATTTCATGCAAGCTCCCTCAACCCTGCTTATTAAAATTATTTTCAGAGGAAATGTGTAAAACATGAGATAACAGTGCACCAGCATCATAGCCATAATATTAACACCTGCCGATGCAAAAAAAAGTAAACTATATAAGATAAAATGATGCCTGACTGAAACAGGAAAAGCCTTTCCCCGAAACCAGGAAAAGGCTTTTCATAATTTTGGCTTTTCAGCCAGGTATCAGTACTATTTGCGGCTGCTGATCAGTATTTCGAGCATCTGAATGGCTGCTGCAGGAATTTTTGTTCCGGGTCCGAATATTGCCACTGCGCCGGCATTGTAAAGGAAGTCGTAATCCTGCGAAGGGATTACGCCACCCACGATAACCATGATGTCGTCGCGGCCGAGTTTTTTCAGCTCTTCAATAACCTGGGGAACCAGTGTTTTATGACCGGCAGCCAGGCTCGAAACGCCGAGCACATGCACATCGTTTTCAACAGCCTGGCGGGCAGCTTCGGCCGGAGTCTGGAACAACGGGCCCATATCCACGTCGAATCCTATGTCGGCATACCCGGTAGCTACAACTTTAGCACCACGGTCGTGACCATCCTGGCCCATTTTGGCAATCATAATACGTGGGCGACGTCCATCGAGGGCAGCAAATTCATCAGCCATTTTGCAGGCTTTCTGATACTGCTCGTCACCCTGGCTTTCGGCGGAGTAAACTCCTGATATCGATCGGATCACTGCTTTATACCTCCCATAAACTTTTTCTAATGCATATGAAATTTCACCCAGCGAAGCACGTTTGCGGGCGGCATCAATAGCCAGCGCCAGCAGGTTTCCTTCGCCTGTTTCGGCACTGCGGGTGAGTGCTTCGAGTGCAACCTGAACTTCTTCGTTATTGCGCTCAGCACGCAGCTTGTTGAGGCGCTCAATCTGCGACAACCGAACTGCTGTATTGTCAACTTCGAGGATATCGATCGGGTCTTCTTTCTCGAGACGATATTTATTGATACCTACAATAGTATCTCTGCCCGAATCAATTTTTGCCTGGCGACGAGCCGAAGCTTCTTCGATACGCATTTTAGGAATACCGGTTTCGATGGCTTTCGACATTCCACCCAGTTCTTCAACTTCTTCAATCAACTTCCAGGCTTTGTGGGCCAGTTCGTTGGTGAGGCTTTCAACGTAATATGAGCCGGCCCAAGGGTCAACAACTTTGCAAATATTGGTTTCTTCCTGCAAATATATCTGTGTGTTACGTGCTATACGTGCCGAAAAATCGGTGGGCAAAGCAATAGCTTCGTCGAGCGCATTGGTATGCAGCGATTGGGTGTGGCCCAGGGCTGCGGCCATAGCTTCAACACAGGTGCGGGTTACGTTATTAAACGGATCCTGCTCGGTGAGGCTCCAGCCCGATGTTTGCGAGTGGGTACGTAATGCCAGTGATTTGGGATCTTTCGGGTTAAACTGCTGAACAATTTTTGCCCAGAGCATACGGGCTGCACGCATCTTGGCAATTTCCATAAAGTGGTTCATGCCGATTGCCCAGAAGAATGATAACCTCGGGGCAAATGCATCAACCGGGATACCGGCAGCAATTCCTTTGCGGATATATTCCAATCCATCGGCAAGTGTATAAGCCAGCTCAATATCAGCAGTTGCACCGGCTTCCTGCATATGATATCCGCTGATACTGATTGAATTAAACTTCTTCATGTTTTTGGAAGTAAATTCAAAAATATCGGCAATAATTTTCATGCTGGGTGCCGGCGGATAGATGTAGGTATTACGAACCATGAATTCCTTCAGGATATCGTTCTGTATGGTACCGCTCAGTTTTTCCATAGGCACACCTTGTTCTTCGGCTGCCACAATGTAAAATGCCAGTACAGGCAAAACAGCGCCGTTCATGGTCATGGAAACCGACATTTTATCGAGCGGAATCTGGTCGAACAGTATTTTCATATCCAGGATTGAGTCGATAGCCACACCGGCTTTACCCACGTCGCCAACAACACGTTCGTGATCGCTGTCGTAGCCACGGTGTGTGGCAAGGTCGAAGGCTACCGAAAGTCCCATTTGCCCTGCTGCCAGGTTGCGGCGGTAGAAAGCGTTCGACTCTTCGGCTGTTGAAAATCCTGCATACTGACGTATGGTCCACGGTTTCATAACGTACATGGTACTGTATGGTCCGCGCAGGAAAGGAGGTACTCCTGCAGCATAGCTCAGGTGTTCCATCCCTGCCAGGTCGGCACGGGTATACACCGGTTTAACTGCAATCTGTTCGTTGGTCATCCATTCAGCTTGTGCCGAAGGTTGCCCTGAAACAGGTTTTGGCTGACTGCCTTTTATATCTATATTTTTAAAATCAGGTCGCATCGTATGATGAGTAATTTTGTGAATCCTTAATGAGTTTGCGTAAAAAGCGGGGCTAGAAAATTCCGAGTTTTTCCTGGAACCTTTCCAGGGTCTCGAGCAGGTTGCTTCTTACATGAATAAATTCATCAACACCGGCTTGTTTCAGGGTGTCGAGAATTTCTTTCGGGTACCCGGCTACCACAAGATTGATATCCTTGTTGGCAGTTTTGAGCTTGGTGGCAATTTCGGCGCCAAGGGTAGCATATTCATCGTCAGAACTACATATAACAACGATTTCGGCATTCGAGGCTTTAGCTGCTTCAACGCCTTCGTCAACTGTCTGGAATCCTGAATTATCAATAATTTCGTAGCCTGCACAACCAAAGAAATTGGTAGTAAACATAGCACGTGCCTTACGCATGGCAAGGTTACCAATGTTGAAGAGGAACACTGCAGGTTTTTTATTTCCTTCATCCACATACTGCTCAGTAGCTAAGCGCAACTGATCAAATGCATCGGAGCCTCCAAAAAGAACAAGTTTTTTGTAGGTACTCGGGGCTTCGTCTTCGTCATCTTCATCTATTTCCATATCCTCGTCGGCATAGATTTCTTCTTCCAGCTCCTCATCTTCTTCTTCAAAATGAATCTGTCCAAGCATTTCTTCATTCAGATTAGGATATTGATTGGTTCCAAGCTGTATCAAACGCCTGTTGGCAATATCTTCCAGGCGGTTGGCCGCTGATTTTTCAACAATTTCCTGTACAAATCCGGCTTTCACCGCTTCAACCATTCCACCTTTTTCCTCAACCTGCAGGAATACTTTCCATGCGGCTTCGGCTATAAGCTGGGTCAGGTTTTCGATATAATATGAACCTGCTGAAGGATCAACAACCTTATCGAGGTAAACTTCCTCTTTAAGTATAATTTGCTGATTACGAGCCAGGCGTGTCGAAAACTCGTCGGGATCCTTATAAAATGTATCGAACGGAAGGATGCTGAGCGACTGTGTTCCGCCAATTACTGCCGACATAGCCTCGGTGGTACTGCGCAACAGGTTAACATACGGATCGAATAAAGTTTTATTCCATGCCGAGGTGTTGCTGTGAATATACATTTGCATGGAAGCTTCGCTGGCCGGTTTATACTGCTCAACGATCTTGGCCCACAACATGCGTGCAGCCCTCAGCCTTGCTATTTCCATAAAATAGTTTGAGCCAATACCAAACGAGAACATCATGCGCTGTGCAGCGTCATCAACCGTAAGACCTGCAGTAGTTGCCTGTGCAAGGTATTCGTTACCAGAGGCCAGGCTGAAACCCAGTTCCTCAGCAATAGTTGCGCCGGCGCTGTTAAAATAATGCCCGTTCACATTAACCATTTTCATGGCAGGCAAATTTTCTTTGCCCAGTTTTATCATGGTTGCAACCTGTCCCAGGTCGCTTTTCTCCGATTTCCAGAAATCACCATTCAAAAGCAGGTAACTAATCGGGTCGAAATCGAAGGAGCCCTTCATTTTTTCAACAGGCAGGTTATGCGATTTTGCATAAGCCGATACAAGCCTGACGAGTTCAGGATACGATGGAGCTGCCCCGAAATGGGTTGCTACTTCAGCCGGGTTGATGCCTTTCAGCAAATTCTCAACATCCTGTTCTGTTTCTAGGTCGGCAGCTACCAAACCAATTCCGGTGGCACCACGTTTAATGGCGTCAACAGCCAGGCGGTTGGCTTCGGTTTCATCGCCGGTTTCAATGTCCTGGCGGATTTCCCAATCGTTGGACCGGGTATTATTACCCCGAACGAAAGGAAATTCACCCGGGAGAGCATTCAGCGTTCCAATGCCCTGGGTGTCCTCATCGCGGTAGTAAGGTTTTACATTAAATCCTTCGGTGGTTTTCCAAACCAGTTTTTTCTGGTAATCGGCACCTTTCAGATCCGCCATAATACGTTCTTCCCATTCGGCAGTTGTTACCGGTGGGAAAGTACCAAAAAGTTTTTCATTGTTCTGATCCATAGTAATTTATAAGTTGGCCAGCATGTTATCCGGCAACAGCCGGAATCGTTAATTGTGGTGCAAAGGTATAAATATTTATAAACATGACATCCATTTGTTAATTGATTAACAACATCGTTAAAAAAATCTGAAGGCCCATTTCAATGGCATGTTGCCAACTTTTGTATCTTTAGGTTGTTAAAGATTCGCTCCTGGTTGCCGGCATATCAGCAGGAGAAGATTAAATTGCATGCAAATCCCTGATTTCTTTTTGAAAAAAATAATCATCGTCGATATTTCTAAATCAATAATTCCATGATCCCGCTCAGGTTTACGGCACGATGCTTCTCAAACCTGAAATCATATTTTGCATACACGGCTGGAAAGAAAACAAAACTCAGAGAACAATTATAAAAAACTGTGATTATGATCATTGCAATTTCCGGGGCAGGTGGATTGATAGGGAAAAAGCTAACTGCTTATTTCGAATCAAAAGGTCATGAAGTAAGGCGTATACCCAGGATTGTTACAGGAACCGAACCAACAAAAGTGGCGGTTTCGGTCGCAGGGGCCCACGTTATCATAAATCTAGCCGGGGCTCCGATTATTGGCCGCTGGACAGTTTCGTATAAAAAAGAATTACTCGAAAGCCGGGTTGTAACTACCCGGAAAATTGTGGAAGCCATAGGCTTAAACTCTGAAAAACCTGGTTTGCTTATTTCGGCCTCGGCTATAGGAATTTATGCACCCGAAAAAGAACAAACCGAAGATAACTTCAGCATATCCGACGATTACCTGGGAGAAATATGCCAAGCCTGGGAGAACGAGGCACGCAAAGCGATCCCTTTAACAAGGGTTGTAATCGCCCGTTTTGGCGTTGTACTCGATAGCAACGGCGGTGCACTCGCAAAAATGCTGCCGGTTTTCAGGTTCGGACTGGGTGGAAAAATTGCTTCCGGCAGGCAGGGCTTTTCCTGGATTCATATCAGCGATCTGGCAGAAGCGATGAATTTTCTGATAGAGAACAAAAATCTTTCGGGCGATTTTAGCTTTACCGCGCCAGGCGTAACCAATAATAAAGGATTTACAAAAACCCTTGCGAAAGTGTTAAATCGACCTGCATTCTTCACGGTTCCGGCATTTATCCTAAAAATTGTTTTTGGAGAAGGCGCCATAGCCGTTACAGGTGGACAGTTTGCTCCTCCCAAACATTTGCTCGATGCCGGTTACCGGTTCAAATTCCCTGATCTTGAAAGCGCTTTGAAGGATTTAATTTACCGAAAATGAAGCCATACAATTAACAAGAATAAGTAAATCAATTATAATAGCTTTAGCTGGGCGAAAAAAAAAACGCTGACCTATGAATAAGGTCAGCGTTTTATGTAAAACGAACAGTGTTTGTATTTTACTGCACAATAGTCATTTCGTCAATCAAACGTTTGGCGCCAGCCATTTTATCGATTATAAACAGACAATAGCGTATGTCGAGCGAAATGTTACGGCACTGATCCGGATCGAAAATCAGGTCGCTCATGGTACCTTCCCAGCAGCGGTCGAAATTAATACCAATTAATTGCCCGTCGGCATTCAGCACCGGGCTTCCTGAATTGCCCCCGGTGGTGTGGTTGCTGGCAATAAATCCTACATGCATGCTTCCATCAGCATCGGCATACCGCCCATAATCGCGCGCCTGGTACAGTGCTTTCAGTTTTGGTTCGACCACATAATCATAAATATCCGGATTTTCTTTCTGCATAATACCATCAAGGGTTGTGAACCACTTGTACTTTACCCCGTCGGCAGGATAATATGAGGCAACATTCCCGTAAGCCACACGCAAGGTTGAGTTGGCATCGGGATAAAACCGCTTTTCGGGCTGCATTTCCATTTGTGCTGCCATATAAAGTCGCTGCAGGCTGTCAATTTCAGCCATGTAAGCGCTCAACCCAGGCGTAAATTTGCTTTGTGAGTAGGTGTAAATTCCCGTAGCTAATACAAAGGCCGGATCTTTTTCTATTGTTTTACTGTCGCCACGTGTAAATCCTTCAAGAAAAGAATATACTTTCATAGAATCAGCGAAGATGGTTTTTTTGTAAAAATCTTCGGCCCAGGCTTTGCAATTGCCTTTATATTTTAATGCTGTTTGCTGAACAACAGGAGCTTGCAGCGCAGGATCACAGCCTTTAGTATACGATGTAGCCATAGCTGCAAAAAACTGCTTATCGACCGATACATTATAGTTTTTAAAGAAGGCAGCTGCTGAAGTTTTGAGCTGCCCGACTATATTTTTGATATCTGCTTCTGTTTTTGATTTATCGTTACACGATTTCATAAGGTTATTAAAACCATAGGCAAACCTCATCACTTCAATACCCAGCATACCTTCGGACAAATAAGTGTAGGCGTTGTTTAAAGGAATTACGCTT
>CALCJE010000102.1 GCA_937965665.1 uncultured Bacteroidales bacterium
AATACCTGTATTACCGATTCGTACCGAGCTTCGTCCATGGTAAAACAAGTACGGTCCCAATCGCATGAGGCGCCCAGTTTCTTGAGTTGTTCGAGTATGATCCCGCCATGCTTTTCTTTCCATTCCCAGGCATGTTCAAGGAACGATTCGCGGGTGAGTTCCGACTTATCAATCCCGTCTTCCTTCAGTTTAGCAACAACTTTTGCTTCCGTAGCAATGGAAGCATGGTCGGTACCCGGAACCCAGCAGGCATTTTTGCCAATCATGCGGGCGCGGCGGATCAGCACATCCTGAATTGTGTTGTTGAGCATGTGCCCCATATGCAGCACACCGGTAACATTGGGCGGGGGAATTACAATAGTGTAAGGTTCCCGATGATCGGGAACAGATCGGAAATATTTTTTTTCGAGCCAGAAGCTATACCATTTATCTTCAATTGATCGTGGATCGTACTTACTTGGTATTTCCATAAAAATATCGGGTGGTTTTATATTAGTCTGCAAAGGTAGTTAAACCGGATGAAACACGTAAATTGAAAATGTCAGAAATTGAATATGTATACGGTACTTATTACACTTTGATTACAATGCAGGTAATGAATCCGGGAACATACAGGGGAAGAGCTGAATCCCGGGCTTACAAAACGATCACAACTAATTAATCAGCAGTTAATTACAGGCATATCGCTAAAAACATGTCCATTGTTCAGCAACCGAAAGAATTATCTCCGGTGGGAACAAGATTTATGAACTACTTAAGGAAAGTTGTTCGAAACATCAGTTTGGTTTCATATATTTGCTGTTACTATTGCAACCTCCGAGGCTGTAATTATTGCTGAAAATGAAAACATATGGAAAGCAAAAAAAGATTTAAAAAGCAATTTTTACGTTACTTCCACAATACACAGGTGCGCAACACCTTGCTCCGGGGAATAGCAGGTTACCTGGTGATCGTGCTGATATTCGGTACTATTTTTTATCTTTTCAACAGCCTTTCGGCAAACCTGAATGATGCGTCGAAGCAACTCAACTATTTTGATTACCTGTATTTCAGCCTGGTAACATTTTCAACCATTGGTTATGGCGAAATAATACCTGTAGGCACTTCCGGCAAAATCATCATTATGATTGAATCGTGTATAGGCCTCACGTATACCCCTTTCCTGGGTGGATATCTCACTTACCTTTTTATTCAACGACCCAAGGATTTCTTTCTCACCGATAACATTTTTCTACGTCATAACAACAATAAAATATATCTCTCAGCCAGGGTTGGTAACAAAGGCAAGCCTATTGTAGATTGCGATGCAACGATAGATATGTTCCTGATTGAGAATAATATAAAGAAGACGCTGTTCAAGCATGCCTTTTCCAGGCCGCTGGTGGAAGTATCGTGGTATATCAACCTGAGGCTCGACGATCCCGAAAACCCGGCACCGCTTCAACACCTGAAAACCATATTTGCTTATCCTGAAAACTGCCTGATCCGTATTAAGTTTTCGGGCCAGGATGCCACTTCGGGTAATTCCATACATCTGTTTAAATACTACAAGCCACAGGATATCAGGCGGGGTGGCAGTTTCCTGGATGTGTACAAATGGGAAGGTGTGGAAAGGAAAATCATAAACTGGAATAATTTTAATAAAACTGCCGAGATCAGCGAGGAACAAAACCTTGAAATTGATCGGCTTCTGCAGGATTAAATGCTTTTTCTTCAGCAAATTTCAGGTGTATTACACATGAAATAACCTGATCCTTGCCAGGAAAAGAGTAACAATCGAATATAAATTGCCTTTAAAACAAGCAAGTAACTTTACCTAAAAATGAAAAATATCCTTTTTATTACCCTCATTTTCAGCTGCCTGGTCGGGCTTGCACAAAATCAGAAAATAAGCCTGTTCAATGGCCGCGATCTTACCGGATGGAAAATTAACGGTACCGAAAAATGGTATGTTGAAAACGGTGAACTTGTTTGCGAAAGCGGACCCGATAAACAATATGGCTACCTCTCGACTGACAGTTGTTTTTACAATTTTGACCTTACGCTTGAGTTTAAGCTGGAAGCCAACGGAAATAGCGGGGTTTTTATTAGGTCCTCCATCGATGGAACCAAAATAAGCGGCTGGCAGGTTGAAGTGGCCCCTCCGGGTGACCACAGTGGTGGAATATATGAATCGTATGGTCGTGGCTGGCTTATACTCCCCAAGCCCGAAGACGAAAAAATGCTGAATGCCAGTGGCTGGAATAAAATGCGGATCAGGGTGCTGAATAACGAGGTAACATCCTGGCTTAATGGCAAAGAAATGGTGCACCTGGAAGATAATAAAATAGGCGAAGGCAAGGGTTTTATTGCCTTACAAATACACGACGGAGGCGGCATAAAAGTACGCTGGAAAAATATTAACTTGCTTAAACTTTAGTTTATAAAATTATTGTGCCAGCAAAACCAGACATTAAAACATTAAGGCAACACGAAATAACCATACACATCTCTCGCTTAATTGGCCCAATAATTGTAAACTATTAAGCTTATCTGCAATAAAATGTTCTTTTCATCCAATCAAAATAAAAATAAAGCCATGAAACGTGTTTTTTACTTTGCACTTATTTTTTTAACCAGTATAACAATTGCAAAAGCGCAGAAACCTATTACGCTATCTCCTGATAGTGTTAAATTCGGAAGCCGTTATTATCCCGGATTCTGGCTGGGTATTCCCGAAGCAAGGCCGGCCGATGTAAAAGCCGACTGGATTAAAGCCATTGAAAAAGGCACAAAGTCGAAAGTGACCACAGATCGCAACGAAATGACGCTGTTTGGAGCTTTGCTACCTAACTTTACTAAAGGCAGTGTAAATATTATGAGCAAAATTGCTGAAAAGGACTCGCTTTCATTATTGTTTGTAAGTGTGGAAACCAGTCGTGATAATTTCGTGAATACAAATTCGGAAGAATATGCTGCACTGAGCAAATACCTGAATAAATTTGGCAAAACACAATATACCACAACAGCAAAAAAACAACTGGCGGCTGAAGAATCTAAACTCCAGGATCTGGAAAAGGAGCTTAAAGCTACCCGTAAAAACAAGGAAAAGCTTGAAAAAAACATTCAATCGGCCCAGGTTAAAATTACAGGGCAAAATGATAAGATAAAAAGCATAGAACAGGAATTGAGCACCCTCGATATTAAAATTGGTAATGCCTCAACTGCTTTAAGTGTTATCGAAGATGGAGATGCAAAAAAAGCCAAGAAATCGGAATTAAAGAGCCTGCAGAAAACCAAGAAAAGCCTGCTCAATGACAGCAATGCAGCACAAAGCAAAATCACAAAGGCAAATACAAGCATTGCCGACAGCAAAAATGAAATTAAAATAAACCTGGTGTCGCAGCAGGAACTGGCTGATAAAATTGCCCAACAAAAGCTAAATGTTTCCAAATACCAGCAGAAACTCAAAAATATCGAAGCGCTTTAATATTCACCTGCACTTAGTTAAAATACATTTTTGATCAGTTTTTTAAGCAAAACACCTGCAAACAACTTGTTTACAGGTGCTATTTTTTTGCTGATACTACCTGTTTGCGGAAGAACGGTTTCAACAGGTTTCGATGTTTCATAAAAAAATTCAGCACTAAATCCAGGTATCATGGGGGGCAAACAGTAATCTGCCGAATATTTTCAGCACTATTGTTATATTTGGGGTACCCCTTACTAAAAAAGTACACATTTTACTTAAACCCCTTTAAAAAAATGCCATGTAAGTAAAAAATATCAGTCGACATTAAAAAAAGCCGTATATTTGCAGTTCAAAGCTGATAAAAGTGTATAATTTTAATACCACCTTCCTATTTCTCCTTTTTAAACATACCACTATGTTTAGATGAGAATGGTTGTGCATGTGGGATAAAAAATATGACCGTTCTCTGACAAAAACAGGGAACGTTTTTTTTTGCCTTAAAATCAGGAATAAGAATTAAAAGCAGACATTTATGAAGACAGAACGGCCACAAAAGCAAGGATTGTACAGGCAGGAATTTGAACACGAAAACTGCGGAATAGGATTTGTAGCTCATCTCAAAGGGAAAAAATCACATTCTATCATCAGCAAGGGTCTCGAAATTCTTACCAATATGACGCACCGGGGTGCCGAAGGAGCCGACAGCAAAACCGGCGACGGCGCAGGCGTTATGATACAGGTTCCGCGTGATTTTTACCTGATACAAGGTTATTC
>CALCJE010000103.1 GCA_937965665.1 uncultured Bacteroidales bacterium
TTCTGCATCTCTTGCCCATAATTCTGACGCTGCCTGCGAAGTGCTTCCGGCTGGGCTGCCATCCGGGCCAGTTGCTCACTCATCTGGCGCTGACTTTTAGAGTCATTTTTCCCTTGCCGGGCCATGTTTTCGCGAAGTTGCTGCATCTGTTTGTTCATCTGTTCCTGCAGCTGCCGCATCGATTTCATTTTTCCACTTTCTACCCCCGGTTTCTTACTTTTCGACCGTGATTTCCCGGAACCACTGCTTTGCATACTCTGCTGCATTTGCTTCAGGGTTTCTGAAAGCATTAAAGCCAGGTTATTTACCGAGGTCATAGCATATTGCTGCTTTGCCCTGGCCGGTGCCAAAGCCCGGTTATTCATTTGAACAACTGCCTCATCCATATTGTTTTCAACCGCCGACATTTCACGTAATACAAAAGGCTCTATTGCAGCCTGCCGTTTACTTAAAGCGTATAAACTATCAGCCACAAGTTTCAAATCTTCTTTCAGGTTTTTCTGCGCCTGTATCAGTTGAAGATATTTAGGATTGGTAGTGCTCGCCACATTCAATTGATTCATGATGTTTTCCTGGTCAAATGAAATCTTTACCAGGTTATCAAGGATTTGCCTGATAGCTTCCATATCTTCGCCCTGATCTTCATTTTGCATTTCCTGTTGCATCTGACTGAGCTTCTGGCTGAGCTGCTTCATTTTTGAGGATGCATTTTTTTGCGATTGTGAAGCCTTTGATGACTTGCCCTGGTTCAGTTCCTGTTTACTGTTATCCATTTCCTGGTCAATGGCCTTTTCCTCAGCATCTGTTTTCTCAAGAGCATTTGGTTCTTCCAGCGCTTCATTTTTTTTGTGTAAATCATCTATATCTTTCTTAAGCTCATCGAACTGCTCGTTCAGCGTTTCCTGCTTTTTACTCAAGTTTTCAAGATCTTTTTTCGGGGCAGCACTGGTTTCTTCTGACAGTTTTTCCTGATCCTCAGCAAGTTTTGAAGTGTTATCAATGATTTGCTGCATTTTCTGTTCCAGCTCCAATTGTTTGAACAACTCCAGGTTACGATCAATCTCCTTTTCAATACTCTGCGAATTATCCTTCATCTTTTCGAGCATTTCGGCTACTTTATCCTTATTCACTTCGTCGAGCATTTTCTGAAGTTCTTCATACATTTTTTTCAGATCCTCAGTCATCACTTTATTGAACAATTCCTCGAGTTGCTTCTGCTTTTCGAGTATATCAGGTGAAAGCTCAGTATACTGATTTTCCTTCAGGTTTTTCTCCTTGTTTTCTTTCTGTATTTCCTGAACCTGCTTTTGTAAATCATTTTGTTTATCCAGCAGCTGTTTCAAAGCCTGCTTCTCCTGCCAACCTATTTCATTCTTATCCACCATTTTACGCTGCATATCCTCTACTTTATGCTGGAGAGTTTTCGACTGCTTTAAAGCAGATTCCATCTTATCCTTCAAATCATCATTTCTTTTTTCGGTCATTTTCTCAATCTCCTCAGTAGTAGGGATTTTAAAAACATGTGATTCCGAACGAGTTGATTTGCTACCAGTTACACCATCATTATCAGCAATTTCGAAATAATATTCAATCTCATCGCCAGGTCCGACAAGTAACGTTGACATATCCATGAAATAGAAAAATTGTTGTTGCACTAAACTCCTGTCGAATGAAATTTCCCGGGTCTTAATCTCAGCAGTCTTGTTTTCGGAACCGGATTTTCTGACAGTCCAGGCAAAACTGAGTTTGCTGAATCCGTAATCATCGCTAATATTACCCTGGAAATAAAGCCGGTTATCATACACCGAATCTTTGAATTCAACCACCGAGATTGAAGGATAAAGATCAGGAATTACATTTACCTGGTAGGATAATGAATCGTTGCTGGTAAAAAACGCATTACCTGTATGTACAGCGTACGACATACCAGTGAGAAACCGCGCTGTATACATAAAAGCGTTAGTATTGCCTGGGTGTAATTCAGTTTTCTTATCCCCTAGCCTGAACGAAAGGTTCCGGGTATCGCGTGTAAAAAATTTCCAGGTAAGCCTGGTTCCTGCTGGCACTGTTAAATCGCCAGTATTGTCGAATGATTCACTTTTGCGCCCAAGGTATGCCGGGTACTCTGCGAGCACGTTAAATGACAGGATAATAGGTTTAGGAAGTATTTTTATGGTATACTCCTTCGAATTGTATTGATCGGCCGATATCACGAATCGGGTATCCTGCTGCAGGTTTCGGAAAGTATAACTGTACAGTATGTTACTTTCCTTTTCCATCCTAAAGTTAGCCGCACCTGTGGTCAGAAACAACTGATCCGGGATTTCGTCGCCCTCAATTTTTACTTTTACAGTAAAATCATCCTGCTGAGCAACCTGTAGTTTATCATTCAGCAACTTAACTGTAAACGGCGCCGGCCGCTCGAAAACTTGGTTATGATGAATAATCCTTTTTGAAGGTGCCAATATAAAAGAGGGCGAAACCAAAAAAGCACACAGCAAAAAAACAACAGGTGGCAAGGCATACCGGAGATACCTGCGGTTTTGCTTCAGATCAACTGCCTCAGTAAAAGGAATGGGTTTAAGTTGGCTGATTTTCTGATCGATGCTGGCGCTTATAAGGTCGCTGTTTTCTAAGTTATGGCTCTCGAGTTCATGCAATTGCAGGGTGTTAAGAAGCACATCCTTTACTTCGGTAAAATGCCTGCCAATAATTTCAGCAGCCTGTTCGTGGCTGATGATTTTCCCCAGTTTACTTAAACGAAACAGTGGTAACAGAATAAACCGTGAGACAATGGTTATTGCCACCCCCAGGAAAGTATAAAAAAGAAAACTCCTTGTGCCGGTTCCAAACCATGAAAAATACTCCAGGAGCACAATAAGCACAAAATACGTACCCAGGGCTGCCATGGTATAAAGCAGTCCGCGGATAAGCTGGTTTTTGTAAAACTTCCGGATAAATTCATCAATTTTCCGGATCAGTAACTTATAGTTGCTTTCCATCATTTTTGTTGAAAACACAGGGAATCGGACCAATATCGCTGAGTCCCGGAGTTATGAACATTTTAACCTGCAAAGTTAACAAATTAACAAAGCCTCGCCGGTGGTAATAACTGATTTCGCCGGGGCAACGAAAACCAGGAAATCTCCTCTCAAAAAGATACTATTTTCTGTGCTGTTCCGATAACGCATATAGCCATCACACACTTACACAGGTTTTGTATCTTTGCGCCCAATTAATAAAATTTATCATGCGCGAAGTAAGAGTACGTTTTGCCCCAAGTCCTACCGGCCCGCTGCATATCGGCGGTGTAAGAACAGCATTATACAATTATCTTTTTGCCCGTAAACATGGGGGCAAATTTATCCTCCGCATCGAGGATACCGACCAGGGACGATTTGTGCCGGGCGCCGAACAGTATATTATTGAGTCACTTACCTGGAGCGGGATTAATTTCGACGAAGGTGTTCATATCGGTGGGCCGTATGCACCTTACAGGCAAAGCGACCGGAAGGAAATGTATCACCAGTATGCATCGCAGCTCCTTCAGAATGGAACTGCCTATTATGCCTTCGATACGCCCGAAGAACTGGATGCTGAGCGCAAACAGTACGAATTGCGCAAAGAAACTTTCCAGTATGGCCCACAAACCCGGATGAGCCTGAAAAATTCGCTCACCCTTTCGGAAAATGAGGTTAAGCAATTACTGGATTCAGGGGTTCATTATGTGATCCGAGTTAAAATACCCGAGGCTGAAACCATCACTGTAAAGGATCTGATCCGTGGGGTTGTGACTGTTGATTCATCCTTACTCGACGATAAGGTTCTGTACAAATCCGATGGAATGCCGACCTATCATCTGGCTAATGTGGTTGATGATTACCTGATGAAAATATCGCATGTAATCCGAGGTGAGGAATGGTTGCCATCGGCACCACTTCACGTGTTACTTTATCGTTATTTCGGTTGGGAAAAGGAAATGCCTGAATTTGCGCACCTCCCGTTGTTACTGAAACCCGATGGCAATGGCAAGCTGAGTAAACGCGACGGCGACCGGCTGGGTTTCCCCGTTTTTCCACTTCGATGGACCGATCCCAAATCGGGCGAAATATCATCAGGCTATCGCGAAAGCGGCTACCTGCCCGAAGCCTTTGTGAATATGCTGGCTTTCCTGGGCTGGAATCCAGGTACAGAGCAGGAATTGTTTAGTACTGAAGATCTGATAGAGTATTTCAGCATTGAGAGGGTGAGTAAATCGGGTGCCAAATTTGATGTTGAAAAAGCACATTGGTATAACCACCAGTACCTCTCGAAAAAGACACCTGCCGAACTAGCTACCCTGCTCATTCCAATCCTTGAAGAAAAAGGCATAGAGGCAAGCCCCGGATACGTTGAAGAGGTTTGTGCGCTGGTACGCGAAAGGGCTGTGCTAATACCAGATTTATACACCCAGTCGCATTTTTTCTTTGTCGACCCGCAGGCTTACGACGAAAAAGTAGTATCGAAAATCTGGAAACCCGAAACCCCGGCCCTACTTGCTGAATATCTCCCGGTACTGGAAAACGTTGAACCGTTTACAAAAGAAAACATCGAGACTGCCACCAAAGAATTTGTTCAAAACAAAGGCATAGGTATGGGACAACTTATGAACCCCCTTCGCCTCACCGTGGTGGGAACCAATGCAGGGCCGGGAATGATGGATATGATGGCTGTGATCGGTAAGGCGTTTATTATACCCCGCGTAAAAAAAGGGATTGAGACTATCGGAGCCTGACACGCCACCCTCGTTCAGGTAACAAATACCCAATTTACGGAAGCCGGAGAACAGCAGCTGCAAGATTTGGAAGAGAGCATTTACCATGTATTTAAGCCTCAAATAACCACCAAAAGCGCTTTGTTTCCGGCTTCCGGCCGTTTGAGGTAACAATTTTCGACAGTTATTTGTCACTATAAAAAAAGTAAAAATCATAAAATCAACAATTTAATGAAAGCATTACTGTATTTTTCAAGTCTGCTGGCTGTGACCGCTATCATGATTTCCTGCTCCAATAACCCGTCCCGTTTGAGTGAAAAAGATGCGCTTGCTTCGCACATCGATTCGGCTGTAAAACCAGGTGACGACTTCTTTATGTATGCCAACGGAAAGTGGTTCAAACAACATCCTATCCCGGCCAGCGAACAGAGTAATGGCTTGTGGCAGATGATAGATGACACCATTAACAGCCAGGTGCTGGCCATCTGCAAATCGGCAGCAGCATTGACAAACGCATCGAAAGGAAGTGACAAACAGAAAATAGGTGATTTCTATTTTTCCGGTATGGACAGCGTAACCCTCAATAAAAAGGGGATTGAAGATATTAAGCCGTTTATCAAACAAATTGACCAGGTAAAAGATATCAATGGTTTCGTTAAAACCGCGGCTGATTTACGCTACCTCACCAATTCAGCTTTGTTTTCGATGTACGTTGGGCAGGACGACCGCATCAGCAGCAAAAATGCCCTTATGCTTTTCCAGGGCGGTATCAGTTTATACGATCGTAATTACTATTTCGATACCGATGAGCGTGCCATTATGATACGTTCCAGGTTTGTTGATCATATGGCAAATATGTTTAAACTATTGGGATATAGCGAAGCAGAAGCAAAGCAAGCGGCTCAAAATACCATGAAAATTGAAACGGCACTGGCTAAAAACTCGCGAAAAAGAGAGGATACCCGCGATCCGCTAAAAAACTATAACAAAGTTTCTTTCAAAAAACTTACTGAAACAGCACCCAATTTCGACTGGAATCTTTTCACCAGCCAGGTTGGACTTCCGAAAGTTGATTCAGTAATTATTGGGCAGCCCGAATTTATTACGGCTATGAATGGCCTTTTAAAATCATTTCCGGTAGCCGACTGGAAAAATTACCTGAAATTTCATCTTTTCAGCAACCTTTCGGAATACATGGACGACAAAACGTTCAAGGAATCATTTGCCTTTTTCTCGAAAACACTCGAAGGTGTTGAGGAGCCCAAGCCACGCTGGAAAAGGGTTGTAGAAGAAACCAACAGCTCGCTGGGCGAATTAATCGGGCAGGTTTATGTAAAAGAATACCTTCCTGAGGGAACCAAAGAAAAACTGCTCGAAATCGGGAATGCCATCCGCGATGTATATGCCGAAAGAATTAAAAACCTGGATTGGATGAGCCCTGTTACCAAGGACAAAGCGATTGATAAGCTCAATGGTATTGTTATGAAAGTTGGGTATCCCGATCACTGGAAAGATATGAGCAGTGTGCAGATTGACCGCAGCTCGTACCTTAAAAATGTGGTGAGTACAAAACAATGGCGTTTTAATTATATGATTGCGAAGTATGGAAAGCCGGTTGACAGGACCGAGTGGGGCATGTTTCCACAAACATACAACGCCTATTACAACCCTTCGAATAATGAGATCTGTGTACCGGGATGCAACATACTGGTACCGGGCTACGAACATGTACTTGCCGATGATGCCCTACTCTACTCAATTATTGGCGGATCAACCTTTGGTCACGAAATCACCCATGGATTCGACGACCAGGGTTCGAAGTACGACAAAGCAGGAAACCTGAACAACTGGTGGACCAGCAGCGACAGTGTGAAATTTTTCAGCAAAACCAAGTTGATTGTTGAACAGTTCGATAAATACAACCCGGTTGACAATCTTCATATAAACGGCAGCAGCACACAGGGCGAAAATATCGCCGACCTTGCCGGGATCAGCATGGGATTTGAAGCTTTCAAAAAGACACAACAATTTAAAAGCAAGCAGGAAATTGCAGGCATGAAACCCGATCAGCGGTTTTTCCTGGCTTATGGCCTGGCCTGGATGATAAACATGCGACCTGAGGCAATTGCCAACCAGGTGAAAAGCGATGTGCACTCGCCGGCAAAATTCAGGGTTATCGGTCCGCTGGCAAATATGCCCGAATTTTACGCAGCTTTCGGAGTGAAGGAAGGCGATGCCATGTGGCGACCTGAAAACCTCCAGGTAAAAATATGGTAAACATGCACCTGTCCATTGAAAAAAAAAAAAAGGTTGCTCTCACGGGCAACCTTTAATTTTTAAAAATAATCACCTCCTACCTATGTATTTTTTTAGATATATTGATGATGATAAAAACTGAAAAATACCAGGGTATGCAAAAAGGTATTTATGTACCTGATTCTGGATTAATCGTGGCAGGGTAATGAGAATTTTTAACAGTTTTAAAATTGAAAAATTGAAGCCCGATGCACACACGGGAAAAATTATTGAAATCTCAGGGGCTTAAAATGCCCGTCGTTATTGAAGTTACATAAATTTAAACCTATTTATTACCTTGATTCCCAATGCCATCCAAGCGCCTATTTTCAATATTTGGGAAACAAAAAAAAGAGAGCTTTTTATGGCTGATTTTGTGAATTTCGGGTAAAAATGAAAAAGCCCGGCAAAAGCCAGGCTTTTTTTGAGGTTGTCCGACCAGGGCTCGAACCTGGACTCTTCTGATCCAGAATCAGACGTGTTGCCAATTACACCATCAGACAATTTCTCTTTAGAGGGTGCAAAATTAAAATTTTTTTTATTGCACAACCATTTTTTTTAAAAAAGATTTTCGTGAGCTAATCTGCAAATTTTTCCTGGTTGCTGATGAAAAACTTCAGAAGCCTCCCGTTACCCGAAATTACTGCTGCTGTGATTTTGACCAGGTATCCTTTAGAGCTACCGTCCGGTTAAAAATCAATTTTCCGGGTGTACTGTCGGGATCGGTGCAGAAATAACCCAGCCTTTCGAACTGAAACCTGTCGCCTGCTTTGGTAGCAGCTACCGATGGTTCGGCAAAGGCAGTAATAACTTTCAGTGAATCAGGATTTAAGTTTTCCTTAAAATCATGTCCTTCTTCAACATCTTCGGGTGTTTCGGTAGCAAACAGGCGGTCATAAAGCCGAACCTCAACCGGAACAGCATGTGAAACCGAAACCCAGTGAAGTGTACCTTTCACCTTCTTGTTGCTGTTGGGCATTCCGCTTCGCGTATCTTCCTGATATGTACAGTGAATTTCAGTAATATTACCTTCACTATCTTTATTAACCGACTCGCATTTAATGATATAAGCGTATTTCAAACGTACTTCCCCACCTGGTTTAAGCCTGAAAAATTTTCCGCTTGGATTTTCCATAAAGTCTTCGCGCTCAATATAAAGTTCTTTCGAGAAAGGCACTTTGCGGTATCCGGCCGAAGGATCCTCAGGATTATTGATGGCTTCAAGTTCTTCTACCTTGCCTTCGGGGTAGTTATCGAGTACCAGTTTAACCGGGTTAAGCACTGTCATTACTCGGTTTGAGCGTTTATTCAGATCTTCGCGCACACAGAATTCGAGCAATGCCACATCAATCAGCTGATCGCGTTTGGCAATACCAATGGTTTCGGCAAAGTTGCGCAGCGATTCGGGCGTATATCCCCGCCTGCGAAGTCCACAGATGGTAGGCATGCGCGGATCGTCCCAGCCGGTAACATAATTTTCGTTCACAAGCTGCAATAATTTGCGCTTGCTCATAACGGTATAGGTCAGGTTTAAGCGTGCAAATTCAATCTGTCGCGGGCGGTATTCGCCTTCGGCAACCTGGTTCAGATACCATTCGTACAAAGGCCTGTGCACTTCAAATTCCAGCGTACAGATACTATGTGTAATCCCTTCGAGATAATCACTCTGACCATGCGCATAGTCGTACATCGGGTAAATGCACCATTTGTCGCCTGTACGGTGGTGATCGGTATGAATAATGCGGTACATAATCGGATCGCGCATCAGCATATTGGGATGAGCCATATCTATTTTGGCACGCAACACTTTTGATCCATCTTCGAATTCCCCGTTTTTCATGCGTGTGAACAGATCCAGGTTTTCTTCGACCGAACGGTTACGGAAAGGACTTTCCTTGCCCGGACGGGTAACGGTTCCCCTGTACTCGCTGATTTGTTCTGCATTCAGATCATCAACATAAGCCTTACCGTTTTTAATGATTTGCAAAGCCCAGGTATACAGTTGATCGAAATAATCAGAAGCATAAAAAAGCCTGTCGTCCCAGTCGAAACCAAGCCAGCGCACATCTTCCATAATGCTGTCAACATATTCAGTATCTTCCTTTACCGGGTTGGTGTCGTCGAACCGAAGGTTTGCCAGCCCGTTATATTTGGCTGCAGTACCAAAGTTAAGGCAAATACTTTTGGCATGACCAATGTGAAGATATCCATTAGGTTCGGGAGGAAACCGGGTATGAACGCGACCCGCATTTTTGCCTTTCGAGAGTTCCTCTTCAATAATCTGGTGAATAAAATTAAGAGATACTTTTTCCTCCCCGCTGTTGGTTTTAGTTTCTTCTGTCATGATGATCAAGCATTAAGTTCATTAAAATGAAATAATCTGCAAAGGTAGATTTTTTTGGTAAAAGGTAACAGGTAGCTGCCCAAGGAAAATGGATATTACATAAGTTGAATCAACATTTAAAAGCAAATGGCAGGGAGAATGTAACTGATGGGATAAAAATCCGTGGAATACAACTAATTTTGCACTCACCTGTTTACTTACATCCCGGATTACCGGCAATGAAACAAACAGGTTTAGCGAAAAAATAAGCCTGAATTTTACTAAACACTGATTACAATATGGGATTGATAGAAATAGAGGGAATGGATTTTTTTGCCTACCACGGCTGTTTTAAGGAAGAGCGTGTAATTGGCACCCGTTTTACAGTTGATGCCTGGCTGACGGCTGACACAACCGAGTCGGAAGCAAGCGATGATTTGAAGCATACCGTGAATTACCAGGCGGTATACGCACTTATCAGGCACGAAATGGAACAACACTCGCACCTGCTCGAACACGTTGCCAGGCGCATTATAAATGCCATTTACAGGGACTTTAACACGGTTACCCATGTAAAGATAAAAGTATCGAAATTAAACCCAGCCCTGGCCCATGGCGGTAAAATAAGGTAGGTAAGCGTTACATTGGAACAATAGTTTGATGTATAATGGCGGATGTTAGATGTTGGATGTATGAGGGTGGAAACGGGTAAAAGGCACAGGGAATTCATGATAATTTTGAAAAAAGTACCGCATTGAAAGATAAAGAAAGACCTTTTGAACAGAAAAAATGCCCGCGTTGCGGCAGCGTATTTGTATGCAGTACATCGGCCAAATGCTGGTGTTTTGAATACGATGTGGCACCCGAAACCATGGAAATGATAGATCAAACATGGCATGGCTGCCTTTGCCCGGCATGCCTTAAGACGTTTTCGAAACAGGCTTAAAAAAGTATTTGTTGGTAAAATGTGAATTACTTACCTTTGCACCGTCGAAAAAACACGGTTTCGTGGCCGAGTGGCTAGGCAGCGGTCTGCAAAACCGCGTACAGCGGTTCGAATCCGCTCGAAACCTCCAAGAATGTGCAAGGATTGAAATCGAAAATTGCAATCCTTCACATTCTTAACAAGTTAGCCTTTAGTGAGATAAGGGTTAGAATACCGGTTCTTCAATGTTTTTGGCAAAATGTTAACCAATTTTTAACCAGACATTTTGCTAAATGACAACTCTACACTTTAAAATTGTATTGCGCAAAGACTATTTAAAAAAGTCAGGCAAATATCCTGTTTGTTTGCGTATAACTTCCGGGAGGATCCCGAAACTATTTCCTTTAACAATTGATTGCCTGGATACTGATTTTGATCCGGTAAAACAAATTATTAAGAAAACAGATCCTGACAATTTCCGAAAAAACGCCCTGATCCTGAAAGCTAAAACAAAAGCTGGGGATATCGTTTTTAATTACATCCTGAATGATAAAATCTTGCCCCTGGATGAATTTACAAGGGCGTACACGAATGATAACTATGGATCGGTGTCTTTTTATGAATATATTGAATATCTCATTGTAAAACGAGATAGTGAACTTTCAGCCGATACTTTGGACCACTACAGGAAACAACTATCCAAACTTAAAAAATTCCGCCCTAAACTTACTTTCAGCGAAGTGAATGAAACCTTTATCCTGGACTATAAAGAATACATGATCCGGGATCTGAAAAATATTCCAATCACTTGGAATAAAGGATTGGAGTTTATAAAGCGGGTTTGTAACCAGGCATACAAAGAAGGAAAATTAAAGGAACATCCATTTAAAAACCTTCAGATTAACCGGTTAAAAGGCAATTATGGACATCTAACTGTCGATGAATTAAAGATCCTTGATAAAATATACCATGAACAAAAATTGGCTGCAAATCTGCAGAATGTATTAAGATATTTTTTGTTTGCCTGCTATACGGCTATGAGATACCGGGATGTTTATGATCTGCGGTTTATTAACCTGAAATACCAGGCTGAAACAGCTTTTTTAGATTTTGTGCAACATAAAACAAATAAACATACACTGATTCCTTTAATCGACCAGGCTAAAGAATTGATCCCTCCCAAGGAGTTTGAGCAACAACGGATATTTAAGGTTAAAACCAACCAAGATACAAACCGGAAATTAAAGGAAATAATGGACACTGCTAACATAAGTAAACGAATAACCTTTCATTCGGCCCGGCATACCTGTTCAAATGCTTTATTTATCCTGGATGTTCCTTTGGATGTACGTTCACAAATAATAGGTGATACGAAAGAAGTTGTTTCAAACCACTATACAAAAGAAGATATGAGTGTTACAATTAAAGCACTGGAGAAATACAGCCTGGCAATGAAGGTGAAATCTGTTGAACCTGGTAATGTTCCTGAACCAGGTAGTTAAATCAAAAAGAGGCTACCAGATTCTGATAGCCTCTTTAATTAAAATTGTAACTCAAGTAATTCATGCCCCAGGCGGTGCAAGCTTACTTCAATTTTTTTTGTTTGTAGTGGTCGAGGTTTTTTCAATCCACTAGCATACTGACTCAATAAACTTTCATTTATACCAGTAAGGCCACTTAAAGCCCTGCGTGTAAAAACCTTGTCATAAAATGCAAGGAATGTTTCTACGTCGAACGAATAAACAATTTTAAAGTCTCCTGATAAATCAGCCGGTATTCGTCCCCCATCTTCTTTTATTCCTTCAATGTGCAACTGTAGTGCTTCTTCAAGATTATTTTTAAGTTCCTGAAGTGTCTTTCCAGAAGCAATACAGCCATCATGTTTAGTTAAAAAAGCACTGTAATTATTTGTGCTTTTTTCAATGACTGCTTCTATTTTTCTCATAATTCTCCTTTTTAAGTTCTAATTCTAATTACTATTCTCTGATTAATTTACTATTATTTCTTGTTTAATTGTCAAAATCTATACTTACTTTTTGGGGAGTTTTTATGGACTTTATTTCAGGCCAGCCTGCCTTAGTATTGAGTCACGAGTTTTAGGAGCAGCATCATCTGATAATTCTCCGGCAATTGTTACCCTTCCTTTTTTAATGGGGTGTTTATATTGCCTATGGCTTGAGCCAGTTCGTTTTAAAGCATACCATCCATCTGCTTCAATGATTTTGATTAATTCTTTAAATTTCATTCTACCATGTATTAAGATTTCGTTAATAATGGGGCAAAGGTAATACATCTATTACCATTTAGCAAGAAAAATATTAAAATTCTTACTAATGAAAAAATATTCGTGTAGCAAATTCCGATTGAAAGCAAAATGCCGGATTTTGAAATCCGGCATTTTACAGTAAAATTGAGTTCAGAGTAAACTTAACCTTTTAGTTTTCTTTGATCCTGATTATTAAGAGCTTTAGCCTTCTTCAATCCTTTCTTAACATCTGACAATTTACGTTCAATGGGTAGTTTTTCAGGAGTAGTACCAGTATTCTTGATGACCATATCTCTAACCTCTTTACCTACTTGTTGATGGATAAACATTGATTGTGAGTTCAAGCCTATCAATTCACTGAACTTAGGATAAAAATATTTGTATAGAAGCAAAAAGCCCACTGTATCCAGTTGGCTTTTTGGGCAAAATTTAAGACAGTTCTTGCGAGGGGACGCGATTATGATTCAATAACGATTTATTTTTAAAATATTGTGTTTAACCTATCAAAGTCTAACATTCAGGAACTTATTTCTTGTAGAAACTTCGATCATGATGCATCTTTTGAGTCATTTTTTATAATTCAGGCCCTAAAACATTGAAATTTATTATTTCTATCTTAATTTATCTGATAATAAGGTTATTATAAATTAATTTACGTCTAAAAGTTAAACTTTTAAACCACAAAAATTAACTTTCTCATAGATTTCGCATGAATAAAATATTAGATAGTTGATTATCAGCACTATTGCTGTATAAATCTGCAATAAATTTCCCTTTTTCAGAACAAAGACCCCGCACCGCGCTGAACTGTTTTGGTAATTACCAATTTGTGTTTTCACGTAATATGCCTGGCGCTTTTATGTAATAATATTTTTATTGTTTTGATTTTCAATTGTTTGATTACATACACAGTAGAATTTTTTGATCTAATTCATATCGCCGGTCACAGTTCCAATATCCTGATGGATTACTAGCTGCAGAGAATAGACTGTTACCTGGTTAATCCTGATCACTCAGAAGGCGGTCAGTATCCAGGCGAATGATCCGGAACTGATCACCGGCCAATGCTCCAATATCCTGATGGATTACCAGCTGCAGAGAATAGATTGTTACCTGGTTAATCCTGATTACTCAGAACCCAGTTAGGTTACAGGCTAACGATCCGGAACTGATAACCGGTCAATGCTCCAATATCCGGATGGATTACCAGCTACAGAGAAAGGATTGTTACCTGGATAATCCTGATCACTCAGAACCCTTTCAAGGAACCAGGCGAATGATCCGGAACTGATCACCGGCCAATGCTATGGATACTGAATAAAAAAGGCCAACTATTTGAACGCTGGCCTTTAGTCTATTTATTTTAAAAATCGTTTGTCAATCCTTTATATATGTTTTAACAAAACCACCAAACATATTTCTGTTAATTTCAAAAGGAGTTACTTTTGAGTGTGTAGGTTTAATACAATTGCCATGCAAAATATTGTTAACCTTGGTCAAATTATCCGAATCAATAAATTTAAAATTACAGATTTTATTGAGTGAATCAATATATTGTTCAAAAACCTCAAGTATTTCATTCTGTTTTTGGTTCACGGTGAAGGATGAAAACTTGTTAAGTAACATTGAATTAAATTCTTCAGTTAATTCAAAGGTATCTGTACTTTCATTGTAGAGTTTTTCCAATGGATAAACGAAATTTAAAGCTTTTGCCTGCTGATATAGCTCCTTAATATCCTCGAATCCTACAAGTATTTCCTCATACTTTGGGATATTAAGTAAATCGCTTTTGATCAGCTTATCAGTGTTTATCCCTGGAATGGAAATTTCTTTAATTTTTACCCATTTTGTCCGGATTAGGATAGCCGGATCTTTGATTGTTAGTTCCATAAAAAAGGTAATATTATTACCTTCAGGATGATTAAACAGCATATCTAAGTAAGACATAGTAATTTCGGCTGATGCTACAATTTCTTCATACAAATCCGTGATTTGCTTAATTGTTTTATGGTCGGGATTGCCTACCATTTTGGGTGTGAATGACGTGTTCATAGGTTTGTTTGTTATTGTTAGTTGATTTTATTTATTTGAAAAGGGAATTTACATATTTGTTAATGATTCAATCTTGCGCTTATCATTCTGTATCTTTTCCAGATCGTTTAAGACCCATTTACCTCTAATTCCATCTTTAAATTCTAACGCAATTTGCTGGGCAATTTGCTTTGTAATGGATAATGCTTCATTTGAAAGTTGATTGCCTGTACCATAAGCCTGTTTACTTATTTGTGATGGCTCAATCTGTATATTTGTAGCATACCCTCCTGATCGATATCCCTTTTTATCATGTGCATTTAGCGCTGGAAGATTGATATTGCTGATAGTTCCGTTTCGTTGAGCATAATCAATAACATCGAAATATTGTTTAATGCTAGGATTTCTGACAGCAGCTGCAGATCCAATAAATTCATTTGCATGAACAATACCAACTGGCTTATTATCGCTTAAATCGTTTGGAGTATACCCACCGGTTCTGAATTGTGGCGGTTGCTGTGATTTGATAACAGCTATTTGTGCAGCTCCAACAGCTCCGGCTGCAATCATTGCAACTGGGTTTGGAAAAGCCTGAACAACGTTTAAAGCGGTTTCAATAATAGCTTTAAAAATTGCTGCTGTTTGCTCTTTTTCATATTGTTCAGTTTTTAATTCAGCTTCTTTTTTAGCGTATTTTTCATTTATAGCTACTTTTTCAGCGGCTGTTAATTTGACGTTGTCTAATTCAGCCTCTTTCTGCTTTTGAAGCTGGCTCATTTTCTGATCAAATTCAGCCTGTTGCCTGTTTTTAATTATCTCAAAAATTGTATTCTCTGTTAATTTTGCCTGTTCTATAGCAAAATTTTTCTTTTCTTCAGGGGAAAGATCTTTAAATCCTAAATCCAATCCTTTCTCAGTTCTTTCAGGAATACCGGTTCCGATATCATTATTTCTTTTTTTAAGGATTGTACCTGGTTGAGTTTGAATACCTGGTATAATTTCACCGGCTTGCTTCATAGTCATTAATGCAATTCCTTCACCTATTGCCTTTACCGACTCCTCAATCTCTTTTATTTCTCCCTTTTTACTTATGATTTGATGAATAAGACTGTTTGGAATAGGTTGATTAGAGGCTTTAAGATTTCTAAATTGCTCTTCCAGATCGCCAATTTCAGCAACAAGTTTTGAGTATGATCCAATTTCTTTTTCAACCTCTTTTGCAACATTAGCAGTATATTTTTTTACATCTGATTCATTATCATCCAATTGCCCTTTCATCAATTTTGCCATTCCTACCTGGGTTTTTGCGGTCGTTTCAGAATAGTATGCATTTGCCTCACCTATATTTTTATAGGCATTAGCAATCCTTTCATACTCTTCCTCATTGAGCTTTCCGAAACTTCTCAACTCACTGGCAAGCTGCTTAATTGCCGGTGAAGCTGATTGTATGGTATTTAAAGTTTCTTTACTGATAATTGGTTTATTAACTTGAGCGGAATAAGGGTTATACATTCCGGCCCCTGTTGAAATACGTTCAGCAGTGCGTTGTATTTCTAACGCTTCGTTGTATGCATTTGCTTTTTCAATTGCGCCTCTGTTTGTTTCCTGTTCAATAAGTAATTGACCTATTCTGGCCTGAGAAAGACCGGTCATTTTTGAAGCATACTTCAACTCATTATCCAATTGATCTTTGGCGATAGCTTTGCGCCTATCAGCGTTCTTTTGCTCTATTTCAAGAATCTCTTTAGCAGCTGCAATACGCTCTTTGTCTGTTTTAGTAACATCCTTTCTGATAATCAGCAATTCAGCAAGCCTGGCACGATCATTTGATTCAATAATTCCGATAGCGCGGGTCCTGTCGCCAATTTTATCCAGGGTACTCACATATTCACGGCCAGCTGTTATTGCGTTACCCATATTGGTTAAAAAATTGGAAAAATCGAGTGTAGCTATTGAACGTGATAGATAACTCATCCCTGCGGTTAACCCTCCAATAGTTTCATTAAATTTATCACTTAATGAATCAGTTGCACCTATCACAGCCTTAACGGCTCCCATTGCTCCGGTAGCAATACCCAAACCGGCTGCCCATCCTCCTACAGTACTCATTAAGCCTTTAAGGGTTATATTTTGTTTACCCATTGTTCCATTAGCACTGTTGAGCTCATCTTTGAGGGCTTTAACCTGGGCTTGTTTTGCCGCATAATTAGGATCATTCCTTTTCAGGTTCTTCAATTCCTCGTTTGTTTGCTTGTATGCTGTATTGAGTTCGCGAATAGAAGCTCCAGAAAGGTTTTTCATAACAGTGTTTATATCAACTGTTTGTTTTGCAAACTTACCGGCTTCAGTTGTCAGCTTCTTGTATTCGGCATTAAGTTGATTGAAGCCTTTAACGTCACCTTCAGCAAAAGCTTTATCCTTCATTTTTTTAACGTCATTCAGGTCTTTTGTTATTTCGGCTAGTCTGGATCTGGCTTGTTCGTTGTTGATTATCACATCAACTTTAGCTTGCTTACTCATTGTTTTGGTTTTTTGATAGTTGGTTGAGTTATATTTAGTGCAATTGTATGGTACTATTTCTAATTATTAAAGGACATTTCAGCATATATCTGTATATCATAATGTTAAATCTTATCTTACAATTTTCAAAGAAGATTGTTTTCCAAAGAATTTTTCATTGATCGACTCATTTACACCGTATAAATGTTCATAAGATCCAACCATTCTAGCCAATTTTTTAGATATGTCTTCCTGTGTTTTTAGCAACTTTGTTAATGCATTAATTTGTCCTTCTTTGTTCAAACATTCCAAACAACAATCGTTTGTATCTTGATCTATTTCTGAAAAGCTGGTTATGTTTTGCATATTGATCTTTTTTAATTATTAACAATAAATTCATTGAAATCTTTATGTAAAGGATATATAACTTTTGCCTTATCTACTGTACATGGATGCAAGGATCTGATTTTCTCAACGGCTTCCGAACCTGCAGGATCGTTATCCAGGTACAGGTTTATTCTCTCATATTTACCCAACATTGGGATAACTTCCGGAAGAAAAGAAAGGGAGTTAAGCACAATCGAAGTATTTACCGGGTAATTGGTTTTGTGATACACCAAAGCAGAAAGGAAATCATATACACCTTCAAATAAATTTAACTGTTTGCTACCAGGATACAAGAAAGAAGTTAAATATTTTGGTGAAGTACAGCCTTTCCAATAACGGTTTCTAAGTTCATACCCGGATTTGTCGTTTTTAAATGCCAAAGCAAAGAATGTGCTTCCTTTTTGGCTATCAACAGTATAATAGGATTCCTCAAGATAATTTGAAGCTACGGAAATAGGTATTTTCCGGAATGCAAGGTATTTAACCAGAGCTTCGTTTTGAATAGCCTGGATTTTCTTAATATGTATTTTCGGCTCTCTTACAACTGGTTCGTGATTGGCCTGTGAAAAAGAGAAAGAATTAAGATGGCCGGATCCAGATAGTATTTCCAAAGCTCCGTTGATATCGGTTTTATAAATTAGCATAACCAGGTCGATCAGATCACCGGAATCACCAGTTCCGAAATCTTTGAATCGGTTAGTTTGGGCATCAACTTTAAAGCTTGATGTTCTCTCATTCCTGTAAGGAGAGCAAAACCAAACATCCGTTCCCTTAACCGTGCCGGAAAATCCAAGACTTTCGATAAAAGCCACCATATCAATACTTTTAGCTTCTGTACAGTTCATTTTATTCTTTTTTATAAGGCAATTATTTAATGAGTTTTGAAAAGCATGTATGTGTCAGTTTTCATGTAAACCTTGTAAACCTTGTAAACTTTTTTTGTAATGTGTTGATTTTCAGTACTAGTGTTTTTAGTATTGGTTGCAATCTGGTTTACAGGGTTTAATTGTAAACTATGTAAACTTTATGTAAACCGCTAGTGATCTGTTTATCAATAATTTAATGTTTTTGGTTTACAGTGTTTACAAGGTTTACAGTGTTTTAAATATTTATCTCTACTCCGTTTATTTCTATTCCGGTATTTGTTTTATTCGCTGTGAACTGATAACAAGATCCAAATTTCTTATCAGTGTATGACTGATTTCTGCCTTTTTGATGGCTGGGAATAAATGAAGTATTACTTTTAGAAGTAAGTATCATTCTAATACTATTTGAGTCTAAAAATCTGATATTATTATCCTTGCAATATTTTACATAGAAGGGATAAAATAGAGGCAATTTGATTTGCAATAATGGGTCCGGATCATATTTTAAATTAAACTGCGATGTATTCCTGCTTCCAATAGCTGTTTCGTCAAATCGTGTAATTTGGGATCGAGTTAAACAGAATGAAAATGATTGCCAGAATACACTAATAGCACTACTTTCATTTAGCAGACTATTCAAATTTTCAGCATTCTCGACAATTACTTTAGTAGCTACTTCCATTGAAAAAGGAAATGATACTTCTTTCTCAAGCAGCTCATACGCTGAATAGAGCAAAGCAGTATGGTTTATACTCCGCTCCGGTAAGTTGAGGCCTGATTCTTTAATTTTTCGGGATACAGCACGATATTTGAAGACAAAACTTTCTTCAAATAGTGGCCTGAGTTTTAATAATTCAATAAGTACGTTTCCTAAACCGATATCTGTATAATCCTTCAACTTTTTGAAGGCAGTTGTTTGTTCATCTGTAAAGGTTGAAGATTCAAAATTTAATAAAACCATTCGTGAGAGTATAGCTGACTTTTGAGAAGGTAAATGATTACCATCAAAAATTAAAGCTGATCTAACCGGGAATGATTTTGTTTTATTGTCGTTTGTCTTAACTCCCGTAGTTCGACCAGCTCCATCATAAGCCGTCAATATGAAATCTTCAGCATTACTGTCTGTTTCGTTGGTATATTCCTTGAAATAGAATAGACTGTTACACCTGGATGAAACAAGCCTGGATAAAGCTACAATTGTAGCATTATTTAAAGGTGTTCCAATTGTATCACGGCCAAATAATGAAAGCAACTTTTCAGTATAACTTGTTTTTCCGGTTCCAAAATCACCAAAAAGAAAAAGGAAAGGAAAAAATCCAACCTGAGCAAAAATAACGTCACGGTAAAGAGCTAAAATTGTATAAAGCATTCCGATCACAGCATTGGATCCAAATGCCTGGTAAAATAATAATGACCAGGTTTTAAAATCAGCAGTACCAGGTTCAAATTTGTAAAGCCTGTCTGACTTGAAATCTTCATTATTTACGTTTGTAAATCCATATGCCGGAAGGTAATAGTTTTCTTTTTCATCGGTTATTATTCCCAGCTGGTCAGCTGTTAAAAGTTCATTTTTTGCATTAAATATTGAATCAGCAAAAACATAGATACGATGTTCGTGGTTCCATCCTAAATAATCTAATATTTTAGCACCAGTTTCTTCATCCATTAATCTGGCAAAAACTCTTTTAAGCTGATAAGAATTCCCAAAAAATGTACAGCGCTTCGATTTTAAGATTGTCTCAAAGGATTCTGATTTCATTTCAGACGAATACACTTCAACAAAGTGCTTTTGGCCGGTCTGCCTTTGGATAAATATAATTCTATAAGTATTATTTGATCCATTATCCAAATGGAACATACTTTTCATTGTAAAATTCGAAAGCTCGATTACTACTTCAGCACCTTTATTTGTTTTTTCAATGGTACGGTATCTGCCTTCAAAAACATAAAATCCAAATTCCTTATAATCTGAGGTAATATCTTTACTATCAGAAATTACTGTATTTTCTAGGATAGAATCTAAAATCGTAAGTGTCTTGTTTTCTTTGCTAGTATTCAGTACTTTTGCCATTGTTATTAATAGTTAGTTGTCATTGGCTATTATAGAGTTAGTAATGGAAAAACACCTGGTCGGCTACCCAGGTGTTTTTATTTTTAATCAGCTTTCCGATTATACATTACATTGAAAATCTTGTCAGTTAAACCGGCTAGATCTTTTCCTGTAAATTCTGCCAGTTGCAACAGATAAGGAATACCGGCAATTGGTTGATCTTGGCGTGTAAGATCATCAGTTTCATCTTCCACTATAGCACCTATCGAGTTAAACAGTGCTTTTAATGTCAGGTTCTTAGTTATTATTTCTTCAATATTCTGAAGTATTTCAGATTTCTGATCTGCTGTAATTGTAAAATCATTTTTTTCCATGAGGTTTAGATTTATTGATAGTGTTTATGTTATTTTCCGTCCGTTTTTCCTTCGTCCGGTTTCGGGGTCATATTTAAAATATTGATTAGGTTAATAAATTCATGAGGAAATGTCTCTATGATTTTAACCCCATTGATAATTTGTGTTGTCCAATCTTCTACTCTGGATCTATACCAGTCAAGTATTACATTTATCAGTTTTACAGCTTCAAATTTCCATTCAGCTGTTTCCGGATCCTTATCATTAAAATAATGCAACGCAGCTAAGTATAAATCAATTTCATGCTTTAGCTTTTGAAGGTTTGGTTCTACCTGGTCAACTTGTTCCTTTATTCTTTCATTCATGATTTTGAAGTTAAATAAGTGATTTATGCAGTTAATCTGTAAGGCTATTGATATTTTCATGTATCTCAGTAGCTCCAATTAGCATTCAGGCAAATTTTTAAATAATTCAGTTACATTTTCGCCTATCTGTTGTTGCAGTTCACCGGCAAGTGAAGCCATATCTGTAAAAGCTTTCTCGGGATCTGTTCCTGTGAAACAAATATGTGTGGGATCACCTTTTTCGCAAACAGTTGTTCCAAGGCTTGCCATGCCATCAACTATAGCACGCATCTGAAAAGATTTTCTTTCAATCTCATTGAGTAGTTCTCTTGTTAGCTCTAAATTCATGATTTTTTGGGTTTTATGCTTTTGGTTTGCACCTTCAGCGGTTTAATAATAATGGAATGCTTCTTCATCTTTTCAGGGGTTAATTTCCAGAAATTGCCCGATACCTCGCCATAAATAGCCACTAAAACACCGGATGCACTTCTTAGAAAAACCTTATTAAAAGCTGTTTTTGAAGCTGCTAAATCAGGCCTTTTTTCTTTTCTAGGCATAGGATGTAATTCGCTAAATGCCTGTATTGCAATAAGTATACGCTTTTCGCGCCACTCTTTTTTTGCTTTTTCTGCATTAACTTGATCTAATAATGTCCTCATAGCCTATTTTGAATATTTACGAATGATAGATGTAGTGAGTGGTAAAAACTTGCGGGTATCCGTCCTGAAAATGGCTAATAAATGTTTACCCGAACGTAAGTAAACACGGTCATTTTCTACCGTTGAAGAGTTTAAGCCTGGCCGGATCATTGGTGGATCACCTGGCCGCTTGAATTCCTTCAAATATTCCAATATCGCATCAGCAATAATTGGCCGGTTGATCTCTTTTAGAGTTGGTTGAATATCCATTTTAATAAGATTTTCCAGATAAAAAACGAGGTAAAAAATTAACAACTTTGTGTGATTTTCTTTTCAAAGGCTTGTATTCCCATTTTTCAATGAAAGACTCAAGCTCCTTTGTAACAGCATTAAGGCCGTATTCAGACAAAAAGCGTTTCTGATCAGGTGAAAGCAAACTAAACCATTGATATTCTACAACTAAAGATGCTTCATACGTGCTACTCTTTTTAAATATACGCTCCTGCAGGATCATCGTTTGCTTTGACCATTTGTAGCGGACGACGAATTCAAGGAATAAGTTTAAATCTTCCCGGGCAATTTCAGTGATATTAAAGGGTTTCGGTTTTCTGAATAAACTTTTAATCCTGCTAATAGAAAACAAGATTTCTTTGAAATGCCTGGTACTGGGTTGTACTGGTTCCGGAACGACTTTAAGTAGCATATTTCTCTTTTTCAATGGCATTTCAGATAACTGTTAGTTCCTTCTTGATCAAGTCGTATTTTGCAAGTGTAAAGCGGCCAGTACGTAATTTCACATACTTTTTACTGATGTAGGAATCTTTTCTGAGTGGCAGTGATGGCCATTCCTGACCTACCTTTTTCGCAGAAACATAGGCAGACAAAGCCTCGTAAAAGAGTTGTGTTTTGCCTGGTTTGATTTCATTTGCAGAAATAGCTTCCATCTTAATTATGATTTTCAGGTTTGAGGTTGAAAATCATATCAGTAAGTCTTTCTGCCATTGAGTCAATTTCTTTAGTAACTTCAACAGATAAATTGATTAAAATCGGAACATAATTAATATCTGCATCTGCATCTAATGGTTCTTTGATGTTACGATCTTCAAACGCGGAATGAATTGCACCAATCGCAATTGAAAGGGCTTTATGAACCTGGCATTTATCTTGGATGTGCTGTGATAATTCCACAGCTGCATCAATGCTGATTTCTTCTTTTTTCATGGCTTATTGGTTTTAAAGCTCCAGTGGAGCGGGTTTAACTTATTTTGGTAAATATTCTTTCGGAATAGGACCAGCAATAACTTTTATTTCGGTCCCGTCGCATTTATAAAAAGGGATTGCCCGGTAGGTCGATCCTTCTTTTTCTTTTCCCTGGCACGACCGGCAAATTTCAACCGCTTTTTGTTGCTCGTAAGTTGCAGCCCAAACATAGCCGGTCTTATCCTGGATAACATAGATTCCATTCATTTGAGTAAATTTAACATTGTGAGATACGTTAAAAGAATACTGGATCTTAATCAATGAATTTGGCTAAGATTTTTGAAGGTATTCGTTTATAGCAGCTTCACTGATTAGGCCGTCAATGGTGGTTTTTATCAGACCTTTGGCAACAAGTTTCTTAATTGTTGCGTGTGCTTTTCCAAGTCTTTTTCTGACTTCATTAATTGTGTAAAGCTTGTCAATTTGTGCTGCTTTCTTCTTTTCAGCAGCAGTTTCTTCACTTATTTCAATCATTGCAGCTTTCAGTGCTGTTTTCAAACTGTCAGTGTCAGTTAATACTACCTGTGTCATAGTGTTTAATATTTTAATTATTACTAATTTTGTACAATTACGTTCGTGCTTTATTTGAAAGTAATTACAGTACAAATATAGCACACTTTGTGCTTTTTATAATACACCGTGTATTATTTATTTACTAACACGTTAATAAATTGAACTACAAAAAGATAGATGACTTATTAACAGCCAAGGATCTGTCATTCAAATTGTTGGCAGAGCGAATTGGCGTGACCAGAACTGGGCTTTATCATACAATTAAAAATAAAACGCTCACAGTTAGTGCTCTAGAAAAAATAGCTGAAGTATTTGAGGTACCTGTAATTGTATTTTTTGAAGATGAAAATGAAAAATGGACCAAGTCCGCTTTAATAGACGAGGTTAAAAAACTGGATGAAGAGAATGAAGTGTTATGGAACAGGATTGATGAACTTATGGATACCATAAGAGCAAAGCGATCAATTTTAAGGCTTACATATACTCAGTTAAAAAGTTTACAGGATAGCCGACTAAATGAAATTATATCAGCAATTGATGAATCAGAAAATTTTGAAAATCATCCAGTCAGGGAAAAGCGTAAAATTTTGGGAATAGACTTAGGAACAAATTCGATAGGAATGGCTATTACTGATTCAAGTGATGCAAAAAAGCCAGAAGTTGAGGTTATGATAAATCAAATGAAAGAATCAATTGGTGAAATAATTAATCAAACCGAAAATAATCCCAGTAGAATGGAGAGAATTGATAAGTTAAGAGAGAACCTTCTAAAATTGGAAAAATCGCTTCAAATAAGCTCAGGTAATCAGTGAAATAATAAAAAACATTATCAACATAGTATCGTCTCCTGACGTCAGTAAAATGGTATAATTGACTATATTAACAGAGAAAGCAGAAGCTTAAACGCCATAAAACATCAATAAAAGATAACATTTCTATCCAATTGTTAACCAATAGCATCCAAAAACCTTGAAAAAACCTATAAAAATTATCTAGATCGCTTTTTACTATAGCACCTACATTGTGTGTTTACACAACGCAGGTCCAAAAATCGAATCAGCAATCGACATAGATTAATCAATTATGAAATCAGACGAAATTAGAAATCTATTCTCACAATTTGAAGCCGCTGCTTCAGAGCTGGAAGGGGTTGAGTGTTGGAGTGCCAGAGATCTGCAAAATTTATTAGGATACAGCAAATGGGAAAACTTTGAAAAAGTAATCCAAAAAGCAAAGGATTCCTGTAAAAATGCCGGGGAAGAAATAGAAAACCATTTTCCTGACGTCAGGAAAATGGTCGGTATTGGATCCAATACCGAAAGGCTTGTAGAAGATATAGCTTTAACCCGGTATGCTTGCTATTTAATAGCTCAAAACGGTGATAGCCGTAAAGAGGAAATTGCTTTTGCTCAAAACTATTTTGCAGTACAAACCCGTAGATCTGAATTAGTTGAACAACGTATTTTAGAGTTTGAACGTGTAAAGGCTCGTGAAAAGCTTAGCCATACCGAAAAACAGCTTTCCGGGATTCTTTACGAACGAGGCGTAGACAGCCAAGGATTTGCATTAATCAGGAGTAAAGGAGACCAGGCACTTTTCAGGTTAAATACCCAGATGCTTAAACGTAAAATGGGTGTACCAGATACCAGGCCAGTTGCTGATTTCCTACCCACAATAAGCATTAAGGCAAAGGATTTAGCCGCTGAAATGACCGGATTGAATGTACAGAGTAAAGATTTGAAAGGTCAGACAAAAATAGAAAGAGAGCATATTGATAATAACCTTGCAGTCAGGAATATGCTTACTCAGAGAGGAATTGTACCCGAAAATCTTCCAGCTGCTGAAGATGTGAAGAAACTTCAACGTAAACTTGAGGGTGATGAAAAGAAGTTATTAAAAGGCAACAAAAAGAAGAAATAATGCCAGGCGAACTTTATGCCTATTTAACCAATTGTTAACCAATCGCCTCCAAAACCATTGAAAAACCTCAAAAATTTTGGTTCCGCTCGAAACCTCAAAAAAAAGCCTCCTGAACGGAGGCTTTTTGCATTTATACCTTTGAATTATTCTGCCTTTTTGTACACAATCACAACCACCGTTTTATCATCACCACCCATATTGATAGTCATTCCATACGGACGGGCGGCATCAAGAATAATTTGATTAGCCCCGGCTTTCCCGGTGAGTTGTTCCCAGATTGTTACAGCCATATGAACACCGGTACCTCCTGTGGGATGACCCCAGCCAATAAGTCCCCCGGTAGTATTCACAGGAATTTTCCCATCGCGGGCGGTATTGCCGGCAGCTACAAATTCAGCGCCTTTGCCATGAGCAACAAAGCCCAGTGCTTCCACAGCCAGTATACCTGCAATGGTGAAACAATCATGTAACTCAACGGTGGCAAGCTGCTCAATGGTAATATCGGCCGATGCCAGCGCCTGCCTGATAGCTTCGCGCATGGTGGTAAGCACGGTGAGTTGAGGCGGATCTTCGGTAATATCGTCAACAGCATGACCCCACCCTACTATCTTAACGGCATCAGCGTAAGCTATGCCAGCTCGTTTCAGGCCTTCCTCGCTCAAAACAGCGATTCCCGATGCGCCGTCGCTCACCTTGGAGCAATCGAAAACATTAAGGTGATCCGTGAACGATTTCGGATTTGGTTCTGTTAATGCCAGGGCTTCCAGGGCGGCAACAGAGTTGTGATGCTCCTGGGCTGTGGGGCAAAGACGGGCATTTTCAATAGCATTTCGGAACCAGCGGGCAAATCCCTTGCGGGCATATTCGCGGCCAAATTCCTGGTAATAAGCCCCTGCCCTATCGCTGAACTGTCCCGGGAAAAAGTAAGCATGCCCGTTTTTGCGTTTGCTGAACCAGCCGGCACCTGCCAATATATCGGCCCCGTAAATTGCCTTCACCGTATTCTGCACTTCCACTCCCAGGCAAAGTACTGAATCAGCCGTTCCGGCCAATACTGATTTAATTCCGCTCATCAATGCCAAGCCACCCGATGCACAGGCGCCTTCAACACTCGTTGATGGTTTATAGCGTAATTGCTTATCCACCATGGGCAAAAAAGCACCCAGGTGGGCTTGTTTGTTGAATCGCGCTGACATAAAATTGCCAACCACACTTTCATCAATATTTGCAGCACCGCCCAGTTGTGAAATTACACCCTGCCCTGCTTCTTTCATGTAATGCTCAAGCCCCGGCCTGTCCTTTCGGGGATTAAATTCCTTGCGACCGGTGCCCAGTGAAATGGTGTTGTACCCGGCAGCCATGTATACTTTTCGTGATATTTTTGTCATTTCAAAATGATTTTATCCGGTTACAAATAATCGTTAATGGGTCCGTAAGCGTGGAAAAACCCGGTAAGCAATACGGTATTCACATCGTTTTCGGTTGCAGCCACTCCATCGCTAACAAGTTTTAAAGCTGTTTTACGTGAGTTTTTTGCATAGGTAACTGCCAGATCGGCACCTTTGGTGTGCGCGGCTTGTAAAGCTTTAAATGCAGGTTTAAGCAGGGTGTTTTTGTCAGCAGCTTTAACCAGCGTTTTCCATGGTAAAACTTCAGCAGGAATCTCTCCCAGCCAGGTATCGGCCTGCTGGCTGAATGTTGACAAGGCAATATAGGTTCCGGCAGCCTTGTCAATTACACCTACAGGTTTTCCTTTTTCATATTTCAGGAAACCGTCTTTCTGGTTTCCATCACTAAACTGGCCGCCTTTAACACCACTCAGAACGAGTTCGTCGAGCAGGCTGCTATGTAGTTTTTCGCCCTGCATATGTGGTTGCATAACCCTGAGGATAAACTGAACCACATCGAGCCCAACATAATCAATCAGCTGAAATATACCCATGGGTCGGGATAGGAAATCGCGGGTAACCTTATCGATGCAATAAATGGCCTCGTGCAGGGGCATTTCGGCAGAGAGACGCTCGGCTTCCTGTATACCAAACAAAGCATCGCGCATAAAATGCCCGTTGCCAATGAAACCTGCAATGTCGTTCGAAGGAACCACGATTTTGCGCAGGTTGGAGGCGTATTGCCTGGCAAATGCGATCATTTCAGCTGAATTTTCGGGAATGGTAATCAGCTCAACCAGTTTCTGAACTGCCGGTGGATTATAAAAATGAAATCCGAGAATCCGTCCTTCCAGCGAAGCATTCTTATCCAGCCCACCTATCGGTACGGACGAGGTATTGGTAAAAAACCAGGGTTGTGAGGGGTTGTTTTCGTTTATCAGGCGGAAAAGTTTTTCCTTCAGTGCCTGGTTTTCGCTAACTGCTTCAAATACAAGTGTTGAATCGTAAGCTGATTCTATTCGGGTTGTAGGCCTTACAATGCTTAACACATCCTGAACATAGGCATCAATGATATCGCTGTTTTCGATCAAATCGGGCCTGTGGGCATAAATATTCCGCAAGCTTACAATTTTTTTCTCAGCAGCTTTAAGTACCTGAGCGCGCAGGTATTTCAGCAGGCCGGTAAGGCCTTCGTCGGATGTATCAATAGCATTGATAACAAACGTCTTTCCTTTGTTTTCAGGCTTGAGCATCTGGTCCGCCATTTCGAGGACGGTTAGCAGCAGGATGCCGCTTCCCATTTTGCCTGCAGCACCCATTACTGATACTTTTTGTATTCGCTGTATATAATCCATTTTTATTAATATTTTATCTAAATCTTTTAAGAGTATTGGATGTTACCACTGTGGTTTACGTTTTTCGAGGAACGCTTTCATGCCTTCGGTACCCTGTTTGCCAAACAACTGCCCGAACGACTGTGCTTCAAGTTGGCTTCCCTGGGCCAGCGATACCTGGTATCCCTGCCGGGCCACGAATTTTACAAGTTTAATGGCATCCGGTCCGCGGGAGGCAATTACATCGGCTATCCTGAACACTTCGTCCATCAATTGTTCGGGTTCAGTAACCTTTTGTACCAGCCCAATGCGCAAGGCGTCAACAGCTGTAATCATTTCGCCGGTGGTGAGCATAAATAAGGCATCGCCCATTCCGATTAGCCGGGGAAGACGCTGGGTACCCGCATAACCCGGAATAAGCCCGAGATTAACCTCCGGCTGACCGAACTTTGCTGTGCTGGATGCAATCCGGAAATCACAGGCCAGGGCCAGTTCGAGCCCTCCGCCCAGGGCAAAACCATTGATTGCAGCAATAACAGGCACTTCGACTGTTGAAAATCCACGAAAAGTGTTTTGCCCACGCAGCGAAAAGGCTTCGGCTTCTTCGGAAGTTTTATTTACCATTTCAGCGATATCGGCACCAGCCACAAAAGCTTTGCCTGCCCCGGTAATAATCATGGCGCTTAAACCCGGCTCACAGGCTTCGTTGGCCAGCAGCTGGTCCATTTCATCAAAAAAGGCAGTATTGAGTGCGTTGAGGCTTTCGGGCCGGTTAATGGTTACCAGCAATATACCGCCTTTGCGAACGGGTTGAAGAATTTTATATTCCATTTATTGAATGTTGATTATAGCTCAAGATTTTAGTAATGAAACCCAGACAAATATAAACTTATTTCTATATTATAAAAAAACTATATTAAATAATAATGCTTCACTTTAGCCAGCCCGCAGCATTTGAAAGCAAATAAATCAGACAAAACCAGCAGCTTACCAAAGAAAAGCCCTGCCTGAAGAATATCCCGGAAGGTTTCTAATAGTGTATTAAGGTAGTATAAGATCAGTATAATCCTTTCACGCGTGGTTTACCTGCCACAAAATCTTTCAGATAAAATGGTTCGCAATAAGCAACATCAGCGAAGTTTTGCGCTTCGTATTCTGCTTCAGCCAACACGCATACAGCTTGGGCTGTGAGGTTAATGTGATCCAGAAATGTGATTTTATTTTTGCCTGCCAGCACTGTCTGGCATTTTGATGCGCCATCGCCAAAGTAAACTATCTCCCTGTCGGGAAAACGATCGAATGCATCCTGGTCAATGATTCGGGCATTAACGTTTTCAACAACCTGCAGGTGCTGGTCGAACATGGCTGTATACACCTCCATCCGGCGTGCATCGAGCATGGGGCAGAGCAGAACATTATCCAATGGGGCATTTTCGGTTTTCAGTTTTTGCAACGCCAGCCATGCCAGCGATTTCAGGGTATCAACAGCAATAAACGGCTTATCGGTGGCATAGCAAAGGCCCTTGGCCGACGAAACACCAATTCGCAGCCCGGTATAAGAACCCGGGCCCATACTTACGGCAACGGCATCCATTTGCGAATAGGGAAAACCCGCCTCGGCAAATACTTCTGTTATATACCCGGTAAGCTCGGCTGAATGTTCACGGGTACCAACAGATTCGCGCATTGCCACAATTTTTCCTCCTTTTACCAAAGCTACCGAGCAGATGCTTGTAGCTGTTTCGATACCCAGAATAAGCGCCATGTATTCCTTTTTAAAATGTGTGCAAATTTACGAAAATAAAAGTTCCGGGTGCTGATGTTCATTTTGTGAACCCAGCGCCCGGAACCCGGAAGAAGCTATTGATTGATGTTTAATTACTTCTTTTCATCAGCATACAAATCCTTGGCATCAACTTTGGTTACTTTATCGCCATCTTTCAGTTTTTTGGAAACAGCCCTGTAAGGTGCAGTAATAACTTCCTGTCCATCGGTTAAACCTTCTGTAACCTGGATGTAGGTATTATCCTGGATACCGGTTTTAACTTTAACCATCTTGGCAACGCCTTTGTCGTAAAGGAAAACATATTCCTGAACGGCTTCTGTCTTCTTTTTGGTGTTTTCGTCACCTTCCGAAGAAGAAGTGCTTTCTTTTTCGGCCTTGGCTATTGCTGCTTTAGCGGTGTCAGCTCTCGAGGTAACGGCCTGTATCGGGAGGGTTAATACATTGTTTTTGCTTGCAGTTTGAATATCGACTGTTGCCGACATACCCGGGCGGAAAGGCGAATCATTAGGATTGTTGCTCGAAATAAGATCTTTGTACGAATCGGGAAGAATACGGATTTTAACCTCGAAGTTGGTTACCTGGTCGGCACTAACACCCACGGTATTGGCGGAGGTGCTGATTTCGGTCACCAGGCCCTTAAATTTACGGTTCTGGTATGCATCCACTTCAACCAGGGCGGTATCGTGAAGCGCAACGCGAACAATATCGTTCTCATTTACACTTACCTTAACTTCCATGGTTTGAAGGTTGGCAATACGCAGAATCTCGGTTCCTGAACCAAATTGTGAAGCTCCTGCAACACGTTCGCCTTTTTCGATATTGAGTTTCGAAACGGTTCCTGCTACCGGTGCGTAAATAGAAGTTTTAGAAAGGTTTTCCTTCGATTCCTTAACACCAGCTTCGGCACTCTTCACATTGAAAGCAGAGGCTTTAATGCTCTCTTCGGCAGCTTCAACTTCGGCCAGGGCCACTTCATAATTCGACTTTGAAGTTTCGAACTCGGCATCGGAAATAGTTTTCTGGTTATGCAGTTTTTCGTTACGGTCGAACGAACTTTTAGCATTGAGGAATTGTGATTTTACCTGTGCAAGCCGTGCTTTGGCGTTGGCCAGGTTGGCTTGTGCCGTGTTAAGCGCAGCAACAGTACGATCGTAATTCGAAATATAAATTTCGGGGTTTATTTTGGCCAGCAATTGCCCGGCTTTAATCAGATCGCCTTCTTTCACATACAGCTCGATAATTTCACCCGACACGTCAGGCGAAAGCTTGACTTCGAATTCAGGAGCAATTTTCCCGTTAGCCGAAACCACCTCGACGATGGTACGCTTTGTAACTTTTTCGGTAGCAACTTTTGTGTCTTCGGTCTTACCAATAAGTCCTTTTTTCTTGGCCACAATACCGGCAATAAGGGCTACTCCGACAAAAATAATGAGTATCCAGATAATTCTTTTCTTGGTGAACATTGTTAAAGTGGATTAAATGATAAATAATTTTGTGTCTGTTTAGTGCGTGGATAAAATTTTTACATCTTGCGTTTCAGCGATAATGGCTTGCCCATGTAAAAGTCGAGAACCGTACTTTTGAAAATAAACTCGTACTTGGCACGTAGCTGATCGGATTCGGCTTTTTCGAGATCTTTCTTGGCATTGTTGTAATCAACCGAGTTTAATGCCCCAACATTAAATTTCTGCTCAGCATACCTGAACGATTCGTGGGCTGCATTTACGCCTGCTGTGGATGCCTCGTAATTATTGAGGGCTGCCTTGGCATCAACGTAAGCCTGCTGAATGGTTTTGCGAAGTTGTAGCTTGCTTTGTTCGAGGTTATACTTCTGGTTTTCAACATTAATTTTTGCACGGCTTATATTGGTCCGGGTCGACCAGCCATTAAAAATCGGAACATTCAGGTTAATAGAAAATGATTTGTTAAAGTTATCTTGTATCTGGTCGTTCCACGATTTTGTTTTATATACGGCACTTGCACTGTCGAAAACCTGAGCAGCACCCGAGTATCCCGATCCCAACGATCCCTGTATGGAGAGTGTTGGCGACTGGCCGCCCTGAGCCATGGATAAGGCAATTTCGGAACTTTTCACCCTCGACTGTGAACTTTTGATGGATGGCTGAGTTTCGAGTGCATATTCATAAATCTGGTCGGGTTTAATCGAAAGCGAGGGCTGGGTGGCCATATCGATGTCAGGATATTCAATTTCGAAGCCATCGAGATTGGGCAGGTCGAGCATTTGTGCCAGGGTAAGGCGGGCAATAAAAAGGTTATTCTGGGCACTTACAAACTGCGAATTTTCTGATGCTTTCTGTGCTTCGATGGTAAAATAATCTCCTTAGGCACGAGCACCGGAATCAACAAGTGTTTTGAGGCGTTGCGACTGCAGTTCAGTAGATTTTAATTGCTTTTCGGCAGTTTTGGCTAATTCGTTATAAAACAAAATCTGCAGGTAACCCGTGGCAATATTCAGCGAAATATCATCCATAAATTTATCGGTCTCAAAACGGGTGGCTTCGAGATCGGATTTACGCTGTTTCACCTGGTTTATTTTCTGAAAACCATCGAATAGCGTTAAACTTGAACCGAGGTAAAAGTTATCGGTCTGTACCCGGCTTGTAGCAAATTGGTTGGTATAACGGTCAACGGTCTGACCAAAGTTGTAACCGTGACTCGCGCCACCGTTTAGGGAAGGAAGCAAGCTCAGCTTGTCCTGCTGCAACATCGCTGATTCATTTTTAACCTGCAGTAGCTGCTGTTTTACCTGTATGTTATTGGAGAGCGCATATTCAACACATTTCTCCAGTGTCCACACCTCCTGTGAGTTCACTGCCGTTACGAACAGGAAACAGGATATCATTAAAAAAAATTTTCTCATTGAAAGGAAGTTATAAATTCAGAACTTATTGTGATGTATTTTATTGAATTAATTTTACAAAGTTATTGTAACCATGATATAAACACATGATGAACACAAAATTATTTGCGTTTTTAACAATCTTTTTAATGTTATACACGTACAACACTTCATTTGCCCAGTTTTCAACAGTCGAAAACAAGGCAAAATCAGTGTATAGTGATACTATTGAAGCAACACATTACGACATCCATTTAACAAGTATTCATCAGACGAATAAAACCATCGAAGGTTACACAACAGTATCACTGTTTTCTAAAACTGGTCCGTTATCCGTTATCAGGCTTGAGCTTGCCAGCCTAAAAGTGGATTCGGTTTTTATCGGCGGTAATCGTACCACAGCATTTTCGCAGATCCCGAACCAGGTAATCATTCCTTTGCCCGTACCTATCGAAAGTCGCGAAAAAATCCAGGTAACCATATATTACCACGGACATCCTTTTGTTGATCCCAGCGGCTGGGGAGGATTTCATTTTTCGGGCGATTATGCGCTAAACCTGGGTGTAGGTTTTGACGCCATACCGCATAACCTCGGGAAAGCCTGGTTTCCCTGCATCGACGATTTCCACGACAGGGCAAATTATGATATATATCTGACAACCAGCAACAATAAAAAAGCCATCAGCGGAGGCAGGCTTATCGAAGTGCATGATAACGGCAATAACACATCCACCTGGCATTGGCGCACAGAATATACAATACCTACATACCTGGCATCGGCAACCATCGGGAAATACGAACTTGTTGCCGATACCTTTAACGGGCAGCAATCGCGGGTACCTGTCACTATTTACTGCAGGCCATCCGATACCGCCAAAACAGCCGGCACATTTGTACACCTGCTCCGGATACTGCAGGTTTTCGAGAAATATTTTGGTCCATATCCCTTCGAAAGGGTCGGGTTTACAGGTTCGCCGGGCGGGCTGGGCGCCATGGAACATGCTTCGAATATAACCTATCCTTTCCGCGCCTGGACCGGCACCACCGACCAGGAATGGTGGTATGCGCACGAACTTTCGCATATGTGGTTTGGCGATAAAGTAACCTGTGCTTCGGCGGAGGATATGTGGCTTAACGAAGGCTGGGCGGTGTGGTGCGAGTCGCTGTTCCGCGAAGATATTTATGGCCGCAAGGCTTACAAGGACAACATGCGTTCAAAACTCAAAGATGTGCTGCAATCGGCTCATATTACCGATGGCGGATATTACGCACTTTACGGCATACCACAAACATTAACCTACAGCACCACGGTTTACCAGAAAGGCGGCCAGGTGGCGCATACGCTACGCGGATATATGGGCGACAGCTTGTTTTTCGGCGGAATAAAAGCATACCTGAACCAGTATGCCTATCAATATGCATCCACACAGGACCTGGAAAAATTCCTGGGACCATACAGCGGAATGAACCTGGGACCATTTTTCGATGCATGGGTTTACCAGCCGGGGTTCCCGCATTTTTCGGTCGATTCTGTTACAACCCGAAAGGGCAAGAACGGGTACGATGTTACTGTATTTGTGCGACAGCGGCTGTTGGGCCGAAATCAATATGCGACTTACAACCACCTGGAAATTACCTTTATGGATAAGAAATGGCATTCAGTAACAGATACCCTTGTTTTTTCGGGCCCTGCCGGTAATAAGACTTTTCACCTTCCTTTTGTTCCGGTTACTGCTATGGCCGACCTGGATGAGAAAATCTCGGATGCCACCACCGATGAGGCAAAAACGATAACACAAGCGGGACAGGTTGAGTATCCCCAGTCGTTTTGTACTGTAATTGCTGAAAAAGTGCCCGATTCGGCATTGGTAAGAATTACCAACAACTGGATCGAAGCCGATACCGCAAAAGTCCTCGAACCCGGCCTGCAAATGATTGGCACACAATACTGGACCGTAGAAGGGATTTTCCCAAAAGGATTTTCGGCGAAAGCCAAATTTGCATACAATAATACAGCAGGGCGCTACCCGGCCTTATCAGTAACTCCGGGCAATACACCGGTTTTGCTCTACAGGCCTGCCGCCGGCCATCGTTGGAAAGAAATTAACAGCTCAACCGAAGGATCAGGCACATTGGGGACAATTACCACAGCAAACCTGAAACCAGGCGAATACGCTTTCGGCGCCCGAAAATAAGAAATCGAAGGCTTTGAACGGATGAATTCAAAATAATGATGTTATGGTTGAAGAATACTTTGATAAACTGGCAGCTGAATTCCAACAGCATTCAAATCCTGACATTGCTGCCGGGGCAAAAGCCTATATGCGAAACATATCGGATTTTTACGGGCTGCCTTCACCGCTGCGCCGTAAGCTGGTACAAACATTTCTACAACAGAAAGGTTACCCGACGCACGAAAACCTGGAAGCCCTGGTACACTTTGCCTGGGAGCAGCCACAACGCGAATGGCAATACACAGCCATGGATATTACCGGTAGAATGGTTAAAAATGCAGGCCCGGAGATGCTCGACCTGGCCGAATGGATGATCATTCACAAATCGTGGTGGGATTCCGTTGACTTTATCGCCCCGAATATTGCCGGAGCCCTGTTTAAAAAATATCCTGAAACCCGTACAAAATACATTGAAAAATGGATGGCATCGGGTAACCTTTGGCTGCAACGCTCCTGCCTGCTGCACCAGCTGAAGTATGGAAAAGAAACTGATCAGGCGCTGCTTTTCGACCTGTGCGAGCGGCTTTCGGATCATCCCGATTTCTTTATCCGCAAAGCCATTGGCTGGTCATTGCGGCAATATTCAAAATCGGCACCCGGCGCTGTGATTGAATTTGTAAAATCACATAAACTCAGCAACCTGAGCAGTAAAGAGGCGCTGAAAGTAATCAACAGGCGAAGTTCAGTTTAGGATGCCGATGCTTCGGTAACCAGTTTAAATCCGATACCATGAACATTAATCAGTTCAACTGAAGGATCATCTTTCAGGTATTTGCGGATTTTAGCGATATACACATCCATGCTCCGGGCATTGAAATAGCTGTCGTTTTGCCAGATGCGGTTCAGCGCAAAACTGCGTTCAACCACCTGGTTTACGTGCTCACAAAGTATTTTCAACAGCTCAGCTTCTTTGCTGGTAAGTTTCTGATCATTGCCGTTGATATGCAAATTCTGATGGTTGTAATCGAAAACAAAATTCCCAAGTGAAAATACTCCTTTATCGGTTTTCCCGTCGGCAACTTTAGCCGAACGCCTCAGTATAGCTTCGATGCGTGCAAGCAGTTCGTCCATGCTGAAAGGCTTGGTAAGGTAATCGTCGCCACCAGCCTGGAAACCTTTCAGTTTATCCTCTTCGAGTGATTTAGCGGTAAGAAAAAGAATAGGAATCTGGTTATCCACTTTGCGGATATCTTTAGCCAGAGTAAATCCGTCTTTCACAGGCATCATTACATCAACAACGCAAAAATCAAAAGCTTCTTTACTGAAAACTTCCAGTGCTTCGAGCCCGTTTACACAAAGCCTCGGTGCATAACCTTTGGCTTCGAGATAAGTACGCAGAATGGTGCCAAGATTGCGGTCGTCTTCGGCAAGCAGGATCTTTATTTTTTCGTTTTCCATGTCGGGAAATATTATCGGGTTAATTACCGGTTAATAATTGATTCAGGTATTTTAAACTGAATAACGCCCTGGTGTTTTCAGGGGTATTCTGATCTGGAATTACAAAGGGTAAAAACAAGGTAAATGTACTACCTTTTCCGGGTTCGCTTTCAACAGAAATGGACCCGCCGTGTTTTTCTACGATAAATTTCACATAGCTGAGCCCCAGCCCGAATCCTTTCACGTTATGCACATCGCCGGTAGGAACCCGGTACAGCTTTTCGAAAATGCGTTTCAGGTTGGCTTTGGTTATACCCATGCCTTTGTCGTGAATGCTGATATAAATCCCGTTTTCGGCATCCTCAGTCGAAACCATAATTTGTGGCTTACGGGGCGAATATTTATTGGCATTGTCGAGCAGGTTAAAAATCACATTCGAGAGGTGGACCTTATCTGCTTTTATCATGGCATGTTCGGCCTTAAAGGACTCGGTGATAACACCGTCGCGGATCTCAATCTGAATGGCAATTTTATGAATCGCATCAGCAATAAGCTTATGCATATCAATGGTTTCGGGACGCAGGTGCAGGTTCCCTTTCTCAAGAATGGCGGTTTGCAGTATTTTTTCAGCCATTTCGCCCAGGCGGTGATTCTCGTCGCTGATAATATGAATATAATCGTCGTACATCTCGTTGGTATGCGGAATATCTTTGTCCGAAAGCGCCTGGCAGGCTAGTGAAATGGTCGATATCGGGGTCTTGAACTCGTGGGTCATATTGTTGATGAAGTCATTCTTGAGTTCTGATAATTTCCGTTGCCTGATGATGGTGAACACCGAATAGCTGAATGCTGCAATGATTACCAGTACCAGTATCATGGATACCAGCATCATCAGCCAGAGACTCTGCAGGTTGTACAGCGATTGTTTCGGGAAGTAGATAAGCAGGAAATCGCGGGTCGAAATGGTACCCCCCGAAAACAGGGGAAATGAGAATCCTTTAAACAAAAGCTGGTCGTGGTATTTGCCCGTTTTTTCGAGTACCACTTTATTGCGGTCGGGGCTAAAAACGCCAAATTCATATTCGATATTAATCCCTTTCGACGCAAACTCCTGTTTAAGCAGGGTATCAATAAGGCCTACGGAAATTTTCTGTTCAATACTTTTGTTTGTTTCTTCGCCCAGGGCCTGGTTCATCACGTAATTAAGCATGATTTGCTTACGAACAGCAGCGCCTTCCGAAAAATTTTGAGAGATGCTGGCAGGCAGGTTCCCTGAATCGGGCATTCCATCACCTGAAGTGGTATTTGCAGGATTGTTCATACCTACCGAAGCGCCTTCACCCGGTTGCTTTATCATTTCAATGCGATCGCCAGGTTGGGTATCGGCAAGTTGTTCCGACTGCATTTTAAACTGCTGCAGTATGGAGTCCTGGGCCAGCAGTTGAATGGAACCGGTGGTTGTACGTCGTGAAAATTCGATGGTTTCGAGCTTTAGCAAGGCACTGTTCACAGCATCGTCGATACTGCGGCGAAAATTTGCCTCCCTCAGCTGCATCGAGTTGCGGATCCAGTAAACCTGTATCCCTATAAATACAGCCATTGCGACTGACATGATAACAATCAATAATCCTAATAATTGCTTTTTCACCCGGTACAAATAGTTAAGTAATTCATTTTCCTGTTTCCTGAAACAAACCAGCCTTTAAAATAAAATCTGCTTTTCAGCATCATCCTGATATTTCCCGATCGGTCAAAACTACGGAAAACCACTGAATAACTTCATTCGCTTTCGGAAACAGGTAGTGCAAATTTATGGCGCCTGGCAATCACTTATGTGTTTGGTTAACATTATTTAACGTTCTTTTACTTTCGTTAACAACTGGCTTGCCAAACCGGTAGTATTTTTGTATCGGTTAGTTGAACAAAAGGTTATTGTGTAATCTTTGCCGGCAACAAAGATTAAATGCATTACTGGTTTGTTGTTTGTTTGGGAAAATGCGGCTTTCGGGCCGCATTTTTTATTTGAGAAACTATTTCAAAAAATATCATTGCACAGCCAATCATCAAACATAATTACTGACCTGATTCATATGGTCACTTAACATATTTTAACGTTCTTTAAATTTCGTTAACAATCATCTTGACAATGCCATACTATCTTTGTATCGGTTAATTGAACAAAAAGTTATTTATTACACCTCCGGTTGAGTACGGAGCTAATTTTCATAACTGGTTTTGTTGTTTGTTTGGGAAAAATGCGGCTCAACAGGGTCGCATTTTTTATTTATACCCCGAAAACAGCAACCATAATTACAACAAGGGCTTCAGCTATTTGTTAAATTACCATTAACAGTATGAACTGCCGGCTTTTTTTCGTAATTTTATACTCTGTAAGCATACAGCTGCATTCGTAAAAGCAAGCAAAAATGATCCATCTTCAATTCCAGTATAAATATGTTTTGGGATTCCTTTCGGAAGAAGAAATTCATTTGATGCAGGATGAAGTTGATATAGCCCACAGCCTGCTGGTTGAAAAAGCGGGCAAAGGAAACAAGTTTTTGGGTTGGCTCGACCTGCCTGTTCATACCGATGAGGCATTACTGAGCCGGATAGAAGCGGATGCAAAAAAACTCCGCGAAAAAGCTGAAATCATAGTAGTAATAGGGATTGGGGGTTCATACCTGGGAGCCCGTGCAATTATTGAAGCACTATCTTCGCCATTCAAAGCTTTTGATACCGAAGTTAATAATCCCATGCTTGTGTTTGCAGGAAATAGCCTGGGCCAGGATTATCATGCCGAATTGCTTCGCCTGCTCGATAAAAAAGAATATGCCTTGCTGGTAATTTCGAAATCGGGAACTACCACTGAACCAGCTATTGCCTTCAGGATTTTAAAGAATCATATCGAAAAAAAGTACGGCGTTGCAGGAGCCGCTGATCGTATCATTGTCATTACTGATGGATCGAAAGGAGCGCTGAAAAGCATATCCGAAAAACAGGGTTATAAAACGTATGAAATCCCAGATGATGTAGGAGGCAGATACTCTGTACTTACACCTGTAGGATTGTTACCTGTAGCCGCAGCCGGTTACGACATCAGGCAACTGATACAGGGTGCTGCCGAAATGCGTAAGGCATGTATCGAAACTCCATTGCTGGCCGATAACCCGGCCGCCAGTTATGCTGCAATACGGGCATTGCTCTACCGCATGGGAAAACAGGTCGAAATACTGGTAAATTACGAACCTTCGCTGCATTATTTCACCGAATGGTGGAAACAACTTTACGGCGAAAGCGAAGGAAAAGAATATGAAGGATTGTTCCCTGCAGGTGTTGATTTTACCGGCGACCTGCATTCTATGGGCCAGTATATACAGCAAGGGCAGCGTATCCTTTTCGAAACAGTAATACATATCCAGAAAACACGGCACCTGCTATCGGTTCCAACTGATGAATCGAACCTCGACAACCTGAATTACCTGGCTGGAAAAACGCTTCAGGAAGTAAATGATATGGCGGCGCTGGGTACAACCCTGGCACATACCGACGGTGAAGTTCCAAACCTCGATATCCTGCTTCCGGCCCTGGATGAACGTTCGCTGGGCGAACTGATGTACTTTTTTGAGTTTGCCTGCGGGCTCAGCGGTTACCTGTCGGGGATAAATCCTTTTAACCAGCCAGGTGTTGAAGCTTATAAAAACAATATGTTTGCATTGCTTGGAAAACCAGGATTCGAACAGGAAACGGACAACATCAGGGCACGGGTAAATGAAGAATAGAGATGTGAAAGATCAGAAAATGAAGAAAGGGGAGAGGCAGAACAGACTAAAACCAGCGTTCTTTTGTGTACATTTAGCCTAACATGAGGTACATGCATCATCTTAACCATTAAAATACGGATGTTATGGAAAACAGGCTTTTCGATTACATGAACAGGCGACTTTCGGGTGAAGTGATCCCTGAAATTTCGAAAAAAGAACCCGGGCCGGTTATCACCATATCGAGACAAACCGGTTGCGGTGCCAGGGGTATTGCCTTTGCCATATGCCAGGAGCTGAACAAACGAAAACCCGCTGGGAAAAACGAAAACCAGTGGCGGTTTATCAGCCGCGAAATTTTGCAGGATTCAGCCGAAAAACTGAACCTTGATCCTGTGGCACTACAACACGTGGTTAATGATAAGGATCGTGGTATCATGGACCAGATTGTTGGGGCTCTTTCAACACATGCTTTCAAAAGCGATCAGAAAATACTTAAAACGGTTCACGATGTCATCAGGCAGTTTGGGCATAGCGGCAAAGTTGTTATCATAGGCAGGGGAGGAGCCAGTATTTGCAGCGACATCAAACAATCCATCCATATCAGGTTGGTGGCTCCTGAAGATTGGCGCATAGCCGAAATAGCACGGCGGCTCGATTATAACAAAACCTACGCCACTGATTATGTCCACAAACGGGATGCCGAACGGGAACTATTGATCACCAGGCTCCTGGGGAAAAAGCCCGATAGCCTGGCTTTTGATCTCGAAATTAACCGCAGCCGGTTTACCGATGCCCAGATTGCTGAAATGATCATACAACTGGCCATCATTAAAGGAATAATTTAAATCAACTAATTGAAACCGCTCTTGGAACTTAACGGGCACTCCGAAAATACAATTCTCACCCTGAACGAACTCAGTATCGCTTTCAGCCACGAAGGAAAAGAAAACCTTGCCGTCGACCAGATTTCTTTCAGCCTGCAACGCGGGAGCACACTCGGCATTGTAGGCGAATCGGGTTCGGGAAAATCAGTTACTTCTCTTGCTATTATGGGCCTGGTTCCCAAACCTGCCGGTAAGATAACCGGTGGTTCCATCATTTTTCACAGCACCAATGGCGAAAAAACTGACTTGCTTCTTCTTCCTGAAAAGGAAATGAGGCTGTGGCGGGGCAAGCGTATTGCCATGATTTTCCAGGAACCCATGACCTCGCTCAACCCCTCAGCCCGATGCGGAAAGCAGGTGATGGAAAACATACTGCAACACGAAAAAGTAACACGTTCGGAAGCCCGGCAGCGCACACTCAATCTATTCCACGAGGTAATGCTGCCCGATCCGGAAGCCACTTTTAACGCTTACCCGCACCAGGTTTCGGGCGGGCAAAAACAGCGGGTAATGATCGCCATGGCGCTGGCTTGCAATCCCGATATACTGATTGC
>CALCJE010000104.1 GCA_937965665.1 uncultured Bacteroidales bacterium
ACCTTTGAATTTAGAAAAAGAACTCATTACACACAAAAAGGGATACTACCAAGGATGACAAAATCAAACCTGGTAAGTATTGAAGATCAATACAAAAACGATGGCTTGCTTATGAACGGTCTTCAATGGGGCAAATGGGAATATACCGGAGATTATTCCTTTAAACCAGGCACCACTATTCAGTTCACCAATCCCGGCCTGGGGCTGTTCTCCAATATTTCGAAGCCATATGGGACCATTATGCCTGGCGATTCTCTGAATATTTCATACACCATTAAAACCGACAGCCTTTTTGTGCTTCCTTATACCGAGAACCTGGTGATGGTTACAAACGATCCGTACCGCAATCCAACCATCCATAACGCTAAGTTCAATATCGAACACGGCGGTTCATCACTGATAACTATTGACACAACGCAACTCAATTTTGGAACCCTGTATAAAGGAGCAGTCAAGAAAATGAACTTTATTGTTTCCAACAAGGGCAAAGCTTCCGATAGCCTGGTATCAGCAACTTTTGATAATAATTATTTCACGTTGAATGGTACTGTACCGGCATTTCTCAAGCCGGAGCGAAGCGAACAATACACAGTGATTGCAAAAACAGCCATGCTGGGAGACTTTACTGATACGCTACGCATAACTAGTGCGAATGGTCAGCATTTCAAAATTGCTCTTTCACTGGAAGTTATACAAGGTCCGGTAATCAGCCTCCTGAATTCCGGCGGAGCATCACTTACATCTATCACCCGGTTCCTGAATGCCGGTAACAATGCCACCGTGAATTTCAAAATCAAAAATTCAGGCAGCGTCGACCTTCATGTAGCGCCTGCCAACAACGACTGGGAAATGGTTACCGAAACCGTTCAGTCTCCGGTTGAAAATGTGAGCTACACCTATAAGAAAAGTACCGAGTACGGCGGCCCGACCTACGAATGGGTTGAGATTGTCGGCACCGGTATCAATGTTAGTGAACAAATTGATCCCTGGTTCGGGAAAAACTGGGCTAAGGGTATAAAAATGCCATTCGCCTTCAGGTTTTATGGTAAAGAATATGACTCACTTTATATCGGTAATGGGCTTGTGACTTTTACACCTGACCAGAACCGCGTAAGTACATTCTGGGGTGGCGGACCCATACCTGATACAACTCAGCCAAACAATTACATTGCTCCGTTATTTATTTTCGGCGGTCCTGACACTAAAGCACTTTACCCTTTATCCGGAGCCTATTACCAATTGTATCCCGACCGCGTTATTGTTGAATACCGCGATTACAACTCCAACTTCACTATGGGCGAGCCTATCTCATTCGAAGTTATACTTTTCGCCAACGGGAACATTAAATTTCAGTACGTGATGCCTGTTATCGGTGCTAATACGATCACAGATTATGGTACAATAGGAGTCGAAAATACCGGTGGAACGGATGGAGTGATGATTTCGTACTACCAGAAAGTTGTAAATTCCGACATGGCTATAAGCCTGTACCCGGCCCGCAGCTATAAAATTGCTCCTGCTGAAACCAAGGATTTCAAAATGCTGCTCGATGCAAAAGATCTGATAGAAGGTTCGTATGCAGACAGCGTTGCTTTCACAAATAACGATCCCGACCACCTAAACCTGAAACTCCCGGTGAAACTCGTGGTGACTGGTACCCCGGCTATCGAAGTGCCTCAGCCTCTTGTGTACGATACAGTACAGATTAATCCTGCAGTTGCCACCGTAACAAAGGAATTTGAGATTAAAAATACAGGTTCGGCGAATTTTACACTTACAGGCATTTCGCAACTCAACTCCGCTGATGTAAAAGTGGAAGTGTATACAAAGGTTAATGATACCTGGATGTGGCAGGCATTGAGTGCATATGCATTCCCGTCAACGTTGAATGCCCGTACTTCGCTGAAAATGCGTTCCACTATAACACCAGTAACCCCGAAAGTGGTTCACGATACCCTTGTTATCAATACTTCCTTAACACCAGCTGTTTACAAAGTACCGGTTCTGGCTAATATTTACACTCCGGCTACAATTTCGCTGAGTGCCGATACCGTAGCCTGCTATGCCCAGAGTGATGATTATACCACAGCAAAAGCCATTAAGATTGGTAACGAAAAGGGTGGCCTCAACCTGAATTACACTATGAGCATCAACTTTGTACGTGCAGCGGCTGCTACAAAAACCGCTATGGCAAAAGCAGGAACCACTACTACTGCGAAGGCCACAACACCCGATGTTTTCCCTGCAACCCTGAACATGGCAACCAAATCGAAAGCAACCACTGCAAAACAGATGCTTGCTGCAAATGATTATAACCAGGTTATGGCCTGGGATAATGATACAGTTCCCGCCACACGGCTTGGGTACAACGGTTCGCGTGCTTTCTATTCAGCAACAGGCTTCAATGCTCCAGCCGACGGATTCCTGCTCTCGCATGTTCAGTGCTGGTTTGTACCCGGCGACTGGCTCAGCACCAAAATCAAAGTAATGGTTTACGCCGGCAATGAAAGCATTTACGAATGCCAGTTGCTTGCAACCGAATCGTTTGATTTCAGTACACCACAAGCCGATGATAGGGGTAGCCTTCTGACCTATAAACTGGCAAATGCTATAAAGATTAATCCGAACGAGAAATTCTTCATTGTTTTTGGATTCGAGGCTGCGCTTACTTATCCACAGGGATGTGCCAGGAAGACTGAAGTTGTTAAGAACCGCTTCCTTTTTGGAAGTGCTGACGAATGGTACGACCTGGCTTCATACCAGCAATTCAACACCATTGGCTGGTACACCCGCGCCGCAGAAGAAACCGCAGGCGATATACCGTGGGTTATTCTTACCTCGGCAGCACAGGGAACCGTTGATGCCGGTCATGCTGATTCCATCCACCTGAGTTTCACGGCCCGCACTGCTGATAACAGCGATAATATTGCTTACCTGAAGATAAAATCGAATGATATCAACCACCCCGAAAAGAAGGTTGTACTTCGCCTGGTTAAAAATACCGGACCTGCATTTACGACTCCAGCCGGAATACTCGGTGTTTCCGAAAACGATTCGATTACCTTTACTGTAAGTGCTTCTGATATACAGGGTGATGCGTTCAGTTTTGCCATCGACAGCGCATACAAATTCCTGACAGAGGTTCCGTATACCGAACCCGATCCGTTGAAAAAAACACTGAAATATGTGTACAAACCGGATTATAACAGCGCCGGGCAACATGATTTCACATATACCGGAAGCGATTCCTATGGAAATGTTTCAACAGGAAAAGTTACTGTTAATGTAAAAAATGTAAACCGTATGCCGGTAGCTCTGCCCATCGATACCCTTAAGTTTACACCCTATGGCAATTACATGGTTCTGGGTCCTTACGATGTATTTACCGATCCTGATCATGATCTTGCCACACTCGAAGCCGTATCGCAAAACAACGAACTGCTGAATCTGTTTGTTTCGGGCAATAGCTTCCTGCTTATGCCGGGTTCATCAGGACTTACCTCGGTTACTTTCCTGGTAACAGATAAGCTGGGTGCAAAGGCAACTAGTACTATTCCTGTAAGTATCTCTGAAATTTACACAGGTATTGCAACCCCTGGTCACAGCAGCAGCGAACTGTTTGTATACCCCAACCCGACCCGTGGTAAAGTCAATGCTATTTTGCCTTCCGGAGTCAATGGCAAAGTAACGCTTACGGTTTATACTGCCCAGGGTAATGCAGTGAAAGAAGAAGTATTCAGCACCGGGTCTTTCAATATATATGATATCGACCTGTCCGACCTTCCAGCCGGTTTGTATTTCCTGAAATGGAACAATAACAACATGCAACAAACCAGCAGGATTATTAAGCAATAGATGTAAAAAGAGACACCGGCAGCAAGCCGTAACAAGCTGCTGCCGGTATTATTTAAGTGCACATAAATCACTAATTATTAACAAATAACCAAAAACCAATGAAAAAATCTACGCTCATTGTTTTGCTTGCGCTGTTTATAAAAATGGCAATCGGGCAAGTTGCCGTAACTATTACGGTTAAGAACAACCTCTCTCCTTCGCTGCCTGTGAGTGGTGCCAGTGTTACACTAACAGGTGCTTCAACGCCCACGGTTATTTCCGATGCGAGCGGGAATGCCACTTTCTCGGTGCCAACCCCGGCAGCAAATGCATTTTATCCCGTTGCGGTAACGGCTGCCGGCTACCTCGATTACGCTAATACATCGCTGGTTTACATTCGTACCACGGATGTAACACTTACTAAAACAGCAACCATCAAGAAAGCTTTCGACATTGTTTACAAAATCACGGATAAAAACAACGTTGCAATCGCTGGGGCTTCTGTAAAAATTAATACAGCACCTGTTACAACCCTAAGTACCGATGCCAACGGCGATGTGACTTTCAGCGGTTTGTATTCTGTTGCTACACATGCTACCCTTGTTTCGGCTGCCGGGTTTGCTGATTCTACTTTCAATACAAATGTTCTTGCTAATTCTGCGAATCCGTTTATAGTCCCAACCGTTAAATTGCGGAATGCATACAATATTACCTTTACAGTTACTGATGGTACAAACCCTGTAGCTGGTGCCAAGGTAACCATAGGCAATAATTCTGTAACTACCGATGCAGCTGGTGTAGCTGTTTTTGCCAAAAACGTTAACGGCAATTATGCGTATATGATTACAAAATCGGGCTTCATGGATAAAACCGGTTCTGTGACCGTCTCAAACGGCGATCAATCACCTGCTGTTACCTTATCAAACGGTTATGATCTTACATTCACCATCATAAACGGGGCCAGCGGAACTGTTGGTTTACAGAAAGACACCATCACTATTGATGGGATAACCAAAATAACTGATGCTTCAGGCATACTTACTTTTGGTGTAGCTGCCGGATCGTCCTATTCATTTGTTAACAAAAAAGCAGGTTTTATAAGTGTACCCGTCGAGATCACAAACGTTTCAGCCAATACACCTATCACAATAAACATGGTACCCGTGTATACGGTTAAGTTTACCGTAAGTGATGCGTACAATGGCAGTAAAGTGGCAGGGGCAAAGGTTACGCTTAACGGAACCGAACTGATTACAGATGCAACAGGCGTGGTAAAATTTATTGATGCAGCCGCCAGTGCTACTGCACTACCATACACTATTTCGGGCCCCGACGGAAGTAATTATATGACGCAGTCGGGTACTATTTCTGCTCCTTTGGTCAGCACTAACTACCTGTCTACCAATAACAATATTTCAAAATCAATATATTACGAAAAACCATCAGTTTTTATTGGTTTAAGTTCTGGTATGATGGGCTATTATGGAGAAGCCACTATTACATTTAATGGTGTTGATTATCCTTATGATGCAGGCATGGGAGGTAATACATTTTTTGTATCTCCCGGAACCTATAGCTATACCGTAACTCCTGCTGATGTTACCAAAGCCATTGTTTCCGGCACTGTAACTGTTACTGCCACATCTGGTGCATCGGCCATGATTTCAGTGGTTAATGGTAAAAAAATTGAAATATACGTGATTGACGAAACACCTGACCAGAATACCATCGAAGGCGCCTCGGTAATCCTTGACGGAGTTACTAAAACTACTGATGCAGCCGGCTATGTGGTTTTCGAACGCAAAGCGGTGAACACATCTTATGCATACAGCATTTCAAAAGCCGGATACGGTTCAGTTTCAGGCACTGCCGCGCTGGTAACCGCCGATTTAACGATAACCAAGATATTACAAACTCCACACAAGGTTACATTTACTGTTTTTAACAGCGGCAGCTGGCCTATGGTTCCCCTCGAAGGCGCAACCGTTACTTTCGGATCAAACTCGGCTGTAACAGATGTAAACGGAATTGCAACTTTACCCGATGCCGTAAACGGATCGTACGACTATACCATTTCAAAAACCGGCTTTGTTACCGTTACCGGAAATACTTCGGTTACTGATGCCGACCTGAATATGGAAATCTATATGAAACCCGCTTTCAGCGTGCAATTTACTGTAACTGACGGATCAAATCCGGTTGCCGGTGCAAGCATCAGGCTGGTAAGTACCTGGCCGGTTTTCGACCAGACTTTTGTTACCGACGCACAGGGAGTACTTTTAACTGACAAGCTCTTCCCGAAATGGACTTCACTGGAATATACCATTTCAGCTGCCGGGTTTGCCGACGCCAAAGGAACTGCCAACATTGGCAGTGTTGACCTTGTGGTTGACCCTATTGCGCTTCAGCATGCTTATGATATTACGTTTACTGTAACTGATGGCAGCAACCCTGTAACCGACGCTGCTGTAGTTATCAATAATGCAGTGGTTACAACCAATGCCGGTGGCAATGCCGTTTTCACGAAAATGATTAATGGAGATTATAATTTCCTGGTTTCAAAAGCAGGTTTTATTGACATAACCGGAACCGTTACAGTGGCTGATGCCCATGTTGCCCGTGAAGTTTCACTGGCTGCAGGCTTTGATGTTACCTTCAATGTAATAAACGGACCTGAAGGTACGGTTGGCCTGGCTAACGATACCATTACCCTGAACGGAATCAGCAAAATTACCGATGCCACCGGAACAGTTGTTTTTGGTGTGGCTTCGGGTACTGCAATTTCATTTACGAATAAGAAAACTGGTTTCGCCGATGTACAGGTTGATATAGCCGGTGTTACCGAAAATACTGTGAAAAACATTTACATGGTGCCGGTGTACACCGTCAAAATCATGGCGCTTGATGCCAATTCGTACAATCCGATTCCGGGGGCAACTATCGTGTTCAATGGAACTACTGTTACTACTGATGACGGCGGGTTAGCTACTTTCACGAATATTCAGCCTGCAGCCGGTGCCTATGCTTATTCAGTAACCGGAAACGGAACCTATAATTCGGTATCGGGCGAAATTATGCTGCCTTTTACCAGTACTGAAGAATACCTGGCTACCAATAATGTGATTTCTAAATCAGAGTACCTGTCGAGTCCGTCAGTTTATATAGGACTTGCAAAGGGCATGATGAACTATTTTGGTAACGCTACCATTTCTGTGGATGGCGTTGAGCAGGAATATAATGCAGGCTTAGGAGGCAATTCGTTTAACTGTGCATTAGGTATCCATACCTATGTGGTTACACCAGCCAATGAATCGGAAGCAATACTGCGCGGAAAGGTTGAAGTTACTTCCGAACAACCCAATGCTAGCCTGTGGCTCAACATAGTGGCAGGTTATACAGCCGAAATCTATACCATCGACCAGTTATCCGAACCCATCGAAGGCGCTTCGGTTACCTTTGGCGAAACTACTGTTTTAACAGATGCTACCGGGCTTGCATCATTCAAGCGCTATCCTGCCGGAAATTATACCGTCTCGGCTTCTAAAGACAACTATTCAGGCATAACCTCCGAAGCAATTGAACTAAATACTGCTGATGTATTAAAACTGCTTACCCTGAACCAGCTCACTTTCACGGTTACATTTAGCGTAACCAGCGGAACCGAGCCCCTCGAAGGCGCTACAGTTACCCTGAATGGAGTTAACGCAACTACGGATGCAACCGGTACAGCCCATTTTAGCGGAATAGAACCTGGTACATTTGCATATACAGTAAGTAAAGAGATTTACAAGACTGTTGAAGGAAGCATTACTGTTGACAAATCGGATGTAACCGAGGATGTAAACCTGTTGAATACAACAGGTTTGGCCCATAATACTGCCAAAACTGTAAAACTGTACCCAAATCCTACCCGTAGAATCCTTCATCTTAACCTGGATGAAAATGGGAGCAATCAGGTTAGCGTGAGAATTACAAATATTATCGGTAAAGTACTTTACGAAAACAAACTGCTTAATAACCCGGGCGAAGTAGAACTCGACCTGTCAGGATATGACAATGGCATTTATTTCGTAAAAGTAATTGGCAACGGATTCGAAAACTCGGTGAAAGTTGTGAAAAACTAACCCGCTCAAAGTTTTCTTCTTTAAAGGTTCCGGGCTTATTTCCCCGGAACCTTTTTTGTTTTCTGCTGAAATCCGGATGAATATTTATACACATATATCGAAAAATATATATTTGAATAAATTCCGGCTGGTTTTTAAACTTTTATCAAACTAACTATAAATCAGAATAATAGACAAGTTTTATGAAAGCTGTTTTTATAAGTGATTTACGTAAATAAATGGTATTCAGCTCAAAATCCTGTATAAAATGTTGAGCCTATAGAAATAGGCCTTATTTTTGCATTATCAAAACAGTAGCTATGGCTTCCGTGAAATCAATCAGCATTTTTACCTTTATTGTCCTCCTCCTCTGTGCACCCAGGGTGAGTTAGGAATGTTGTTTGATAAAAACATAAAACAGAAAACCTCTCTCACCCAAAGTGAGAGAGGTTTTTGATTTTATAAAGGTGCATAAATAATGCGTTAATATAGAGATGGTTAAATCATTTCAGGCAGAAAGTTGTTATTTCAATGGAAATTTTTGCTCATGTGTTGAAAATGATTCAATACTCGCAACCCTGAATCACATAAAAGTTAAACCGTAAATAATGCAGATACCACTCCGAAGCGATACTTCTACCAAAGGCCGTAAAATGGCAGGAGCCCGAAGTTTATGGCGGGCCAACGGGATGAAAAATGAACAGTTTGGGAAACCCCTGATTGCCATTGCAAATTCATTTACACAGTTTGTTCCGGGTCATGCGCACCTGCATTCCATCGGGCAGTATGTTAAAGGTCTTATTGAAGCCCAGGGTTGTTTTGCCGCCGAATTTAATACCATTGCTATCGACGATGGCATTGCCATGGGTCACGACGGAATGCTGTATTCACTGCCCTCGCGCGACCTGATTGCCGACAGTGTAGAGTATATGGTAAATGCCCACAAGGCCGATGCGCTTATCTGCATCAGCAACTGCGATAAAATTACGCCCGGCATGCTGCTGGCGGCCATGAGGCTGAATGTGCCAACTATTTTTGTTTCCGGCGGACCCATGGAAGCCGGTGTGATGGGCGACCGCAAACTCGACCTGGTGGATGCCATGGTGATGGGTGCTGACGAAAATGTAAGCGACAGCGATCTTGCCAAAGCTGAACAATCGGCTTGCCCCACCTGCGGCTCCTGTTCCGGTATGTTTACTGCTAACAGCATGAACTGCCTCACCGAAGCCCTTGGCTTGTCACTTCCCGGCAACGGAACTATTGTGGCAACCCATGCCAACAGGCTTAAGCTTTTCGAAAAAGCCGCCGCCCGTATTGTTGAAATGGCCCGCGAATATTATGCCGAAGGTAACGAAAACGTGCTGCCACGCCAGATTGCTTCGAAAAACGCTTTTATGAATGCCATGACACTGGATATTGCCATGGGCGGATCGACCAACACCGTGCTGCACCTGCTGGCAGTAGCCCACGAAGCCGGTGTTGATTTTACCATGAAGGATATTGATGCACTCTCGCGGAAAACGCCTTGTTTGTGCAAAGTTTCCCCCAGTTCAAATTATCATATTGAGGATGTGAACCGAGCCGGCGGTATATTGTCGTTGCTGGGCGAACTGAACCGGGCCCAGTTACTTGATACTTCAGCTTTCAGGGCTGATGGGCTAACCCTGGGCCAGGCCATTGAAAAGTTCGATATTTTAAACGAAAGCGTATCAGCCGAAGCCCTCGGGATTTTTAAAAGCGCACCGGGCCGCAGAATCAACCTGGTGATGGGATCGCAAAATACCAGTTACTTCGAACTCGACAACAACCGGGTTTCCGGATGTATCCGCGATATTGAAAATGCGTATTATAAGGATGGCGGACTGGCGGTGCTATACGGAAACATTGCCAGCAAAGGCTGCATTGTAAAAACGGCAGGCGTCGATCCGGCACTCTTTCATTTCGAAGGACTGGCAAGGGTTTTCGAATCGCAGGATGAAGCCGTACATGGTATCCTGAGTGGCAAAGTAAACCCCGGCGACGTGGTGGTGATCCGGTACGAAGGTCCCAAAGGCGGACCGGGTATGCAGGAAATGCTTTATCCTACTTCGTACTTAAAAACCCTTAAACTCGATAAGGCCTGTGCTTTAATTACTGATGGCCGCTTCAGCGGAGGTACATCCGGACTCTCCATAGGGCATATTTCGCCCGAAGCTGCCTCGGGCGGGGAAATTGCCCTAATAAAAGACAATGACAAAATTGTGATTGATATCGCTTCACGTTCCATCAACCTCGACATCAGTCAGCAGGAATTGCAAAACCGAAAGTCCATGGAAGCCGGGCGCGGAAAAGCTGCCTTCACACCGCATACCAGGCAAAGAGCCATTTCGACAGCCCTTAAAATTTACGCAAAACATGTTTCGTCGGCCGATACTGGTGCAGTTAGAATAATAGATTAAACACCCGGTTCTGTAGTTTTTGAAACCTTTTTAAGAAAACTACACAATCCGAAATACAAAAATTGAATAACAACCAACAGACATAATTATGACGGCAAAAGAAAAAGAAACCAACAGGTCGCAGCAGCAGGATGTAGAAATTACCGGCAGCGAAGCTGTTATCCGTTCGCTGATTGCAGAAGGGGCTGAAGTTATTTTTGGTTATCCCGGCGGCGCAATCATGCCTGTTTATGATGCATTATACGATTATCGCAATGCGTTGCGTCATATTCTCACCCGCCACGAACAGGGAGCTGTGCATGCTGCCCAGGGTTATGCCCGCGTAACTGGCAAAGTAGGTGTGTGTATTGCTACATCGGGACCTGGCGCTACTAACCTGATGACCGGAATTGCCGATGCCCAGATTGATTCGACCCCGTTGGTATGTATCACCGGCCAGGTGGGTGCTCATTTGCTGGGCACTGATGCCTTCCAGGAATCAGATGTGGTAGGTATCTCCATGCCGGTTACCAAATGGAATTTCCAGATCACCACCCCCGAAGATATCCCCGAAGCTATTGCCAAGGCTTTTTATATTGCTGCCTCAGGAAGGCCGGGGCCGGTTTTGCTCGATATAACCAAAAATGCGCAGTTTGGAAAGTTAAAGTACAAATATGCCAAATGTCACAAAATCAGGAGTTATGTTCCGGAATATCCGGAGATCGGAAGAGCACACGTCTGAACTCCAGTCACTTAGGCATCTCGT
>CALCJE010000105.1 GCA_937965665.1 uncultured Bacteroidales bacterium
ACGAGATGCCTAAGTGACTGGAGTTCAGACGTGTGCTCTTCCGATCTAGAAGATCCTGAAGCCTATTTTAGCATGAATTATGGTGATGCGAAAATAATAGCCATCAATTCAACCGGCAATTTCAGTCCTGCATTCAATGAAGGTTCGCTGCAACTGGCATGGCTCGACGATCAGATCAAAAATGCTGATTCAAAATGGATTTTCATTTTCTCTCATACAAATGTGCTGTCAACAAGCTATCATGCACAATGGTCGGCAGATGAAAAAGCGTACCTGATGCCGTTGTATGAGAAATATGCTGCAGAAGGAAAGCATATATTGGTATTTGCCGGCGATGAACATAATTTTGAACATCTCTATAAGGCTGGTGTTAATTACATTCGTCCTGGGTGTGCCAACGGATCTCTCCGTAATACAGACATAAATTTAGTTGATAAGCCATACAGCCTGTATTTTAATAAAATTTCCGGGTATTCGACAATTGATGTTAGTGATAACGGAGATCTGGTTACTCTGATGGCTCGCGATACAAGCGGAGTGGTATACTATTCAACCACATTTACAACCAGTAGTACGCCGGCGCCAACTATTTTCATTACTGAACCAAACGGGATTGAAGATGTAGCGGATGATAGTTTTAAAATTCAATGGGTTGATTCAGATCCGGATAATGATGCATCTATCAGCATTTATTATACAACAGATGTTAGTATTCCCGGAATTCTGATTGCAGAAAACATCAGCGAAGACGATCCTCAGAATTATATTGATTGGAACGTATCGAATATAACTCCCGGATCATACTGGATATATGCCATAATTTCCGATGGGGTAAATCCTGAAGTCAAAAAATTCTCCTCTGGCAAGGTCACTGTTGTTCCTGATGCTACTGCACCTCCATCAGTAACTGATCTGACAGGAAGTGTAATTGACAACGCAAAAATAGTTTTAACCTGGAAGAATCCGACAGATCTGATCCATGTTGAAAATAGTTTGGCAACGTTCGAGGAAGGATTTGACGGATTTATCGGCGTACCACATGGAACATCAACTGGTTCTCTGGAGAGCATTGAGGGTAAAACCGGTAAAGCACTCAGAATCAATTACCAGATTTTAGATGCCTGGGATCAATATGCAGCCTCAAAGAAAATTTCTGGATACCCGAATTATTCAACAACCCCTTTCCTAGAATTCTGGTACAGGGGAGACGGGTCCAGCCGATCCTTACGACTAATTGCTGAACAGGACAATGACCGGAATGGAACTCCTGATGATTGGTGGTATGTTGAAGCACAAACGCTTGAATCGACTGAGTGGCAACATGCAGTTGTTGACCTGAGAACTTTATCAGCTCTTTCATGGCATCCTAATGGGGATAAGACCTTTGACCTCGAAAACATGGCCAGCCTCGATTTTATAATCCCTTCAGAAGCGCCAGGAAGCGGCCATCTTGATATTGATGAGGTGAGAATTACAGGCGAAATTTATCCTGCACCTGATTTTGCAGGTGTAAAAGTTTTGCGACGGACCGATCATTTCCCGGCAAATGCAACTGATGGTGATGTTATTTACCAGGGAATGCTTGAAACATATACAGATGAAGCGATAAATGGCAATAACGTGTATTATTACACAGTTTTCGCTTTTGATGAGGTTCCGAATTATTCAGTTCCGGGCTCTACGGCTCAATGGGAATCACCTATGATTACCGGAATGAAAAATGAACGCAAAAAAGGCTACGAGCTGAATCAGAATTATCCCAATCCGTTTACTTTATCTACAAAAATAACCTACACTATACCCTCAACAGAGAAGGTTGTTTTGAGAGTCTATAATGTGTTCGGACAGGAAGTAACAACTTTGGTTGATGAAGAAAAAACGGCCGGTAAACATGAAGTAATCCTGAAGACCTCCTCGCTTAAAGGCGGTGTTTATTATTACAGAATTCAATGCGGAACTTTCGATCAAACCAGGAAGATGGTTTTGGCAAAGTAGTGTGAACCAGGAATGATTTAGCTAAAAAATAATTCATTTTGCACTGAATTCAAAGCATCCCGTTATTAGACGGGATGCTTCATTTCTCATAAACTGCCGGAAAAGGTTGTGGCAGAATGGTGGGTAAATAACCTGATTCGGATAATTTAAATCGCAATCAAATGAAGAAAAATCAAAATACAAAATGGAATTTCAAATTCAGTCTCGGGAACCTGCTTTTTACTTTATTCCTGGTTAACGGACTTTCATTTCAGGAGGCAAAATCACAAAATGTTTTAAAAGGCCCCTACTTGATCGAACCGGGTAAAACCTCATTGCTGATCCGCTGGGAAATGGATAAGAAATCCGATTACTCGGTTGAATATGGCTTAAACACTAAAAAAACAAAACTGATAAAGCTTAATTACAGAGGAAGTAAAAATAATGGTAATCTTTATGAAGCGAAGCTGTCGGATTTACGTCCAAATTCAGTTTATTACTATCGCCTCGTTTCACCTGGGAATAATAAGTGGTTTAAAACCAAAACCTTTCTGGATAATCAGGAAGACATGACTTTTGTTGCCATGGGCGATAGCCGGAGTAATCCTGAAATATTTGCAAAAATAATGAGTGCCTCCGGCGGCGCAAATCCTGATCTTATTATCAGCATGGGCGATTTGGTTGAAAGCGGTGGAGAATACGAACAATGGGGTGATTTTTATTTCCCTGTAGTCCGTGGAATTGCTGAGTCGAAGCCAATAGTAAGCACACTGGGCGATCATGAAGGAGACGGAGATGATGGAGAACTGTTCCGGTATTTTTTGCGTACTGATCAAGCCGTTGATAAACAGTGGTTTTCCTTTGATTATGGTTCGGCACATTTTATTTCACTCGATTACCGGCATGCCGACAGCAAAGAGATGATTGATTGGTTTATAAAGGATATTACTTCCTCTTCTAAAAAATGGAATTTTGTTTACATGCACAGGCCCTGTTACAACCTGGGCGGACATGCATCTGCCTGGGGCCGTGAAACCTGGCCCGAATTATTTTCCAAATATAATGTTGATATTGTTTTTGCCGGTCATTCACATTTGTATGAAAGATTCTACCCGGTGAGGCTGAAGAACGATTCGAATGCTCTTCCTGTAACTTACATAACCACCGGCGGAGCAGGTGCCGAATTATACGAAGCCATAAAAAACGAATCAGTACTTGCCAGTTCCGAATCAGTAAATCATTATATAAAAGTACAGATTGCCGGTGACACACTTAAACTTCAAACAACAAGAATGGATGGGAGTACATTGGATAAACTCTTAATAATTAAAAACAAGAACGGCATTAATAAAGAATATGCTGACCAGATCATTCCCCGCGAAACGCTTGACCTGCTCACCATGTTCAATTCAGCCATTACACAAAGTATTTCTTCGGTTCCGCTTTATACTATTCCGATTGAATACAAACTCAAGCTTCATTCAGGCACAAGTGAAATGATTCCATTCAAAGTTGAACTGGCTGATACCACTGGTATGTATTATTTTGCCGAACCTCTTTCCGACACATTAAAAAATAATGTTGACAAGGAAGTGACATTCAAAATATTCAGCAGAAAAGATATGACATTCTCAACCTGGGGAGAACTTCGCCCTGAATTACGTTTAAAATTAACCTATGATTACAATTCACGGAAAGAAACTCTTGTTGGCGGAGCTCTGAGTTTTTGGCCTGAATAGATTATTTTGTGGATGAAAACATTGGCAAGATTTCATCTTAGAATGAGTTGCATTAAAATTTATACAATAAATTAGATGCTCATCACTATGATTTATGTAAGACAAAAAGTTTTTAATTACTGAGTATAATAGCTGATGTATGGCGGTTGCCAGGTCACCTTTAATCGGTACGTTGACTTAATACAGGATCAGCAATCGGCACTCCGGGGTTTTAATTTATACAGAATAAAATAGTTAAACTGGTAAAATGAAATGTTTCGAAATTAATGAGCGTAATGAATATACTTAAATCCTTTTTTTGTAGCTTAGGTTTGCAACTATTGATACTAACTGTCTGTCAGGGGCAGGTAGTTTTTTATGTAAATGGAACCAATGGTAATGATGCACAAAATGGTCAGTCACCAACAACAGCCTGGAAAACAATTCAAAAATCCTTTAACGCTGCTACTCCCGGGAGTATTGTCTATATAAGCGGAGGCATATATCATGAACAACCTTTTTTGAATGTGAGCGGAATGCCAGGAAATCCAATACTGTTTCAAGCCGTTACCGGAGAAACTGTGATAATCGACGGCACCTCAATGACAGGGAGCACAATGATTACAATCATCGATAAAAGCCACATAAGGTTTCAGGATCTTACCATCCGTAACCTTTTGCATAATTATGCTATGGGGATTTTCGTTAAAGCCACAAAAAATGGTGCAGTTAATGATCTGATCTTTAAAAATATTACCATTTCTAACATCAACTGGACTAATGATCCCAACGCTATGCCGGGATCTGGAAATAATTCAAATCCGTTTCTTTTTTATGGCACAGGTGTTACCCGGGGAAATGCCATACGAAACATTGTGGTTGATAGTTGCGAAATTTTTAATAACATTACCGGGTATAGCGAAAACCTGACTTTTAACGGAAATGTTGATGGTGCAATTGTTTCAAACTGCAAGATTCATCACAATAAAAATATTGGAATCTGTATAGCCGGTAACTATAATGCCTGTTCAGTGCCAGCTCTTGATCATGCCCGGAACATACTTGTATATGGCAATACCGTTTATAATAATATTTCGCAAGCCGCCACCAGTGCTGGTATTTATGTTGACGGGGGCCGGAAAGTTCTGGTCGAACGCAATAGCTCATATCACAACGGAGTTGGAATTGAAATCGGCTGCGAACGCGACGGATTAACCGATAGTTGTGTTGTCCGCAACAATATTGTTTTCGATAATCTCGACTGGGGTATAGGTGTTGGTGGTTATGATCCGACCACCACTGGTCAGGTGCTTTACACTGATGTTAGCAACAATACATTATATAAGAATGCGGTAAATAATTCCGGGATGGGAGAATTTTATATGCCCAAAGCTTCCTATTGCCGTGTTACCAATAATATTATCTACACCTCTGGCCAAAATATCTTTTACACTTTTGATGCAATCGATCCGCAGGCTAATAATATTTTTGATTATAACTGTTGGTACGCGCCTGCAAATAATCCGGCCAAAGCCAGTGTGAATTGGAGAGGACAAAGATTTAGCTCTTTCGCATCCTTTCAGATTGCTACAGGTTTTGATCAGCATTCATTCTATAAAAATCCTTTGTTTGTGGATATTGGTACCGTTTCTCCCAATTTCCAACTTATGAAAAACAGCCCTTGTATTGATTCCGGCAACCCATTATTCGAATCAATCAACGGGGAAACTGATTATGCCGGATTTCAAAGAATCGATAACAGCCGGGTTGATGTCGGTGCTTTCGAGTATAACCTGACAGAAAGCACATACGAACTACCTGTGAAAGAAAATCTGATAATTTATCCTAATCCATGTGATAAGGTTTTTTTTATTCAGGGAGCAACAAAAGGCTCAGTCATAAAAGTGTCTGATCTCTGTGGTCGCACGGTGAGCGAAAGTTTATATACGGCTTTCGGACATGATATCTCAGGAATACCGGATGGCATTTATATTGTAACTCTCAAAACGAAAAGCACAAAAGAATTGACAGGCAAGCTGGTAGTTTCCAAACGTAAATTTTAAATTCTTCAATTTGAATGTGAATTAAAGCCTTCAGTAAACAGAGCCGGTATCATAATTTACTACGAATCAGATTAATAAAATTAAAAACTAAAGATTAAAGTATGTTACAGAGAATTTCATTTTTTATTTACATCTTTTCGCTTTCCCTGATTTGCTATGGTCAGGAAGTAAATAAAATCAAAAGGGTAAATCTTTCGGAAGGTGAAAAAGTCTGGGCCGGCGTAATTAACGACGGGCACCTGATGCCTTTTAGTACTGATTACACCATGGATTTTTACGGCAACAATAAATCGAACCAGGCGCAGCCGCTCATACTTACAAACAAAGGCCAGTTTACCTGGAGCGAACAACCGTATCAGTTCGAAATCCGGGGTAATGAACTAATTATTACCGATCCGTATCAGCAGGTTGTAACCGGCAAAAGTGGCAATTCGCTGGCCGAAGTTCAGCGGTTTGTACGGCAGAAATATTTCCCATCGAATGGTAAATCCCCTGATACCTTGTTGTTTTCGCGGCCGCAATACAACACTTGGATCGAACTTACTTACAACCAGAACCAGGCCGATGTGCTGAAATACGCCCGGGGCATTCTCGATAACGGCTTTCCTCCGGGAGTAATCATGCTCGACGATACCTGGCAGGAAGATTACGGCCTGTGGAAATTTCACCCGGGGCGTTTCCCGAACCCGGTGGAAATGGTTGATTTATTACATAAAATGGGCTTCAAGGTGATGTTGTGGATATGCCCGTTTGTAAGCGCCGACCAGGCCATGATTTACAATACTCTGAAAGAAGCCAAAGGATTTTTGTTGCAGAAAACTTCCGAAAATGATACCTGGCAAACGCAATCCAAACCGCTGATGGTAGAATGGTGGAATGGTCAGTCGGCAGTGCTGGATTTTTCGAATCCTGAAGCGGTAAAATGGTTCAATCAGCAACTGGATGGTTTGGTAAAGGATTTTGGGGTCGATGGTTTTAAATTCGATGCCGGCGATATGAATTTTTACCCGGCCAATGGCCTAAGTATGGGTTCCGTTACTCCCAACCAGCAATGTGAGCTATTCGCACAATTCGGTCTGCGTTTCCCGCTCAACGAATACCGGGCTTGCTGGAAAATGGGCGGACAGCCGCTGGCGCAAAGGCTGCAGGATAAATCGCATACCTGGACCGACCTGCAGAAACTCATCCCGAATATGATCCTGGAAGGTCTGAGCGGATATCCGTTTTCCTGTCCCGATATGATTGGCGGTGGCGAATGGACATCTTTTCTGGATGAATCCATCCTGGATCAGGATCTGATTGTACGCTCCGCACAATTACACGCCCTGATGCCTATGATGCAATTTTCGGTTGCCCCCTGGCGGGTACTGGATACAGTTCATTTGAACGCTGTAAAAGCAGCAGTGGCACTTCGCTCAAAATTTACTCCCCTGATCATGCAATTAACGCATAAGGCTGCAGCCACCGGCGAACCCATTGTAAAAAGCATGGAATATGTTTTCCCCGGCCAGGGATTTGAAACAGTAGTCGATCAGTTTATGCTCGGCGATAACATACTGGTAGCGCCTATGCTCGAAAAAGGGAAAGCTGGCAGAAATGTTAAACTTCCCGCCGGCAAATGGAAAGCCTCTGATGGAACTTTGCTTAAAGGTGGTAAAACATACCCGCAAAATGTTGAGCTCGACCAGCTTTTATATTTTGAAAAAATAAATTAACAACAAAGCATTCGTCTTAAAAACAAATGATTCAAAGGCATTTATCCGGGCAGTAAGCCGCTATCCGGATCACTCATTTAAAAGCGGATAAAAATTTTAAAAACCATGAAAAAGCGCTCATTTATTTTATTGATCCTGGTTATCCTCGGTACATTCACCTACGCTGTCGATTACCCCGGCAAAGCACCCGGAGCTGCTATGCTTACCATAAATCCGGCAACGGTTAGCCTACAGAATAATGTGTTAAAACAAACATGGGCTGTATCGGGTAACAAAATTATTCCCTCAAAGCTCACTGATATCCAGGGTAAAACCAGTATTGATCTTTCGGCTGCGGAACTTTTTTATGTAATCGTTGATGGGAAGCTCCTGAAAAGTTCAGAATTCAAATTGCAGAAAGCACCGGTGGAATATAAAATTGTGCCCGACAACAAACCGGGGCATCAATCACAACGCCTTGGCGGGAAGGCTGTAAAGGCCGTTTTTGAATCAAATAACGGTGATTTGGTAGTGCAATGGACAGCAATATTGCGCGATGGTTCAAATTATATACAACAACAGCTTGTTTTCTCGACCCACCAGCCCGGTTTAAATGTTTCGGAATATTATTTTGAGCTACATACTCCGGGCAAAGCATCGGCAGGAACAGTTGACGGATCGCCGGTAACTTTTGGCAACTTCTTTTTTGCCTCCGAAAACCCGATGACAAAAATTATTTTACAGCAAGATGAAAAAACAAACCTGGCCCAATTCCGGTTGCCACGTTACAGCGGGTTGTCAGTTACTGAACCTTTTACAACTACAATAACATCAGGGGTTGTACCTCAAAACCAGATGCGGCGCGGGTTTCTTTACTATATCGAACGCGAACGGGCTCATCCTTACGTTCAATATGCGCACTATAATTCGTGGTTCGATATATCGTATTCCGAATTAAAACTGAACGAAACAGCTTGCCTGGATGTGATCAGGCATATTGGCGACAGCCTGGAAGTGAAACGTGGAGTTGCCTTGTCAGGATTTGTTTTCGACGATGGCTGGGACGACAACTCGACCTTATGGCAATTCAACAGCGGGTTTCCCAAAGGTTTTGACCCCTTAACTGCCGAAGCAAAAAAATACAAATCGGGAATCGGAATGTGGATTTCTCCCTGGGGTGGTTACGATCCTGAAAAAGCAGAGCGTTTAAAATACGGAGCAACACAAGGATTTGAAACCAACGAAAACGGGTTTTCTTTGTCGGGTCCAAAATACTATTCGCGGTTTAAAGAAGTTTGCCTGAACCGTATTGAGAAAAATGGTGCAAGTTATTTTAAGTTTGATGGCATTGGCGCGGCTAACGGACTTAATGCCAACAAATTCGAGAAAGATATAGATGCTTTGTTCCACCTTACCGGCGAATTACGCGCGGTAAAACCCGATTTGTTTATCAATATGACGGTAGGCACCTGGCCTTCGCCATTTTTCCTGTGGTATGCTAACTCGATATGGCGTGGCAGCGACGATGTAAACTTTATGGGCCAGGGCACCAAACGCCAGCAATGGAGTAACTACCGCGATGCTATGACTTACGAAAATATTGTTTCGAAAGCACCTTTGTACCCGCTTAATTCACTCATGCTACATGGAATTTGTATTGCTAAAAACGGCAACCCAAGTGAAATGAATAACACCACCGACGACATCCGGAACGAGATACACTCCTATTTCGGCAGCGGCACCGGCATACAGGAACTCTACATCAGCTGGAGCCTGCTCAATGCTGAAGTTTGGGACATCCTGGCTGAATCCATTTTATGGTCACGATCACATAAAGATATCCTTGCCGATACCCATTGGATAGGTGGCGATCCCGGGAAGGGTGAAGTTTACGGCTGGGCAGCCTGGAATAACAACAACGGGACACTTACGCTCAGAAATCCATCTGACAAACCCGCTATATTTAAGGTTGATATCGCGAAAGCTTTTGAACTTCCCGCAAATGCCGCAACGAAATACAGGCTCAAAAGTCCGTGGAAAGCCGATAAAGCTAAACCTGTAATAAATTCAGCTGCCGGCAAAATCACCACGATTGAACTTCAGCCTTTTGAAGTGCTGACCTTCGATGCTTCTGCCATTAAGTAATTGATATAGTTTCCGGATCATCTGGTTCGCTTTGAGCCAAATGATCCGGTTTACAATGCATTGCTACAGCCTGTGTAAAGCCGGCGGAAGCTGAACATAGCTTTTCCTTTGTGCTTCTTTGCGCCTCTGCGCCTCTGCGGTTAACTTTTAATTTGCGAGTCTTTACGTAAAAGCTCAAATTCAGGTTAAAACGAAAGAATAAATATCGCGATAACAGCGAATACCAACCCAATCATTAACATAGGGCCCGGCATTACACTGTACAAAACCAGCGAAAGAACAATAGTAATCAACGGTGCCAGCCCTGTGAGCGGAACCACTATAATGGCTTTGCCGTATCGCAGCGCATACACAAGGGTTAGCGCACCAACGGAGTTTAGTATATGTACCAGTGCTGCAAGATAAGGACCTTTCAGCCCCCAGTTAATAGATTGGCTAAAATCGGTCATAAGCCATGCAAAAGGGGAGAGAATAAGTGCCGTTACAGCCATATAAAAGAAGATGCTCTCAGCCTTCATGCTCTCATTCGAAAATTTCATGACATATGCTTGTAATCCCCAGGCAGCAAATACCATTAGCGAAAGCACCATCCAAAGGTAACCCCTCGTGTCGGAACTGCCCGGCTCCTGGTACGAAAGGAAAAATATAGCTAATAACGCAATCCCGATCCCAATCCATTTGAATGTGGAAGTTTTTTCTTTTAAAATGAAGACCGAAAGGGAAATAGTGAGTACCGGATACAAAGAAATAAAAGGGAATACGATATATGCAGGGCCTTCTTTTAAGGCCTGAAAAAGTAACAGCTGCCCGCCAGCCCCTAACAAACCAACGGCTGTACCCAGAAAAATTGATTTTTTATCCTTATCAAGTTTCCAGTCAATAATATGGAGTGCTACCAGCGCACAAGGGATCATTGTTACAGACCAAACTATATATCCTAAAGTAGGAGGGAAACCGGCTTTCTGGGGTACTTCGATCAGTGCTCCCCAAATACCCCAAAAAATAGTGGTGATTATTGCATACGATAACCACGCCCGCGAAGCTTTCATAATGTTTTAATTGTTTATCGAAGGCAAATATAAGAATTTTATCTTTTGTAAACTTATTATTATTAATATTTCTGATTTTGCTAAATTATTTTTATCGACCCTCAGTTAACCATTTTTACATACCACAAAGCATTAAACTGATTAGCAGTTTTGTAATATCTTCAACATAATACTCAGAAGCCAATTAAAATGTAAGCGTGAACAAGCATATGAAAAAGTTTGCTGTCGGGTAATAGCAGATTTATTAATAAATTTTACCTCAATTACACCAAATTATTTACTAAGCGTTTGCATAAAAACAATAGGGTGATTAAGTACATTTTTATGATTTTCATGTTTTAAACCTGTGGGTTTGTAACATATAGTTTAAAAAAAAATAAATAATGTTGAGTTACTGAGTTTGTTTATTTGCAACGCAAGGTGCTTTTCATCCCAATTTACAAAGCAAAAAGATACTCCTATTTACAAAAGTTACAATTGAAATATTTGTAATTATTCAGTTAAATATAAGCTTTCGAAGCATTGAAATTATATTTTATAAAATTAATCGAAAGGAAATGAAATTTTTTTTCAAAAAAATTAGGAAAATTAAAAAACATTGCAGTATTTTGCTTAATCGTTTAAATAGATTTGTCAGAACGCAACTTAATGTTACTAATTTAATCATAGATGGACAACAGGGTTTCACTTAAAGACATTGCCCGGAAAGTTGGTGTTTCAACTGCATTGGTGTCCTATGTATTAAATGGATTGGAGAAGGAGAAACGCGTTGGGGATAAAGTTGTGATACAAATAAGGGAGGCCGCCAGGGAATTAAATTACCAGCCTAACCAGATTGCGCGAAGTTTACGGAGAGGATCAACAAAAACGATTGGATTGATTGTTTTCGATATCTCAAACCCATTCTCAGCGCAAATCACCAGGGTAATCGAAGATGAAGCGGTGAAAAACGGCTTCACTGTAATTTTCGGCAGTTCGGATGAGAACAGGATAAAATCTGGCGCATTGATTGACACCTTTTTGTACCGGCAGGTTGATGGTTTTATAATTGCCCCGGTTGAGGGCACCGAAAGCCAGATTGCTGCCCTGATTAAAAAAGGAATTCCTGTGGTGTTAATCGACCGCTATTTCCCTCAATTGAATGTTAGTCATGTTATCCTCGATAATTTCCAGGCAACCTTTGATGCAACCAACCATTTAGTGAAACATGGATACAAACAGATAAAAATGGTTGCCTGGCTCACTTCATCTACTCATATGCAAGAGCGGGTTAGAGGATATCTGGAAGCTATGAAATTGAACAATCTGGAAGAAGAAATAGATGTTGTTGAAGTGCCACTAGGTCCGTCAAAAGCTGAAAATGAGGGATTTATTGAAATGAAATTAAAGGAAATGCCAAGTCTTGATGCTCTGCTTTTTGCAACAAACTCACTCACGTTGGCTGGAATGTATTGTATTAACAGGCTAGGCATCAAAGTACCACAAGAACTTGGCATTGTTGGATTTGATGGAAGTGAGGCTTTCGATTTTTTCTATGCCCCTCTTTCGTATGTCGAACAACCACTTCATGTTATCGGTACAAAAGCCACTTCCATTTTAATAGGTTTGATAAATGGTGAAAAAGAAATAAAACATCAGGTAGTTAAGCCAATTTTAAATGTCAGAAGCTCAAGCTGATTTTTTTTTACCGGTAGTTTAATCGTTTAAGCATTCTCAAAAATTTGTTCTTTTTTAAACTGATCGGAGCAATAAAAGGCTCATACATATAGAACTGAAAATGCTCGTTTTCTGAAATACTTTCAAGCACAGAAAGATAACAATTGCTTAAAACAAATCTTGCATTGATGATGCCCACTTTAATCAGACAATCAACAACAGCTAGACCCAACCCTGTGTGTAATCGCAGGAAAAGTGCCTTTTGTTATTCGTTGAATATAGGGCTAAAATCAATAGAACTAAACTATGCGACCGGTTCAACAAATAATTTTTTCGCTGATAGATGTCCTGCTTCTCCAGCATACACATACATTGATTTTGAAATTTCTAATGCATTTACGATAGGTTTGGTTGGTTGCATAGATTGCTTTCGCAAATCCGGCATTTATCTTATGACTGCCTTTGAGATAAGCACAGAGAATGATCATTTTGGTGGTGCCAATATGGAAAATTTCCGGAAGTATCTATGGTTGTGGATGGTAGGCTTGGTCGAACGTAGCCTGGCTACGTTTGGCCTTGCCTTTTGGAAACCAGAACCAGCATTTATCCCAATAACATTACTACAATCTGGGTAAACAAGCAATTGATGCACAGTGACTATGAATACTTCATAATAAGATTTAACAAAACCGATACATTCAGATTAAGCCTATTAAATAAAAATACAATACCCAGAATCAATAATAAAAATTAAACCACAATTCAATTATTTATAACAAACAAAACCAACTAAAAACAAATGCTATGAGAAAACTTACAATTCTGCTTGTTTTGCTCCTTTTAGGGGGAATGCAGGTTGTGCTTGCACAAAAAACAATCACAGGTATAGTTATCAGCAAGGAGGATGGCAGCGGCATTCCGGGCGCCTCAGTTGTGGTACCAGGCACCACAACAGGTACATTGACTGATGTTACGGGGAAATTTTCTTTAAATGTGGCGAACAATGCTACTACACTTCGTATCTCATTTATTGGTATGAAAACAATTGATGTGCAGATTGGTGAGCAGAAGGAAATAAAAGTAGAGTTGGAAATGGAGAGTACAACACTTGATGAGGTTGTTGTTGTCGGATATGGTTCGGTAAGAAAAAGTGATCTGACAGGTGCCGTGAGTTCTGTAAAAGGAAAGGAACTTACGTTAATGCCGGTAATGAGGGCTGACCAGGCATTACAAGGGCATGCTGCCGGAGTTGCTATCTCAAACAACGATGGTGCACCGGGTGGTTCAACTACAATCCGGATCCGTGGTGGTAATTCCATTACAGGAGGCAATAATGCCCTGATAGTAATTGATGGTTTTCAGGGGGGCGACCTAAGTTCAATAAATCCGAATGAAATTGCATCCATCGAAGTTTTAAAAGATGCATCAGCAACTGCTATTTACGGTTCACGAGGAGCAAACGGTGTAATTCTCGTAACCACAAAGAGCGGCAGGAAAGGTGCCCCGGTTATTGATTATACCTACAATTTCGGGATACAGAATCTGGCACATAAAATTGACATCATGAATGCCGGTGATTATGCACGTAAGTCGAATGCATTTAAAGCTACTCAAAATATTAATAATCCAAATCCCATACTTCCATTTACTGATGAGCAGATTGCAGAAATTGATAAAAAAGGAGGTACTGATTGGCAGGATGAAATATACCGTTCGGCAAATTTACAAATGCACCAACTCTCGGTAACCGGTGGATCAGATGCTGTTAAATACTTTGTATCTGGTGGTTATTTTGATCAACAAGGACTAATAATCAACACAAATTTTAAAAGAATAACAGTAAGGTCTAATATTGATGTAGACATTAACAAATGGTTTAAAGCAGGAGTAAATGTAAACTTAATCAAAGATAAAGGAAATGTTCCTGCATTTGGAGAGGGAACACGCTATGTTGATATTTTAGGTCAGGTAGTTAACGCTGTACTGAGATTCGACCCTATCACTCCGGTATATGATGAAAATGGTAATTACAGCAAAGCACCTACCACATATGGAGATAAAGATGCATGGAATCCGGTAGCAACCGCTATGGGGTCATATAATGAATCTAATATAATGACTTCAAATTTAAATTCATTTCTTGAATTCAGAATCAGAGAAGGTTTCACATTCAGAGTAACTGGTGCTGCAGGCATTGTTAACTCTGACAAACGAACTTACTATAATCGTATAACACGAAGCGGAAGCCAGAATAATGGGGTAGGTCAGTTAACTGATGATAAATATCGTTTCTTCCAGAATTCAAATATCCTGACTTATGACAAATCATTTGATAAGCATCGCTTAACTTTAACCGGTGTTGCTGAACAGCAGGTTGTGAGCAGTTATGGATCCTTTATTGATGCACAGGGATTTTTCAGCGATGAAACCGGTATTAATGATTTAGGTGGCGCCAGCCAAATTAATTCGAAATCTTCCTATGATAATAAAAGAGCTATAAATTCCTTCCTGGGCCGGGCAAACTATTCTTTCAATAATAAGTACTTATTCACGGTAAGTTATCGCGCTGACGGAGCATCTGTTTTCGGAGCAAATAACAAATGGGGATATTTCCCATCCCTTTCACTGGCATGGAAAGCATCAGAAGAACAGTTTGTAAAAGATCTGGGAGTTTTTTCTGATTTAAAATTAAGAGGTAGTTGGGGGAAAACCGGAAACCAGGCAATCGATCCGTATGGATCACTTGATGCTATCGGGTCAGGATACAATTATCCATATAATGGGACAGGATCAACAGATATAGGATACGCAATGACAAGAGCTGCTAATCCTAATCTAAAATGGGAAAGTACGGCACAAACAAACCTTGGATTAGATCTTGGCCTTTTTGGTGGAAGGTTAACTGCGTCAATTGATTTGTACAAAAAGAACACTGAAAACCTCTTACTCAACAGGCCCGTTCCTTCGTATACCGGATTTTCTGTTTTACTTGATAATGTAGGTTCACTTGAAAACAAAGGGCTTGAATTAACACTAGGAGGCACTCCGTTAAAGGGAGATTTTACCTGGAACACGAGTGCTAACATATCATTTAACCGTAGTGAAGTTACACAACTGTTAAATGATATGCCTATGGCAATCAAAACTAATACTGGTGGTGGATACAACATTTATTCAAGTTCATTTTCATTGATGTATCTGCAGGTTGGCCAACCTATGGGTCAAATGCGCGGATATGTAAATGAAGGAACCTGGAGTGAAAGTGAACGTGAAGAAGCAGCTAAATATGCACAATTGCCCGGTGATCCTAAATGGAAGGATTTGAATGGCGATGGCGTAATTACACGAGGCAATGGTGCTCCTTTCGAGAGTGGAGGAACAGGCGATATAGCTGTCATAGGAAATTCGTCGCCTGATTTTGTGTATGGATGGAATAACAATCTGTCATATAAAGCTTTTTCACTTTCAATACTTTTCCAGGGCAGCCATGGTAATGACATATTCAATGCAACCAGAATTAAGACTGAGGATCCAAGTATAGGTGCCAGCCCTGCTTTAAATGATCGCTGGACACCCGAAAACCAGAATACCGATGTACCTGCATTTATTGACCAGGTTACCAGGAGGGATGCTCAGTTAGGACCCGCTAAAGTTAAGATAGGGAATGATAACCGTTCAAGCAGATGGGTCGAAGACGGATCTTATTTCCGGTTAAAGAATCTGACTTTTGGGTATAATTTACCAAGTTCACTTATTGAAAAGATAAACATTACTAGCCTACGTGTATTTGTAACTGGAACTAATGTATTCACTTTAACAAAATACAGCGGGTATGATCCTGAGGTAAGCTCTTTCAACATTGGTACCGATAGTGGCAGAGGTATTGATATAAGTAACTATCCTACAGTAAAAACAGTAACATTCGGCATTAACGTAACACTCTAAAAAACATGAAAAAGAACATAAATATTTTGATGAAAAGCATGATAGCATTGCTTTTTATCTTTGGTGTGTCGTGTCAAAAGTTAGAAGAGAATCCAAAAGGGATGTCAACATCTTCAAATTTCTATACTACACCTGAACAGTGTGAAGCAGCCTTCACAGCTTCTATGAATTCAATTTTCAATACCTGGGGAAATTATAATGCCAATGTATTTGGACTTTTCCCTGATGGCCAGTACGATGGAGCAAGCCTAGATTATGGCGCCGATTATACTGCTGAGTTGTGGCGTATACACTACAATGCAATTACCAATATTAATGCGGTTTTAAAAGCAGTTAAAGCAGGAAACCTTAAATCAAGCACCCAGGATGTGATTGATGGGATTGCTGCCCAGGCGAGGTACCTAAGGGCTTTTAACTATTTCACTTTGGTAAGGATGTACGGCAGAATTCCGTTTATAACCGAAGATACACCTGATCCGGTAGTTACTGCCCTGACTCCTGAATCAAAAGTGGACATCAGTGTAATGTATGATAACCTGGAAAAAGACTTGCTATTTGCTATTGAACACCTTGCTGATTATGACGAAGCTACTCCGGCAAAACCTTGTTTATGGACAGCTAAATCGCTACTTGCCAAAGTTTATTTAACCAGGGCAACAGCTCCGCTTAATGAAACATCTTACTATGCCAAAGCAAGAGATATGGCCGATGATGTTATTGTCAATGGTCCGTATGAACTTCTCCCGGATTTCAGGGACGTATTCAAAAGTTCAAATAAAAATAACCGGGAAATGATTATTTCCTTCCAGATAACAGATGATGATCCCAATATGGATGGAGCTGCCTGGGCACCTTCAGAGTGGGGCGGATGGAGTGGAGGCCCCGTGAAACCAGCATGGGCTGAAGCATATCCCGATCAGCCACGCAAGGAAAACTATATTCTGATGAATTTCTCTTCGGATCTCTCTGATCCAGAGGCACCTATCATTAATTACACCGAATCAATTGATGGTGTTCCTTATATGGGGAAATATAACATGCCCAATATTACTTTAGATGAGCAACTTGGT
>CALCJE010000106.1 GCA_937965665.1 uncultured Bacteroidales bacterium
AGGTAAAGTCCGGGGTAATCCAACAGGTCGCTTTCAGTAAAGGCTGCAATACTTCCGTTCGCCTTGCGGAAAACAGCCGGCAAAATCCCCATCTGGTTGCCTTTTATTGAACCGGCTTGCCGACAGGTATAAAACCGTTCCGAATGCGATACAAAGTTATCTTCATCGCCATAATACACTGAATCGGCCGCTGCCATATTCAGCACAACCTGTTCATTTGTTACAGTAATAGAATCGGCAAAACGCGTGAGCAGTCTCCAGGCAACACCATCGTTGTAGGCACGCAATTTTATCCCATAGTTTCCCTTGAACCAGATTTCGGTTTCGTTATACTGGTCAATGATCCGATTTCGTTTTTCGGCAACCACAGGAATAATTTCGCTATTTACTTTGCGGGTAATTACTTTACCACGTACGGGATTCTGAAAAGCTTCCGGGTGTTCGGATATACTCATCGAAACCGGTGAAGCACTCATTACCTGCTTGTTCAGGTAGTCAACCGAAACTTTCAGCCCGGCAGAATAATCGAGCCGGATTATTGCTTTCCCGTCAGGAGATGCCACTGTAATTTCTTTGGCAGTTTTAGCCGTTGCATTGCATGTTGCGATCGCTATCAAAATCACGATCAGCCATTGTTTGGTGAAAAATCGCATGATTTAAGTTTGTTTTATCAGTAATTTAATGATTCTTCAGGTGAAAAATTAACGCTCTATTTTTGTTGGTTTAATGGCGCAATTGCTTTGGCGATCTGCTCGCCTATCCCGATTTTGTAGCCTTCCGAAAAATAAAGCAGGTTACCGCCGGCATCAGCAATAACAATAACCGGCAGGTTGCCACCACATTTGTACTTACGCAGATTTTCAATTTCAGGCAATAAGGTTTTATCAGAAGCAAATACGCTCTGCGCTGGTAAGTTTTTAAACAGTGAAGGTTTAAATGAAGGACTCACTTTATCACTTGCCAGCAGAAATACAACTCCCCCGCCCCATTTTTCAATCAGTTCCTTCACTGCCGGAATATCAGCCATAACGTGTTTCGATGGTTCCTTATCGGGATCAATCCAAATGAGCAATGCACCTTTGGCAGAGGATACTTCCGAAAGCGAAAGATCCTTATTTGTAGCAAAATTTGTGAACGTGTACGATGCAGGCTGTATTTTCGCCCAGGGTTCAACAGCAGCGAAATCCTGGCGGATAATCACTTTTACATCAGTGGTTACATTGGCTGGAACTTCGAAAAAAGTAACGGATGATAACACGCTGCCATCGGCCTGCCGGTTACCGGTAACAAGCATATATTTCCCGGCTTCAACCTCCACTTTCTCATCAAAATCGTTGATTTTCATGCCGTAATCGAATTCGAGGCTCCGATAAACGCCGGCATTGTACCTGGCAATTGTAAAATTGATGGCATACTTGGGTTCAAAATCCGTGCTGGCATTGATAAAATGAACAGCGCCCTTCTTCACAATATTTTCGGTAACAGGTTCAAAGGCAACATTATGCCAGGTGTTGTTGCGGTAATATTGCGGAAAACCGGTAGCTGTGTTTATGCGTGCAGCCACGCCAAGACTCCGGCACACTGCCACGAAAAATATATCACGCGAGCGCTTATCAGCAACCTTAAGTTCGTAAACACCCCGTGGCGAAAGCGGCGCCCTCGAGTGCATATTGGCCGTATTATCAATCCTGATATTTGTTTTTATCCAGTTAATCAGCACATTAACATCCGCCTTCAGTTTTTTTGCGAAAGGCGCGCCAAACTGCTGCTGAAGATAACTGCGCCAATCGAGCATCATTTCGTTGGCTATGCGCCCGCTCATCACGTAATTGGTAAAAAACTCCTTGTTTTCAATACCTTTTGTATTATTGAAAGATAGAGTATACTTCAGATGATCGGCCAGGATTTCTGCCCTGGTATCGCGCAAATCCTTTTCGGTAATAGCTTCGAGCAATAAAAGAGCCCATTCTTTATCAGTTGCCGGGGTCGATGAAATAAAATCTGTTATCTCCTTCCAGTTACCATAACTATTTATAATAACCGGTATTAAACGTTCTGCATTCATCCCCTGCGCTGCAGCAAAAGTAGCTGCCCATGCCGAATCTTTGAAGGTAGACATGTATGCCGTCCGGATAGAATCTTCCCGGTGCAACCTGAGGGTATTTAAATCGCGGTCAGCCTGCGAAACTGTGGAAGGCAGCGGTACTTTTTCCACAGGCGGGATAAAGTCGAAAACCTCGTAACCTCCGGCAGGATGTTTATCGGTAATTACCACGGTAACCGAATCCATTTTATCGACAGATATCTTTTTGTATCCCCATTTTTCGCCCTGGTATGCCCAAACCAGCAGGTCGCCAAGGCCGGTTATAATTGAGCTCATGCCTTTGCTGTCGGTGGTTGCTTTTGCAATAGGATAGAACTCGCAATAATTGTATAGCTGGTATTCAACGGTGGCATTGGCAACGGGTTTATGGTCAGCCGAAAGCACCTTTACAAAAATACTTTTGGCCGTAGCATAATTCCTGATCAGGTTAAGTTCGGCAAACCGCTGCTGGTTATCGATAACCGGTTCGTTACCTCTATAGGCACCAAAAGCCCTGGTGTGTACCAGCATGGCACGGCGGGCAGGTTCGGCAAACCAGCCCATATTCAGGTCGGGATCGGGTTCGCAGGCACCCATAAAATACCAGGTACCATCAATCCATACTTCCACCCAGGCATGGTTATCGTCGCTGTGCGCCCAGCGTGGTGTGTACACTTGCCTGGCAGGGATACCAACGGTTCGAAGCGCAGTTACCGTAAAAGTTGATTCCTCGCCGCAGCGGCCAAACGAAGTTTTAACTGATGCCAGCGGCGAACTGGTGCGATCGTCGCTGCCACGGTAGGTTACCTTTTCGTGGCACCAGTGGTTTACTTCAAGCGCTGCATCATGCATATTCATTCCCTCAACGCGCTTTTTTATTTCATCGTACATCACCACCCTGAAAGGATCGAGGTTCTCGTTATTGATGCGCGAAGGCAAAACAAAATGCAGGAAAATATCTTCAGGGACGGATTTGCCCCACTTCATTTCATTGCGGGCTTTCAGCACTGCTTTTACCTGCTGCAGGAAGAAATCACCGTTATAATCGGCTAAATCGCTCAGTGGCAAATAGGCATACAGATATTCGAGCGCCTGCTTCTCGTCAGCGGTCAAAGGCGATTTTAACACATCGAACAACTGCCGGCTGCGGCCTGCTGCCAGTGTTTGCTGTTTTTTCAGCATTTGCTGGACTTCTGCCTTTGTTTTAACATCAGTAATCAGCTGGGCATGTATGGTGTTTCCCGAAATCAAAAACACAAACATGAATGCCATGAATTTTGAGAGTAATCTCGGCATGAAAACCAGGTTATTTTTCATTTCTTTTGAATTTAAGAAGTTAAAAACAAGGAATTACCGGGCAACATTTGCCCCGGGTTTCCGGGTGAAATCCAGATCCTGGAAATCGTAACTAAAATCGGTTAATGGAGAGATGGCTTCCATTTTCATGCCGGTAGCCTTACCGTCGGCATCGGTGGAAAAACGCACGAATGCATCGGCATCGAAACTGCGGTCGTTCCATTTAACAATAAATGTTGAGCCTTTGTAATCAAGCAGTTCACCTTTGAGCCTGGGTGAGCGTACCGATGTAAGCCAGAGTTTTGAATCCTTTTCCGAAATAACTACATCGCCAAACCACTTATCGGTATATGTTCCCAGGAATTGATCCGGCATTAAAGGTGAACCCGGTTTTTGCCCCGATGCTACCAGTTTATCGACCTCACTCTTGATCTGCTCAGCTTCTTTTTGTGCCTGTTGCGAAGCTTCCAGCTGAATTTTAACCCAGTCATTTCCTTTAATGCCCAGGTAACCATCTTTTATACTGTTGGTAACGGCGTTAAAAGCAGCGCCGCTTTGCTGGTTGGTAAGTACTATGATCCCGAGTTTCAGTTCGGGTATCAGGGTAATGAGGGTAACAATACCGGCCAATCCGCCCGAGTGCTGTACCTGTTTGTAACCTTTTACATCACTCAGAAACCAGCCCAGGCCATAGGAATTAAAATGGGTGTTGTAAATCAGTGAAGTTTTACCGCGCATTCGCTCATTCAGCGGGATAATGGTTTGTGGTATCCACATCTGGTCGTGTACGCTTTCGCTGAAAAGTGTTTTCTCCAGGTTATCACCATACTTGCCATTGTTCATCTGCATAATAAGCCATTTGCTCAGATCGGTGAGATTGCTGTAGATCCCCCCGGCAGCATCGGCTGTGGGGCTGAAATCCCGTTTTATCACCTGCACTTTACCGTTTACCGGTGCATGGGCATCGATAACATTCGAAACATCTTTGAGGCGCAAAAAGGTAGCTGCACTTTGTGTCATTTGCAGCGGTGCCATGATGCGGGTTTCGATAAACTGCTGCCAGCTCATGCCCGACACCCGTGCCACAACTTCACCGGCCACAATATACAGAAGGTTATCGTAATCAAACTTGGTGCGGAATCCCGAAACCGGCTTCAGGTAACGCAGGTTGTGGATGATATCATTTACGCTGAAGTTGCTCGAATCAGGAAAAATCATCAGGTCTCCGGCACCTAACCCCAATCCGCTTCGATGTGTAAGCAGGTCGCGTATGGTGAATGCATTGGTAACATACGGATCGTAAAGCCTGAATTCAGGGATATAGTCGATCACCTGGTCGTCCCAGTGTATTTTGCCTTCATCTACCAACATGCCCAGGGCAGCAGATGTAAAGGCTTTGCTGTTGGAAGCAATGCCAAATAATGTATTCTCATCAACCTTTTGCTGGGTATTAAGCGAGCGGACTCCATAGCCTTTGGCATGAATTAACTTACCATCAGATCGGAAGAGCACACGTCTGAACTCCAGTCACTTAGGCATCTCGT
>CALCJE010000107.1 GCA_937965665.1 uncultured Bacteroidales bacterium
TATGTTGCCGTTATGGGCTTCGGCCAGGCGTTTTACATAATACAGCCCCAGCCCGAAACCTTTAACATTGTGCACATTACCGGTATGCACACGGAACATTTTCCGGAAGACTCGTTTCTGGTTTTCCTTGCTGATTCCAATTCCTTTATCTTCAACCACTACAACAATATGATCGTTACGGTTATAGGTGCTCAGGGTAATTTCAGGCTTTTCGGGCGAATATTTGTTGGCATTGTCGAGCAGGTTCACGATAATATTTTCGATGTGCATTTCGTCAGCATAAGCCTTGTGGTTTAAGGCATCGAGATGTAGTTTTAATACTCCGTTCCTTTCCTTAATCAATAGCTGGTAGCTTTCGGAAACTTTTTGTGCCAGTTGGTGAATGTCGATGGATTTGAATTCGAGGTTAAAAGTGCCGCGATCGAGCGAAGCCAGCTGAAGCACATGTTCCACCTGGTTTTTAAGCCTGATATTTTCGTCGTAAATAATACCCGCGTACTTTTTAGCCCGGGTTTCGGATGCCAGCACCGATGGCTTGAGGAGCATTTCGCTGGCCAGCGAAATGGTTGCAATAGGGGTTTTAAATTCGTGGGTGATGTTATTCACAAAATCACTCTTCATTTCCGAAATCTGCTTCTGTCGCAGGAAAGAGTATATGGTGAAAATAAAACCAAAAACCAGCACTACCAGCAGTAAGAAACACACAAAAAGCCACCAGAAAATACTTTGCATGGCCAGGTTTTTTTCGTGTGGGAACCAAACACCCAGCATAAGCTGATCATTCTTGAAAATGCAGGATAATGACGCTACATGTGCCGAATTTACCAATTGCGTTTCGAAACCGGGTTTTGAAATAAATTCAGGCCTGGACGAATTCAGGCGGTAAATTCCGTAAACATAGGTTTGGTGTATACCTGCCTCCGTAAACTGGCTGTTAATAATAGGACGCAAGGCATCCAGGTTTAATCCGTGTTCGGGCATTACATTATTTTCCATACAGCCCCGACTGCAAAATAAGCCTTCGGGGCAGGTATCGGCTTTGTTTTCGTACATCTGGTTAACGGCGCCTTTCAGTGCAACCCGCACGCGGCTGTCGAACTGTTTTTCGTGCAGCATCATGGCGTTGCGGATCCAGTAGAACTGGATGAAAATGATACCTGCCAGGGCAATACCTGTTATTGAAACGATAATTAAAAAAGTCCTTTTCTTCACAGTTTCAAAATTAGGAAGTTAAACCTTACGGCTACCGGCAGTTAACAAAATATTAACAAAGCTAAGCCAATTTTGATTGCATGCTTTTGATGCGTCAAAATTAGGCAGATATTTGTTCATACGCATAAATTAGCCCGGACGCACCATGCACAGGCTCATCCGGGCGCTGTTGGCTTTCACAAACTGACTCACGCTGCCGATTCTGTTTCCTTCCTCTTCAATATCTTTCATATCTTTGCAGCCTAAAAAAATCCCCATGGAAACTTCGAGGGTTCATTATACAGGCGATTTGCGCACTGAAGCTACACATGTAAAATCAGGGCAATCATTTATTACCGACGCCCCGACGGATAACCAGGGCCGGGGCGAAGCATTTTCGCCCACCGATCTGCTGGCTACCTCGCTGGGAGCCTGTGCCATTACCGTAGTGGGTATTGCTGCCCGCACACATGGATTTAACGTGGATGGTACTTCCATAAAGATCACCAAAATTATGGCATCCGATCCGCGCCGTGTGGGCGAAGTAATTGTAGAAATGGATTTCCCTGCCGTGAAATATACCGAAAAAGAAAAAAGCATCATCAGGCATACCATCAATACCTGCCCGGTTGGGCAAAGCCTCAGCCCGGACCTGAAGCAGACATTTATCCTGAATTTTACCGACTGAAAAACTATGGAATTTAACCTGGCTCCCGGTATTAAAGGGGAAAAGAAAATAACGGTTACTGCTGATAAAACCGCCACCGCATACGGTTCGGGAACGGTTGATGTATTCGCAACGCCTGCCATGATTGCACTTATGGAACAAACGGCTATGGAAAGTGTTGCAGCTTTTTTACCCGAAGCATTTGTTTCGGTCGGCACCGAAGTATCAGTGAAACATTTCAAGGCGACCCTGCCAGGTGAAAATGTGTTTTGCCGTTCGGAGTTATTGCAGGCCGAAGGCAAAAAGCTGGTTTTTGAAGTTGAAGCCTCCGATTCATCCGGTATCATCGGGAAAGGAACCCATACCCGGTATATTGTCGATAAACAAAAGTTTATGGATAACCTCAGAAAGTAATCGGAATTCACAACCCTAAGTACCAGGTACTAAGCACCAATGGAAATGATTTACAATTTACGAATGACGAATTTCCCAAACTAATTACATAGCACCAGGCACAGAGCACCAAGCACTAAGCAAAAAAAACTTCAACAAAAAAACTTCTCTTTTGGAACCATCAACAACAGGCGCTGAGCCACTGAAATTTATCGCCAAAACCATTGCCGGGCTCGAAGAAGTGCTGGCTAACGAAATCACTGAACTGGGAGGGACCAATGTTGAAGTCCTGACCCGTGCCGTTAGTTTTGAGGGCGATAAGCGGTTGCTATACCAGGCCAACTATTGCCTGCGCACGGCACAGCGGATACTGATGCCGATATTTTCATTCCAGATGGCGGATGAAGACGATTTGTACAACCAGGTAAATGCATACCCCTGGGAAAATTACCTGTCGCTGGCTAAAACACTGGCGGTTGATGCGGTTTCGAGCGATTCGGAACTTACCCATACCCATTACATTGCATTGCTTACCAAGGATGCCATCGTGGATCGTTTCCGTACGCTGAACAACGGGCGTCGGCCTTCGGTGGATACCGAAAATCCGCATATCCGAATCAACATGCATATCAGGGGAAGCATCTGCGGTGTTTCCATCGACAGTTCCGGTCCTTCGTTGCACAAACGCGGTTACCGGGTTTCGAATGCCGAAGCTCCCCTCAGCGAAGTGCTGGCAGCAGGGCTTATCATGCTTTCGGGCTGGAAACGCGACTGTCATTTTATCGATCCCATGTGTGGTTCGGGAACCCTGGCTATAGAAGCAGCCATGATTGCCAATAATTTTCCGGCCGGCATGTACCGCAAGGAATTCGGGTTTATGCACTGGCCCGATTTCGACCAGCAGCTGTGGGATGAGGTTACCAGCGAAGCGCTCGAAAAACAGACAGAATTTGAATACCAGATACTGGCCAGTGATATTTCGCCTAAAAACCTGGCATCGGCAAGGGCAAATGTGAAATCGGCGCGACTGCACAAGGACGTAAAGCTGTCCGTAAGCCCATTTTCGGAAGTAAAACGCCCGGCAGGTGAACCGGGGCTTATCATCATTAACCCGCCTTATGGCGAACGTATCCGATTAACGGATATCATCGGGTTATACAAAAGTATCGGCAACACCCTCAAGCAGGAATTTACAGGTTACCATGCCTGGATCATCAGCAGCGACCAGCGTGCCCTGGGTTTTATCGGTTTGAGGCCCTCAGCCAAACTCACGGTATTTAACGGCCCGCTGGAATGTAAATTTGAACATTTCGATTTATACAAAGGCAGCAAAAGAGGCCGGTATCTGGACGAAAATTACAGCGCCCGGGATAAAACAAGCGAAACTGACTTTGGGAACCGGCCCGACAAGCCAAACTGGCGCAGCAAGGAAGCACCCGAAGGACAATTTGACCACCTGGACCCCAAACCCCGTGAGTTCAAATCGCGTGAGACCAAACCCAGGAGCGAATCCGGCGAAAGGAAACAGAACCGTTTCGAGAGCAGGGAGAAAGGCGATTTCGAAAACAGGAAACCACGTCGCGGAAGCGATTCGAATGAGAGTGAGTATAAATCGCGCGAGTTTAAGCCCCGCGAATTTAAGCCCCGTGAAAAAAGCAACGATTCGGGATTTGTTCCCCGTGAAAAAAAGGAGTTTGGTAAGGATTTCAGGAAAAACGAGGCACCTGTCCGCGATGGCAGGCCTGGCAGAGAAGAACGGACCGAACGCAGAAAAGTTGAAAAAATTAAGCTCAAACCAGCCACCCGCATCGAGGACCTGAGTGAATACCTGCAGGCAAAAAAAACCACTCCCGAAACCCCGGATTCGGTTCTGAGTACTTCGACGGCAGAAACGCAAGCACCAGATACTCCCAGGCGCGAACCTTCGAAAGGGAATAAGTTTACCGAGAAGCGCGACTACCAGATTTTGCGCACCCGCGAGCTGAGGCCGCGTAAAGCCAAAAACACTGACGACAGCAGCGCTAAGCCAGTATCGAAACCTGAAACAAAACCGGGAAAACCCTGGGTAAACTACGACGACCTGGAAGATTAATATCATCTTATCACTACTACCACACTGTTACCGCGCTATTCCTTTCGCGCGGTACCGGCGTCAGCGCAACTGTGCAAAAAAATATTTCCTAGGCAAATATCAAATCCATATTATTTCTATATATTTGATTTGTTATCCAATCAATGAGCATTTTTAATATTGAAATACTGAGTTTTTATACCTGTTCATTGTAAGTATAACCTATACAGATGCCTGTTTTAAGTATCTTTATTTACTCATCCAACCTTTATTGCATAGTGATACCTCCTACAACCACTTCAGAAAATATTATACGTCCCTTTTATGGCAATAGTACCTTTACGGGAAATAATATATGCCATGTAGCCGGCAACAGTGCCATTACGAAAAACAATATAAAGCATGTAGCTAACAACAATGCCTTTACAGGAAATAATAAAAGCGCTATAGCCGGCAACAAAGCCTTTACGGGAAATATTATAAGTCCTGTAGCCGGCAACAGAGTCTTTGCAGTAAATATTATAATCCCTGTAACCGGCAACAATGTATTTGTGGGAATAGTATAAATAAAGTAATTTGTTCATTTACACATCACATAAAATCAATTATTACAATTAAAAATAAACTTTATGGGCGCTGATTTAGTTAAAGTTGTAAAAAAATACACTGGCCTTATACCTACCAAGGATGCCGATTTGGCCAGCCTTTCCGTAAATGTGGAAATTGCATGGAGAGCCAATCCCGACATTAAATTACGCTGGACCGATGTTGACAAATACAAAGCCAGCATAACAAGTTACATCACCTCGCTTAACGAACGGCAAGGCACAGGCGGTATACGTAGAGAGCTTACACAGAAATTAGCCATGCTCGATACTGCCATCAACAACGGTATTTCGGCAGTTAAGAATTACCTGGCATACAAATACGAAAAAAACAATGCCACGGCGTTCTATCCGCAATTTGGCATCGAGCGCGTTGGAAAATTATTTTTAGTGCCCCGCGACCGCAACAAACGTTTGGTCGCACTTGCCTTAATAGTAAATGCTATAGTCAGGCACGGTTTCCAAGACCAGAAATACGGTACTGCCTTCTGGCAGGAGACCAAAACCCATTACGATGCATTTTTGAAACAGGCAATGGCCGTGGATGGTATGGTATCCAACAAAGTAAGTTCCAAGAACGAGCTGCGTAAAAACATTGTAAAAACGAACAATGCCCTTCTCAACGTACTTAAAGGCAACTACCCCGACACCTACACAAGCGTGATCCGTGAATGGGGATTTCAGAAAGAGAAATACTAATGCACAATGGAAGGATAAAACCGGGTGTGGCGCGAGCATGCTGCGCCTAGTTTTGAAAAGGACAAACTGCGCTCGGCAGCGAAGATTTAAAACCCGGGATTCCGATTCACGGCCTGTGCAATGGTAGCGGGTGGTTAGGTAGGTTTCCGGATTAAGAAATTTATAAGTGTGGCTCAGTTATCAAAGTTAACAACTTATCTTTAGTCACGCGAAATGATTTATGACGAAGTTAGAGTGATAAGTTGGCCTAGTTGCATTGTGATTATTTTAATTTAACTGATTAGGTAGATGCTGAAAGCCGCAGAAAAGTAGAGTTTCTCCTTTTACTGCGGCATTTCTTTAAATAATTTAACAAAACTAGTTTTGAACTGATATATCTTTCAGTGTAAGCTATGGTATGCTACTAGGTTGTTGTTAATGGTTTACAACAAGGTTACCCTGGAATATATTTGTTCCATTCGATACTCTTACAGTATAAATTCCATTTTTCAATGTTGAGGTTGGAACTGTTATTTTTTTCTCACATCCAACTCTTGAGTACACTGTCAATCCAAAACTATTCATTATGCTAATTGTATATGTTTTTTGAATTGCTACAGCAGTTTGCATTTCAATAGCAAATGTATTATCAGGAATAATAACTTCTGTTTGTGTAGAAGCTGGATTAGGCGTAAATATTAGTTCTGGTGGAGGTGGAGTATTATCACCTGTAAAGAATGTAAAAAGGCTATAAGTAGTGCCACAATTATTGGTTACAGTGTATTTAATAACCTCACCAGCATTATTTGATTTTGCACCTACATCAACTGTATACCCACTTGCTGACCAATAGGCAATTTTTTTATTTGGCATATTGGAATAAAAACTCCAAGTTGAATCTATTAAGTCAGATAGTATTGGTACATTAGCTGTTAAAGTACCTTCATAATCATATACACCCGATGCCGGAAGTATTTTATAATAATTACTATATCCCATGTCTTGTAGATTCGATATACTATTCACGGAGATTGTTGGTTTGCCAACCCAGATTGTTAATGGTGTTAGCTTAACAGTTGTAAAAGTAGATCCATCACAAGTTGATTTAATAGTGGGCATTACCCATCCTTCACCTATCCCATTTGATATAAATATTGCTTGGTTTACATTAGGAGTGCCAGATAATGTTAAATTGGAGCTTTTTTCCCAGGTCACTGTACAGTTTGAAGGCAGATTATTAATCGTGTAGGTTGAACCTGAAGAGCAAACAACTGCTGGGCCTGTAATATTGATACTCGTTGGTTGCGTACCAACTCCCACAGCATACCAAGCATTTTCAATCTGATTTACTAGCAAGTCATTACCATTTGGACATAAACTACGCGCTGCTGATACAATAGCTGAGCGTATTTCTGGATAAGTTGTTGTTCCATTTAAAAACCCACCATATACAGCTTTAACAATTAAATCTTCCGCCTTATCCATTCCAATGCCATTTACAGTAAAACTATTCTGTAGTTCATTTTTACCACTTCCTCCGTTTACTAATAAGTAAAACCAATGCGAAAAAACTCCGCCTCGTTAGATCGGAAGAGCACACGTCTGAACTCCAGTCACTTAGGCATCTCGT
>CALCJE010000108.1 GCA_937965665.1 uncultured Bacteroidales bacterium
TTTCGCTTTCGGCCCGCATTTCGTAAATAACCCTGAAAATTTCAGTAAGCTGCGGACGACGGCAGCGGGCAATGATTTCGTTCACATGAAGGGTTACACCTGTCCAGGGCACCGGGTTGTATTCAATAAGTTTACAAACATCAGCAACCAGCATTTCGAAATTTGTAGGGACAGACAGATCGTTATATGCGGGCAGTAAAGGGAAAAACCGTTCGAGAATATGAGGCGGATGAGGCGCTGAAACACCTGTAAGCTGGTTTAACATGAGCCGGAGTAGATTTGACCCTGAACGCTGGGTTCCAATCATTTGAACCGGGGTAAAAGACATAATTTTTATTTTTTAGAAAATGAGTAATCCAATGAGTCCTGCACCGGGAATTAGAAAAACAGGATCAGCTTTATACCTGGTAGCCAGGATGATGAAAACAATGAACAACAATGCAGTTTTAACCGAAAGGTCGCCACCGGCAAGTATCTGAATGGCGGCGGCACCAATCATACCAATAATGGCCGGACGAAGCCCTTTAAAAATAGCCGAAATTGCAGGCGAATTTTGTATAGTTTCCAAAAAGCGCGAGCACACTATCATCAGGAGTGCCGGCGGCAGGAATATTGCCAGTGTTGCATTTACTGCACCCCAGAAACCGGCAACCTTGAAACCTATAAATGTTGCAGTGATAAAAATGGGACCAGGCGTTACCTGCCCCATGGCAACTGCATCAGTAAACTCCTTGCTGCTCAGCCAGCCCAGTGACTGTACGATAACCTGCTGCATGGCAGGAATTACAACATATCCGCCCCCAAACAAACTCAGGCTCATGCCCGAAAATGTGAGCATAATCTTCCTGTGTAGTTGCGAAACCTGCAGGTAGTTTTCCGGAAGTAACAATGGTAAGATCAACACCAGCACAAAAACAACCATCACAGAAGCCAAAATAAGTACACCCGAACGAAACTCAGCCGGATCATTTTTTTTAGCCACCTTCCCAGCAATTTTCCCGCTGTTTTCACGGCGATACAACAGATAACCGGCAATGCCGCTGATAACCATTACCGCAAGTGTTGCTGTGTAAGCTTTAACCAGCAGTATAACTATGGCTGAAAGAACAGCAATTACCACCTGTACTTTATCCCTGATATTTTTCTTTGCCATACCTGCAGCTACACTGACAATTACCGCTGCCACAGCAGGAAGTACTCCTGAAAAAAAGTGCGAAAACGATGGAACGTTCCCGTAGTGCAGGTACAAAACCGAAAGTAGTATCATCAGTAAAAACGAAGGTATTACAATGCCTGCCATGCTAACCAGGGCACCTTTTATTCCACGGAGTTTATAACCCAGGAAGGCAATTACATTAAAAGCCATAGGCCCGGGCAATACGGAAGCAAGAGAAATCCCTTCGAGAATCAGTTCGCTTTCTGACTTTTTATCTTTTTCAACCAATTGTTTTTGTACCACCGAAATTAAGGCCATGAAACCTCCCCAGGAGGTTGAGCCTATTTTAAGGAATGTAAAAAACAGGTATCGTAAAGAGGGCTTATCTGAATGTTGCACAGTATGTTAGCTAAAATAGTATGTATTGAGGTACCAGACAGGTGTTTGGATTAATCCCTGGTGAAATAATGCTCCCAGATAGAAGCAGGCACATATTCGGCACGGTAGGGTACAAAGTACGAATTCAGCTCCCAGAGAATTTTCCCTTTTTGGTCAGTAACCATTACACAACCGGTTTTGGAGCTGGTTTGCAACAGGTTACCATTGGGCAACAGGTAGGCACTGCCCATGCGCGAAGTATACTTATTAGATCGGAAGAGCACACGTCTGAACTCCAGTCACTTAGGCATCTCGT
>CALCJE010000109.1 GCA_937965665.1 uncultured Bacteroidales bacterium
GCCGCCGAATTTTATTACCCTGTTAGGCATCGCTTAACAGGGTTTTTTTTTGAAGTTTTTTTTATTAAACTTTAGACTGTTCCCATTCTGATAAGATGTCTTCTTATCGTGTCAAAAAACGTCTGTGATTGTTTGAATAGCAGAGAATTTAAATTTTAAATTCTTTGCCTGTGAAGACAAAAGGCTTATTCCTGAACCTGTATACCAAGGACCATACACGTAAACCGAAGTAGTTTCGAATAATCGCCAGGCAGAATAAGATGGTGATTCCCGAGTGGCTTTTCCCTGAGTAGTTTTATCTCATTTCCTTTGAGTTTTACTTCAATCTGGGTTCGGCAGGCTGTCGGCAGCTTCGGCCTGCCAGTGACTTCGGCTGTTGCAATAAAAGCCATACTCAGTCTGCTATTGAACCGGAATATGGTAACAATATCATTTTTAAAATTACCTTCGATGGCGGTACCTTTCCCGGTTTCGAAATGAGTTTTAACCGACAAATCAGTAATTAAACCAGGAGCAATGGTACAATGTGAAAATATACAAACCGATTCAGTTACCTTGTTGATATTGGCAATCCACGGAACGATACCAGTGAGTTCTTTGCAAAGCATCATGCCTGTAATAGCTGTTAAATCGCCTTCGCAGCCGGCCGGGAAACCTTCGTTATTTAAATGTGCCAGAGGCAGACATGCTGTAACACTGTCCTTTTGTACCATTGGGAAACATTCAACCGTAATGGCGTCCAGTTTATTCTTGCTGATGGTTTGAGATAACATCTCACTCACTTTAGCCGTTTCAGTCAGATCAACTTTACTCCCGGCGAAAGCTGCAAGAAATTTCCCTGAAGTTTCGAACTTCGAAAAGTGGTCTAATTCACTCCAGGGAATAGTTAATAGTTTGATACCGAATTTCGAATCCAGGGTTTCAGCTGGTATTCCTGAAGAAATCAGCCAGTCAGAGATTTTCCCTATGAGGCCTATCCTTTGGTTCTTTATATTGTACAGTGCTTTTTTTATGATTAAAAAATCATTGAGAAAAGCCATAGTTTCTGCTTCTTCCTCATCCATTAACACAGATGAAATATTGTTTTCGTTCAGGTAAGCCTTTACTTCGGTAGCTGAAGCATAAGCGTTATCGTGTTTTGAACCGATAAGCAGGTAAAAATGTCCTGGTGTAACTTGTTTTCTGGCAGGATTTTCCGATCCACCTGAAAGAAAATATAGGATATCGGGATTGCTTTCTACGATCTCATATTTTTCGGGTGAAAAAATTTTATTTATCCGTGATAAAGCATTTTTAAAAATGCTATCTGGCGCTCCCTCGTAAGCCAGTAGTTTAATGTTCAGTTTGTTCAATTTATCCATGTCTATATTCTTTCTTTACTGACAAGTGAATTATTTTTAGGCTTCTTTATTCATCCAGCCGGCTTTGCCTAGGCCCCAGAAAATTAATGAAAGAATTACTCCGACTATAGCAGCAAAAGCCATCCCTTTAAGCTGAACGGTTCCAATACTTATACTGGCACCGCTTACACCTACTACAAAAGTTATGGCACCAAGAACCATATTGCTGTTTTTACTGAAATCAACTTTTTGTTCAACAAACATCCTGAATCCCTGTACCGCGATTACACCATATAAAAGCATTGTAATGCCTCCCATAACCGGAGCCGGAATTGTTGATATGGCTGCCGACACTTTCCCGATCACTGAAAATGCAATAGCCAGCAACGCTGCCCCGCGGATTACCCAAACCGAATATACCCTGGTTATTGCCATAACGCCAATATTTTCTCCATAGGTGGTATTGGGAGGTGAGCCTGTAAATCCGGAAAGGATGTTGCTTACTCCATCACCGAGTAAAGAGCGATGCAGACCGGGATTTTCCATCAGGTCCGATTCGGTGATTTTACCGGTTACAATCAGGTGGTTGATGTGTTCGGCCAACACCACAATACAAGCCGGGGCAATAATAATAATTGCATTCAGATCATAAACCGGAGCATGGAATTTGGGAAGTGCAAACCAATGTGCATTCCTGATGACTTCAGTATCGACCATTCCCAAAATAAGAGCTATGAAATAACCAGCAATAACTGCAATCAGGATGGGTATAACCTGCATAAATCCCCTGAACATCACTGTTCCGATAATTCCCACGCAAAGCGTAAACATCGATACCAGCAGCACATTGGGCGAAACAGCAAAAGGAGCTACCACCTGGCCGACAGCCGAAGGCCAGGGTGCCAGTCCGGCCTGCTGGGCGGCTACCGGTGCCAGTTCGAGCCCGATAATGGCTACAACCGCGCCCATTACAGCCGGTGGCATAACAATATCAATCCATCGGATGCCCCAGTATTTTACAACAAACGAAATGGCGACAAAAAACAGCCCGAAAAAAATAAATCCTGATTGTGCATGATTAAATCCACCATACGTACTGATTATCAACATGGCAGGTGCAATAAAGGCAAAACTCGATCCCAGGTAAGCCGGAATGCCCCCTTTGGTTATCCACGAGTAAAGTAGCGTTCCGAAACCATTCATTAGCAGTGCAATAGCCGGATCGACTCCCAGTAGAATAGGCACCAATATGGTAGCGCCGAACATGGCTGTTAAGTGTTGAAAACTGAGAGGAACACTCTCTAAAATGGGAAGTCTTTCGTGAATGCCTACGATTCGCCTGGCCATAATTGTTGGATTAATGTTGTTTGTTAAAGAAATATTGCGTGGAAAAAATAAAATCGTGTGAAAGTAAACAATCTGATTTGAAAGGCCTGTCTGACCTTTCCCGATTGTTAATAAATCGGATATTTTGTGGATAAAGTACCTGTGATTTTGGTTATGCATTTGGTATTGAAGAAATTTCTGTTGAAACATGACAGACCAACATGTATGATAAGTGTTTTACAAATTCTATCTTTGCTAAAGGAATATTTTTGGTGTTCCGGATCTTTATACTTTTTCAGAAGTTTGTTTCCTTAAAATCTTTTTAAATGAATAATTCACATATTGCTATCGGTATCGATATCGGAGGCTCGCATATCAGCTGCGGGGCTGTTGATTTGAAAATCAACAAATTACTTGATGGAACCTGTTTCGAATCGGAGGTGGATAATAAAGCATCTGCTGATGATATTTTTAAGTCGTGGTTAGAAGCCATCAACAAAACCATCTCAAAAGTGGATATCAGCGAAGTAGCCGGAATTGGTTTCGCCATGCCGGGTCCTTTCGATTATGCCAAAGGTATCGGGCTTTTTGAACGGAATGAAAAGTATCTGCACCTGTATGGCGTGAATGTGGTTGCTGAAATTCGTACAAGACTCGGATTACCTGGTAATTTCCCGGTGCGCTTTATAAATGATGCAACTGCATTTGCGGTTTCCGAAGCCTGGATTGGTGTTGGGAAGTCGCATCAAAAGCTAATAGCCCTTACCCTGGGCACCGGTTTTGGCTCTGCTTTTATTAATGAAGGCATCCCTGTTCTTGAAGGCGACACCGTGCCTCAATATGGTTGCGTCTGGCATCTGCCTTTCGGCGAAGGTATTGCCGATGATTACTTCTCCACCCGGTGGTTCGAAAAATCTTATCTGAAGGTGACAGGCAGGAAGGTGCATGGCGTCAAAGAAATTTCAGGCCTTTTTCATTCCGATGATGTTGCCCGGAAACTTTTAATTGAATATGGAAGCAATATGGGCGATTTCCTGGCACCATGGATCAAAAAGTTTGGTGCTCAACATATTGTAATCGGCGGCAATATTGCAGGCGCATACGACAAATTCGGCAAATACCTCGAACTGTCATTATCAAACCACCAGGTTGAATGTGGGGTTTCACTGTCGGTTCTGAAGGAAAATGCCGCAATAATTGGGAGTGCCAGGCTTATCGATTCAGTGTTCTTTGAAAAAGTGGAAGCTCTTCTACCGAAAATGTAAGCTGGAAAAATATCTTCTTTAGATTTTGTCTGCTTCCTCTGGATTTCCTTTTCGTTTTGAACCTCAAAAAAAGTAAAGTATGAAAAAGTTCTTTTTTGTAATAGGGGTATCGATTTTCCTTTTTGCAGCCCGTATACAGGCTCAGTCATTTTTTACTGCCGACGATCACCTGGTGAACGGGTATGCCCGCAAACTGGCGGGGCTTGATTTTGAGTACATGTCGTGTATCCCCGGGCATCGGTCCAGTTTGTTGTTGAGGGCAAATAATGGAAAAGATTTCGTGGAATGGGAAACCGACCCGGTACCAGGCTCTATTAAGCAGAAATATGCCACTTTTGTATGGATTGCAGCTATAGGCTCAAGTCCGGGGCGGGCCCGCATGGACCTGGCTGTAAATGATGTTCAGCAGTTTTCGTTTTATACGGATGGCAGGCCGCAGTGGGAATTGAATGGAAATGATGGCTTAGTGTTGCAGTTCAACTCCATTATGACGGACCAGTTTGGTGATCAGCATGGATATATGATCTTGCGTATTCCAGCTAATAAAATTGAAGCAGGAAAACCACTCAAACTTAAAGTAACCGGGAGCGAAGCTAACCTCACTTCATGGTATATGACATTTACCAAACCTGTGAAGACCGGGGTATCTCTGAATGCTTTTCCGGCCATATTGAAAAATGGTACTAAAAAACAGCAACTGGTCGAAGCGGCTATCTTTTATTTTGGCAACCAGGTAGAAGCCCGCATTTATGCCAATAACAAGCTGTTGAAAACAACCCCGCTGAAGTTTGGCTACAATACTGTAAATCTTGGACTGCCACCTGTCGAAAAGCCCGAAAAAGTAAAGCTGAAGGTGGTTGCCGGAGATTTCTCGGTCAGCAATACTGTAATCCTGAATCCTGTTAAGAAATGGACCATCGACTTGGTGCAGCATTCACACACAGATATCGGTTATACACGGTCACAAACTGAAATTCTGGCTGAGCACCTGAGGTATATCGATTACGCGCTCGACTATTGCGATGCAACCGATACATATCCTGAAAATGCAAAATTCCGATGGACTTGTGAAGCTTCATGGCCGGTTGATGAGTTTCTGAAATGCCGTCCTGCCAGCCAGGTTGAGCGGTTGAAAAAACGTATAGCCGAAGGCCGCATACAGGTAACCGGGATGTATTACAATTTTGATGAACTTCCCGACGAACAGGTATTGGCAGCCTCGCTTAAAGCTGTTGGCAGGATTAAAGAAGCAGGAATCCCGGTAAACCTGGCCATGCAGAACGATGTTAATGGCATAGGCTGGTGTATGAATGATTACTTTAACCAGTTAGGAGTCAAATACCTGAATATGGGCACCCATGGGCACAGAGCTCTCATTTGTTTTGATAAACCAACTATGTTCTGGTGGGAATCACCCTCAGGCAAAAAAATACTCACTTTCAGGGCCGAGCATTATATGATCGGAAATACTGAACTTGAAATTCAGACCGGCGACATCAATAAATTTAAAAATAATCTTTTCAATTACCTGCTTTCGCTTGATGCTAAAAAATATCCGTTTGATGAAATGGCGATTCAGCATTCGGGTTACCTGACGGATAATTCGCCACCTTCGACCATTGCAAGTGACCTTATAAAGCAATGGAATGATATTTTTGAGTGGCCAAAGCTAACAACTGCTGTTGCAGGCACATTTTTCGAGCACATGGAAAAGGATCATGCAAGCGAATTTCCCGTGATCAGGGGAGCCTGGCCCGACTGGTGGACTGATGGTTTTGGTGCTTCGGCCCGCGAAAGTGCTACCACACGTGTGTCGTCGTCAACACTTTCGGCTAATGTTGCCGGCTTGTCGATGGCTACGGCTGCAGGTATTAAATTGCCTGCGAAAACCGGTGAAAAAATTGACCTTGCCGAAAATGCCCTCCTGTTTTATTGCGAGCATACCACAGGCTATTCGGAGAGTGTGCGTGAACCTTTCAGCCAGCCAACCATGGAGCAGCGGGCACTCAAGGAATCATACGCCTGGGAGGCAAACCGCCGTACCGCGCTTATTGGCGAAGAAGCCATGGGATTATTACAAAGCATGTTTGTTTCAGAAAAGGAACCTTCGCTGCTAATTTTCAATACATTGAACTGGAGCCGATCAGGACTTGCTACGGTGTATATTGACCACCAGGTAGTTGCAAGGGGTAAAATGGCCGGTGTTTTCAGCCAGGATGGCGAACGTATGGCAGCCCAGCCTGTTGCCTCCAGGTCCGACGGAACTTATTGGGCTATCTGGCTGAAAGACATCCCGGCTTTTGGCTATAAAAAGTTTACCGTTAAGGCCCTTGATATTCCAATAGCTATGGCAGATCCGGGCTTACCTGCTGCCATCGAAAATTCGTGGTACCGGGTTACCGCTGATCCGGCAAAGGGAGCAATTACCTCGTGGTACGATAAGGAATTGAAACTCGAGTTGGTTGATGCCTCTTCTCTTTATAAAATGGGGGAGTTTATACTTGAACAACTGGGAAACCGCTCGCAGATGGAGAGCCGCAAACTGGATGATTTCAAGCGCTCGCCGCTGGATAAGGTATGGTTTGATTCGATGGTAAAAGGTGAAATATGGACCAGCCTGAAGTTTATCGGGGAATCTTCAACCACCATAAATCCAAAAGGTTATTCCTTCGAAATCAGGCTTTTTAATACCTGTAAACGCATGGATATTGCCTGTTCGATGGTGAAGAAAAGTATCACAGATCCTGAAAGTTTTTACATTGCCTTTCCTTTTATGCTCAAAGATGGGAAACATTATACCGAAGTTCCCGGGGGCGTGATAGAAACCGGCAAGGACCAGGTAAAGGGTTCGTCGTGCGATTGGTACACGGTTCAGGATTTTACTGCTGTAAGGAATTCGGGTGCGCAACTGGTAATCGGTAGCGCTGAAATGCCTTTGATGCAGTTTGGTGCCATTAATACGGGCCGTTATAAGGCAGGTGCCATGCCACAAAGTACGCATATGTTTTCGTGGCCCATGAACAACTACTGGGTTACGAATTTTAATGCCGATCAGCGAGGGGGCCATTCCTGGACATACTATCTCACATCTTCGGATGATAATTCCAATAGTTTCGCAACCCGGTTCGGCTGGGGATGCCGCATACCTTTGCTTTCGCGGGTGATCCCCGGGGGCGGCAAAGGCGACAATGTATGGCAGGGATCAATCATACAAGGCTGGCCATCGGATGTGGTGCTGGTTTCAGCGATACCTTCGCCTGATGGGAAATCGGTACTGTTGCATCTGCGTGAAACGGGAAACAAGAGCACAAACCTTGAACTTACACTGGGTATATCCGGCAAAAAAATCAAGGTTACCGAAGTGGATGTCACCGGCAGGGAGGTCGTTAACGGGAGTAGTTCTATTGGGGCACTCGAATCAAAGTTCTTCAGGCTCGATCTTTAACCTGGCTGTTGATATTTGAAATCTGCATACAAAAGGTAATAATTGACCTTATAATTTCTGAATCCTGAATTTCGTTTCATGTTTTAAAATAACTTTGTTGAATTACCCGCGAAATCTGTAAAACAAAATTTATATGTCGACAAAACAAATTTTTAGCCAGGCTTTTATAGGCATGCTACTCACAGCTATACTGACTTCCTGCATGGATTGTATGGAAGGCAATGGCAAAATGGCAACACGTACTGCAAAATTCAACGAGGTAACAGCAGTTAAACTTTCATTAAGTGCTGATGTAAAACTGGTAAATGATTCGTCAGGAACAGTTAAAATTGAAGGCGAAAGCAATCTTATCGAAGCTATTGTGATTGAACAAAACGGGACTAAGCTGACAATTTCCTCCGATCGTTGTTTTTCAACCAATAAGCCCATCACGATTACCATCCCGATGAAAACCGTCACTGATCTGCAGATCAATGGGTCGGGGAGTATCCTTTCATCGGCACAACTTGGGGCTTCGGACCTTGAACTGGGTATTAACGGTTCGGGTGATATTGACATAGATGTACGAGCTACCAATGTGAAGAGCAATATCAACGGCTCCGGAAATATCGTGTTGAAAGGTTCGGCGCAGCGCCATAAAATAGACGTAAACGGATCAGGAAATCTTGAAGCTGCTGATTTCCCTACCGGAAATGTTGCCATAACTGTTAATGGTTCAGGCGACTGCAGGGTGCTTGCAACCACGGCTCTTGCTATTAAAATCAGGGGTAGCGGCAGTGTATATTACACCGGATCGCCCGATATTTCATCAGATATAAAGGGCTCCGGAACTATTCAGAAAATGAATTAGTAAGCGATATTACAGGAATGAAGCAGGCCTGAATCATACAGGCCTGCTTTCGTTTGTGAATACCAATTTATTTACGCTGAAAAAATAAATTCAGTGTAGTAACGTTACTTAAGCAATACCAGAAAACCGATATTCACCACAAAAATAATTTTCGTGAAGCAAAATTTACTCAAGGCTGTATGCATTGTTGCTATTGGTTTGATTTTCAGTATTCAATTGTTTGCACAAACTGGTGGCAGAACTACCTACAAATTCCTGAACCTGACGCAGTCGGCCAGGGTTGCAGCGCTTGGAGGAAATTTTGTTGCCATCCACGATAACGACCTGGGGCTTGCCCTGGCCAATCCATCGCTCATTACCCCACAAATGGGCAACAGCCTTTCGTTAAATTTTACTAATTCTTTTGCCGGAACCAATTACGGTTTTGCCAGTTATGGGTTTAACCTGAAGAAATTCGGAAGTTTTGCCGGTTCCATGCAATATTACAGCTATGGAAAAGCTGATAATACCAACGAGTTTGGCGAAACCAACGGGCAATTCAGTGCCGGCGAATATGCTTTTAACCTGGGTTGGGGTCGTATGCTTGATTCGGTTTTCTCGATTGGGGCAAATGTTAAAATGATTTATTCGAGCCTCGAAATATATAATTCATTGGGAATGGCTGTGGATGTAACCGGCAGTTATGTTCCGAATGAATCATTCTGTGCTTCACTGCTTTTCCGGAATATTGGCAGGCAGATTACGGCATATACGGCCGAAGGGGTTGAGCCATTGCCTTTCGAAATACAGGCCGGTATCTCTAAAAAACTTGCCCATGTGCCCTTCAGGTATTCAATCTTATTGCAGCACCTCGAAAAGTGGGACCTAAGCTATACCGATCCCAATGCAACTGTCGATCCTTTCACAGGCGAACCAACTCCCCAGACAGATCTCGAAAAGTTTGCCGGTAATGCAATGAAGCATATAATTTTTGGAGGCGAATTTATACCGGCCAAATTCCTGAGTATAAGAATTGGTTATAATTACCTCCGGCGCCAGGAGATGAAAGTGGTTTCACGCCCCGGATCCGTCGGTTTTTCGTGGGGTTTTGGTCTGAAAGTATCAAAGTTCAATTTCAATTATGCAAGAGCAGCTTACCATTTAAATGGTTCGCCAAATTATATTTCTATCAGTACCAATCTGGGCGATTGGGGGAAGAAGTAGCTTAGTATCCTTTGCCTTTCTTAGTTGATAAATAGTGCTTAGTGCTGAGTGCTGAGTGCTGAGTGCATAGTGCTGAGTGCTGAGTGAATAGTGAATAGTGCTCCTTCGCTTTGCTTCGTTTCACTCGCAATGACAGCCCGGAATGACAGTGAATAGTGCACGGTGAAGAGTTCGTTGTGCTGAGTTAATTGATTTTGTGGTTTAGGTTGAATGGTTTAGCTGTTGCAATTGGGGTGGCTGCTATTTCCCGCTATTTTTAGTACTTTCGCAGCCTGTAAATCATCGTTGAATGGAAGTTGTTATTGATCCGGATTCTGGTTTTTGTTTTGGTGTTAACCGCGCTATTCAAACGGCTGAAAATGAATTGAAAGCAGGGAAACCGGTGTATTGCCTGGGCGAGATGGTGCATAACCAGGTTCAGATGGATCAGCTGAAATCAAAAGGATTACGTATTGTTACACACGCCGACCTGTACAATTTAAAAGGGGAAACCGTTTTGATTCGTGCACATGGCGAACCACCCGAAACATTCAGGCTGGCAAAAGAACTTGGTATATCGCTTATTAATGCTACCTGCCCGATTGTGAGCAAGTTGCAGGAGAAAATTTATAACAGCTATAGTTCGGAAACTTCAGCCAATGTTCAGATAGTTATTTATGGGAAACCAGGGCATGCCGAAGTATCGGGGCTGAATGGAAATGCAGGTAATAACGCTATCATTGTCAGCAGTGTTGATGATTTTTCACAGCTTGATTTTTCGCGCCCGGTACGCCTTTTTTCTCAAACTACCATGGATATTGAAGGTTATATCCAGGTTGGGGAAGCGCTAAAGCAGCAAATGGAACAGGCCGGAAATAGTGATTTGCTGATACATAAAAGTGTTTGCAGGCAGGTATCCGGAAGGGCGCCTTCGCTGCGGGCATTTGCCGCTGAGCACGACGTGATTATATTTGTTTCGGGTAAAAACAGCGCTAATGGTAAGTACCTGTTTGGGATTTGCCGCGAAGTAAATGAAAAAAGTTACCTGGTTGGTAATACCGGTGATATTGACAGCCATTGGTTTATCGGGGCAAAGTCAGCAGGTATCAGCGGGGCTACATCAACCCCGGGCTGGTTAATTGAAGAAGTGGCTGGCTTTATACGTCAGATTTAAGTTGCCTTGAATTATTTTCGGGAAGTTCCTTTAGCTTTTACATGGCTTTATTACCAGTCCTTTTGGCGTTATTCAGGTCTTAAATTTTAATAATTGTCAAGCGGTTTAAATCACTAAATTTGTAAAAACATCCATTATTCACCAGATCCCGGGTTGTGCATCTCAATACACTGAAAATCATTAATTTTAAAAATTACGGGGAGCAGGAAATGGCTTTCTCGGAAAAAATCAATTGTTTCGTGGGGAACAATGGAGCCGGGAAAACTAATCTGCTCGATGCAATCTATTACCTTTCGTTTACAAAAAGTTACTTCAATTCAGTTGATCAGCAGAACATACGGCATGGTGAAACTTTTTTTGCCATTCACGGTATTTTCCAGCGCAATGGCGGTCTGCCCGACCAGGTAAGCTGTATACAAAAAGCTGGTGTAAAAAAGCAAATCCGGATTAACCAGAAAGACTACGAGCGCATTTCGGATCATATCGGGCAGTTTCCCTGTGTTATGGTTTCGCCTTACGATAGAGACCTGATCAACGAAGGCAGTGATATGCGCCGGAAGTTTATTGACGCAGTAATTTCGCAGTTCGATAAAGCCTACCTCGATAACCTGATAAGGTATAACAGGTTGCTTGAACAAAGAAATGGATTACTGAAGCAATTTGCCGAGCGTCGGAAAGCCGATCGGGCTTTGTTGTTATTACTCGATGAACAGATGATGGCCCCGGCCACTAATATCAATGCAAAGCGACAACAGTTCCTCGAGGGTTTTGCGCCTATTTTCAGGCATTATTTCGAGTTTATAAGCGGTGGAAAGGAAGCTGTGGGTATCGAATATGAATCGCAGCTTAACACAGAATCATATCTTGATGTGGTTGAAAATTCATTCGAGAAAGATCAGGCTGTACGATATTCGACAGCAGGAATTCACAAGGACGATTTCATTTTTAACCTCGAAGGTTATCCCGTAAAACGGTTTGGCTCACAAGGGCAGCAAAAATCATTTGCGGTTGCATTAAAACTGGCTCAGTTCGACTTTACCCGCGACCTGATCAAAATTAAACCCATTCTGCTTTTCGATGATATTTTTGATAAACTGGATCCGGGACGTGTTCAGCAAATTGTTCAACTGGTTGATAATGACAGTTTTGGACAGGTATTCATTACCGATACTGAGCCTGAGCGCATCAGGCGGACGTTTGATAACGCTGCAATAAATCACCGCGTGTTTGAAATTCATGGAGGGACGGTAGAGTTTAAATATTAATTCTGTTAATAATTATCAGGCAATGAAAAAATCGAACGAAATACTGCTGAAAGATGCCCTGGCGGCTTTCCTGAAAGACAATAATCTTGAGTCGAAACTCCAGGAAACCCGCGTAATAAATGCATGGGAAGAAGTGGTAGGGAAACTTATTGCCCGGCATACCGACCAAATGCAAATAAAGGACAGGGTGTTTTATGTTAAAGTGGATTCAGCGGCCTTACGTGAAGAACTCTCGTACCAGCGCAGCAAACTGGTTAAAAACCTGAATAAAGCTGCCGGCGTGGAAGCCATTGACGATATCCGCTTTACCTGAAAGCTCCTTGGCTGTCCGCACTCCCAATCCCCCGAACTCCTTACTTTTCGCTTATTTCTTTTCACTTTTCACTCTTCATTTCTATCCCATCCCTGCTTATACAAAAAAAAGCCATCCTTAACAGAATGGCCTTTTTCAATGATTGGTTGAGGTTTGGTTAGTTGACAACCAGGACTTCTTTTATCAAGCCTTTCCCGGTTTCAATAGCTTTCTCGTTTTCAGGAATCATTACATGGTGGCGGGCCGGCAGTGATTTCTGGAGCCCTTTGTGAATATATTCCATGTCGACGATTGGTTTCAGTTTGAGGAATCCACCTAACACGATCATATTAAATACGCGCGACATGCCCAGTTTTCCGGCGGTTTCGGCTGCGTCAATCGTATATATGTTTATGTCTGTTCTTTCCGGATGGCGGATAATCCCGTTCGGATCATAAATCAGGAGACCACCTGGTTTTACAGCATGTTCGAATTTATCCATCGATTGCTGGTTCAGAATAATAGCGGTATCATATTCGTTGAGTATAGGCGAACTGATACGTTCGTCGCTAATGATAACAGTAACATTGGCTGTACCACCACGCATTTCGGGTCCGTAGGAAGGCATCCAGCTTACTTCTTTATTTTGCATTACTCCGGAATATGCAAGGATTTTACCCATGGAGAGCACTCCCTGACCGCCAAAACCGGCTATGATTATTTCTTCAGTCATTATTTTCAGGTTTTAAACTTTGGTGTGGTGCTGAAATTATTTGTCGTCATTCACTTTTATGTCGCCCATGGGATAAAATGGGAACATGTTTTCAACCATCCAGTCGTTCGATTGACGCGGAGTCATCTTCCAGCCGGAATTGCAGTTCGATACGATTTCAACAAAAGAAAGTCCTTTTTTCAGTTTCTGGTTTTCCAGTGCTTTACGAACTGCTTTTTTTGCTTTACGTACAGCCGCGGGGGTATGTACCGACTGCCTTGTTACATAAATTGTACCGGGCAGATTGGCGATAAGTTCAGTGATTTTCAGCGGGTTACCCATGGTTGCGGTATCGCGACCATAAGGCGAAGTGCTCGATTTCATTCCGGCAAGGGTAGTCGGGGCCATTTGTCCGCCGGTCATACCGTAAATTCCGTTATTGATGAAAAAGATAGTGATATTTTCGCCACGGTTACAGGCATGGATGGTTTCGGCGGTTCCAATTGCTGCTAAGTCGCCGTCGCCCTGGTAGGTAAATACAAATTTTTCAGGGAAAAGTCGTTTAACGCCGGTTGCAACAGCAGGAGCACGGCCGTGGGCAGCTTGCTGCATGTCAATGTTCATAAATTCATAAGCAAGTACTGAACATCCAACAGGCGCAATACCAATGGTTTCGGATTGAATTCCCATTTCTTCGATAGATTCCATAATGATACGATGCGCTGTACCATGTCCGCAACCCGGGCAATAACTCAGGGCTTTATCCGTGAGAAGCTCTGTGCGTTTATAAACCTGGTTTTCAGGTTGCAGTATTTCGGGATTTGTTTTAAATTCTGCCATGATCCTATCCTCCAATAATTTGTTTCTTCAATGCATCTACTATTTCTGAGGGTGAGTGTACAATGCCACCGTAGCGACCGAAATGTTCCACTTTAACGCGTCCTTCAACGGCTAACCGTACATCTTCAACCATTTGGCCTGCGCTCATTTCAACACAAAGTATTCCTTTTACACGTGTAGTCATTTCTTTAACCACTTTGGATGGGAAAGGGAACAAGGTGATGGGCCTCATCAAACCAACTTTAATTCCTTCGGCACGTGCAATTTCAATTGCTTTCTGGCAGATACGCGCGCTGGTTCCGTATGCAATAAAAGCATAATCAGCATCTTCGCAGTTAATCTTTTCGTAACGCACTTCATTTTCCTCAATCAACCTGTATTTGGCTTGCAGGCTATGGTTATGCTGCTCCATTTTTATGGATTCAAGATCGAGTGAAGTAATGATATTATGCTCGCGGTCGGGTGTTTTTCCGATAGTGGCCCAGGGTGAATTTTTCCTGATTTCGTCTTCGGTAAATCTCGGCCTTTGAACGTCGAGTTCAACTTTTTCCATCATCTGGCCAATAGCGCCATCTGATAAAACCAGAACCGGGTTGCGGTATTTAAATGCCAGGTCGAAACCAAGCCCTGCAAAATCAGCCATTTCCTGAACGGAAGCCGGAGCCAGTACAATTAGCCTGTAATCGCCATGACCGCCACCTTTGGTACTCTGGAAATAGTCGGATTGCGAAGGCTGTATGGTGCCCAGGCCGGGTCCGCCACGAACCACATTCAGTAGCAGGCAGGGGAGTTCGGCACCGGCGATGTAGGATATACCTTCCTGTTTCAAACTCATTCCGGGGCTCGATGAAGATGTGAGTACGCGTTTTCCGCAACTTGCTCCTCCATAAACCATATTTATTGCAGCAACTTCGCTTTCGGCTTGCAATGTAATCATACCTGTGCGCTCATGGGTTTTCTGAGCCATCAGGTATTCCATTACTTCCGACTGCGGGGTGATTGGATATCCGAAATATCCATCAGCTCCGGCACGGATAGCAGCTTCTGCAAAAGCCTCATTTCCTTTCATTAACCGTAATTCTTTCATGCTCTGGTTAGTTTTTGTGCTTTAGTCATTAAATTTTTTACGATAAACTGTAATTGCGCCATCCGGACATACCACTGCGCAATTGGTGCAACCTGTGCACGCATCGTTGGTTGGCATTGCATAGTGATATCCTTTCCTGTTTACGTGCTTAGCCATTGCTATCACTTCTTCCGGACAAGCAGGGATGCAAACTTCACATCCTTTGCATCTTTCGATATCAACTACAATTTCGCCTTTGTTTTTTGCCATAGTTTTTAAGAGTTTCACTGAATTCTGGGTGCGAAGTTAGATATTTATTGCAAATCACATTGTTTTTTATATGATTTCGGATTTAAAATTTTCAATTTAAAATGAATTTAAATTGTTTGGAACAGTATTAAAAAGGACTTTCCTTCTTTGAAATAAAATTTAGAAAGTTCAGTGTACGAGTTATTTATCAACAAAATGCAAATCAGCAACTTGCAAAAGAATTCCAGGGTTAATACGGAACCTGAGCCAAATGCCTGCTCATTTTTGATAAAAAGCATTTTTTAAAATGGGACCCGGCAAAGGCTTTAAGGGTAATTCCTGGTTTTTGGGTCTGATTATATCAATTATTTATGCAAGTGGGTGGTGCTCATTGAATTTCCTCAGGCGGTATTCAAGCTCGGGGAACTGCGAACGGTGAACCAGCGAAACGCAGGCCCGCAACCCTTCGGTATGTTCGCTTCCTGTAATGGAAAGCGAAATGGCACTGATTCCATAATAAAGCAATTCTTCAATTAAAGCAGGTCCATCGAACCCGGGGTACATGATGGTGAAATAAAATCCGTCGGCGATAGGCTGATCAATATCTTTGTCGTACACTATCCTGAAGCCATTATCAACAAAGAGTTTTTTCATGATTTTTGCCTTTTCGCCATATTCCTTCACCTGTTCCACAAAGTTAAATTTGCCTTCGTTGGCGGCTTTAAGCATGGCTGCCAAAGCATATTGTGCCGAGTGTGCTGTGCCCGAACTGAGCGAATAAACTGTGCCAAAAATCATGGCACGGCCAAATTCATTACTCGAGTAAAAACGGAGCAAATCATCGCAGCGCATTTTAAAAAGCTGGTTACTGATCACCATCATACCAATACGCTGCCCTGCATAGCTAAATGCCTTTGAACTGCTGATCAGCAGCAGGTAATTATCCGTATATTTTGCCACTGTAGGCTGGTAGGGCGGTACCCCGGGTTTGCTGTAATCCTTGCGGAAATCCATACCGAAATATGCCAGGTCTTCTATAATTATGACCCCGTATTTATCAGCCAGTTCTCCGATGATTTGTAACTCCTGTTCCGTGAAACAAATCCACGAAGGATTATTCGGGTTCGAATATAATACGGAATGTATATTTCCTTTGCTGAAAAACGATTCGAGTTTGGCGCGGAGTTTCTCGCCACGGTGTTCGTACACATCAAAGCTTTCGAATTTAAGCCCCATTACCTTATGCTGTTGCTTATGTACCGGGAACCCGGGATCGATAAACAAAGTAGTATCCTTTGCCCGGTTCAGGCGCGAAAGAGTCATAAAGGCTGCAAAGCTGCCCTGCATGGAGCCTACTGTAGGGATACAACCGGCAGGGTCAACATCAATATCAAGGAAATTCTTTACAAATAATGATACTTCTTTTTTGAGTGGCGGTATCCCGTCGATATCGGGGTATAATGCTGCAACACCACTTTGTAATGCTTCAATTTCGGCGTCCGTACCCACCTGGGCAGGTGGCAACCCGGGTACGCCCATTTCCATACGGATAAATTTTTTCCCGGAAGCTGTTTCAATGTTATCGACAAGACGTTTAATTTCCCTGATGGTGGCATTGCCAACCACAGGAACATTCAGCTCCCGGATCTTGTCGTTCACGATTTCAAGGTCAATCGGTGTTTCAGTGGTAACTGCTTTCATGTGATGATGAATTGGTTGAGGATTTGACTTGTTGTTGCAGAGTAGGACGCAAAGATTAGAAATAGGTTTGTGATAATAAAATGAAATTGAATTTATTTTTAATTATTCTTTTGCCACTAGATATATAATTCAGAATATCAGTGTTTTAATATGTTGGTTTTGGCTTCTAATCAACATTGACTTTGCAATTACTGATAGTGTGACTTCATTGTGATTTGCAAACCTTCTTACCTCTTCTGAATTGAGTTTGCGAACAGGTGGAAAGATGTTATATATCTGAAATAAATATTTACTTTTGTTTAAAATCTAATGTATTATTAAATGGAACCCATTATCAGTATTCGAAACCTATATAAATCGTACGGTTCAAAACAAGTGTTGAAAGATATATCAATCGATATTCTCCCGGGCCAGGTAATTGGATATATTGGCCCTAACGGAGCCGGTAAAAGCACCACGGTGAAAATTCTCTGCGGGCTGATTTCCGATTTCAGCGGACAGGTTACTATTAAAGGTTATGATATCAGGCAAAATCCGCTTGCCGTGAAAAGCATAATCGGATATGTGCCCGAATTGGCTGAATTGTATGATGTATTGACCCCACGCGAATTTCTGTCGCTGGTGGGAGCCTTGTACAATCTTCCTTCCGAAGTGGTAAGCGAACGCGGATACGGCATGTTGGAAGCCTTCGGGCTGGCCGGCAATATGGATCAGCGCATGGAATCGTTCAGTAAAGGAATGAAACAAAAAGTGCTCATAACTTCCGGACTGTTGCACAACCCCGATATTATTATCCTGGATGAACCTCTCAGCGGGCTCGATGCCAATAGTGTCATTATTGTTAAAGAGTTGATCAGCAAGCTGGCCGCCAGCGGAAAAACCATTTTTTACAGCAGTCATATGATGGATATTGTTGAAAAGGTAAGCGACCGCATCATCCTGATCAACGAAGGCAAAGTGGTGGCCGATGGCACTTTCAGCGAGTTGAAGCAAAAACAGGGCGACAACAGCCTCGAACAGATATTTGCTCACCTCACTGCCACCGAATCCATGTCGGAAGCAAGTGACAAACTGATGGATATTATAGCAAATGGTGATGGTAAGGCTTGATGGGTGAAGGGCGAGGGGCGAATGGGCGAAGGGTAATGGTGAGACTGGGAGAAGGAGAGAAGGGGCAACTGGGAGATGGGCAGAGATCATTGCTTCCGACATCCGAAATCCGAAATCCAACATCCAACATCCAACATCCGACTTCGGTCTCTAGTCTTCTGTCTTATAACAAAACAAATTCCACACCCAATCCATGAACTTCTTTGATAAATTTTTTCTGAAACTATTCCTGTATGCAAGTCCGTTGTTGCAGAAATTAGAGATTGATATTGATCAGCTCAAAGCTATACTTGTTGCCAAACTTACCATGGATAATCGCCGTCCGGCAGCATTTCAGCAGATGAAGCAATCGAAAGAGAAGAAAGAAATTAATTCGGCAACGCTAAAAACTATGTTTGTGTCGCTGATCATGGGGCTGTTTTTCCTGATGGGATTTGCCATTGGTGACGATATGACCACCAAGCTCACCATATTTTTCTCCATGTTTATTTTCATGCTGGCAGCCACATTAATCACCGACTTCACTTCGGTACTTATTGACACCCGCGACAACCTGATTATACTTCCAAAACCTGTAAGCGATACTACTTTTGTAACTGCACGGCTGATGCATATTGCAATTCATATCAACAAACTCCTGCTTCCCCTGGCGTTGCCGACACTTGTTGCGCTTATCGTACGTTATGGTCCGGCAACCATAGTTCCATTTATTCTAATGACTTTTTTTGCAACCCTGCTCAGCATTTTCCTGGTGAATGCTGTTTATCTTGTGATTTTGAAACTCGTTAAACCATCTAAATTTCAAACAGTTATCAGTTATTTTCAGATTGTCTTCGCAGTTTTTATTTACGGAGGCTACCAGCTGGTTCCGCGCATGATGGAGCGGGCCGGGATTGAACATTTAAAGATGTCGGAAATTCATAACATAGCATTTCTCCCACCATACTGGTTTGCCGATGCCTGCAATAGTCTTTCCACATTAACTTTCGACCAGGGGAATATAATCAACCTGTTTATGGCTTTAGGGTTACCACTTCTGAGCATTTATGTGGTAGTAAAATATTTTGCCCCGGCATTCAACCGTAATTTGTCGATGATCAGTAGCACCTCGGAGGAAACAAAGGTGAAGCCTGTTACAGCGCAAGGCACAGCGGGTTTTAAAATGAACTGGCTCGAAAAGTTAGCCACAAAAATTACTTCGGACAGAACAGAATATATGGGTTTCCTTTTTACCTGGAAAATGATGGGCCGCAGCAGAGATTTCAAAATGAAGGTGTACCCGGCATTTGGTTATATGGTTGTATTTTTTGTGCTTATGATTTTTCAATCCGAAAAACTTTCGCTCAACGACTTTAGTGAAATGACTTCGCGGGGAAAAACACTTTTTATCTCGATTGTATATTTCAGCAGTTTTATCCTGATATCGGCAATAGGGCAATTGCGTTATTCGGAGAAATATAAGGCTGCATGGCTGTTTTCAATAACCCCGGTCGATACACCCGGAAAGCTGATCAGCGGAGCTTTAAAATCGGTAATTGCCTGTTTTTATATCCCGGTAATGCTTTTAATTACTTTCCTGGGATTGTTCCTGATCGGCCCTTCCATTATTCCCAACCTGGTTTTAGGTTGTTTTAATGTTATAGCCGTAAGCACATTAATGACATATATGAACTTAAGGCAACTCCCATTTACGGTTTCAATGCAGGATGCTCCCAAAGGGCAAACCATGATACGGAATATGATTGCTACCCTGCTTCCGTTAATTGCCGGCCTTTGTCATTGGTTTATTTTCGATTACCTATGGGCTGTTGGTTTGCTTGCCCTACTGGCCATTATTGCAACCTGGATGATTATGGATTCCATCAAAAACCTGGGTTGGGCTAAGATTGTAAATTTTGAAGTGAAGGGTTAAGGCTGATGGCTTTGTATTCTTATTTCGTGGTTACTGCACACGGTGGCTCTGAGTCAGTGCATTTTAGGTTTTTGCCCATCAATCTGCAACAATTTTCCCCTTAAATTCCTCTTTAACCTTTAACCATAACTTTTTCCCCGGCTGCCTTCTGGCTCCCGATTGCAAGTATCAATCCAAGGGCAATACCAAGCAAAGCGGCGAATAATACCCTGAACTCGGCTGGCAGCAGAAATGTAATGGTATGTGCCGGTATCCAGAAAAACGGTATCGTTTTTTTGAAAATAAAATTCCACATTACATCCCAGTTCATATTTTTGAAGATGGCTGCAAACGGGATAGGGGAGAACAATCCTTTAACCGTTCCCCCGGTATTTGTGATGTGAGTATCGGTTACCTTGTGAAAAGTCATCATAACCGGGGCGAAAGTAAGGTTCATGGCGGTTGAAATAGTGAAGGCATCCATGAGTTTCATCAGCGAAAATCCTCCTTTCATGGCATCAGGTGCATTTACCAATCCCAGGTATGCCAGGAATACCGGTCCGCCGCTTGAAAAAATCTGGAAAGCTATATTAATAGCCAGTCCCAGGAATCCCCACACGACCGAACGGGGTAAAATTCCAAAGCCCGGTTGGTTATAGTAACCGCTGCGGATGCGCAAGGCAATAATTTCGCCCAGGGTTGCCAACAGGGCAAATTTAAAAAAGCTCATGATCATTCCATGATCTTTATTAAACTGCAGGTACCATGCAGTAACCGGTGTAACTAATATAAATGTAGCTGCAACAGCCAGTATTCCCGTATAAAAGATAAAATCATTTTTCTTTATCCTCATCATTATCAAACTTTTAGCACATGAGTGCCTCAGCACATCAACAGATTACCCAATTAAAACTATAACTTATTTTTCAATCCTGATCCTGGCATCAACGGCTTTCAGGGTTTTCAAATTTCCCATCAGCGGATTGATATCCATTTCGGCAATTTCAGGGGCAGCAAGGCATAATGCTGATACTTTGGTGATTATTTCGGCAAAAAGGGTTTCGTTAAGACCTTCTTGTCCGCGCACCCCCTGGATAATTTTGTAACTCTTCAGGTGGGTAATCATTTCGGATGCCTCACCCTGCGAAATCGGTGCCAGCGCCGATTGAACATCTTTCAGAACCTCGATATAAATACCTCCTAGTCCGCAAAGAACCATGTGGCCAAAGTTGGGTTCGTGTTTGGCACCTATATAAACCGAATGCCCGCTTAGCATAGGCTGAATAAGAATGGCCGTTGTATCTTTTATCTGAATCATTCGGTCGAATTCCGTTGCCACCTGGTCGAAGTTGTTCACATTGAGCACAACGCCGCCGACATCCGATTTGTGCACGGGGCCGACCACTTTCATTACAACCGGCAAACCCAGGTCAGAAGCTGCCTGTATGGCATCCACCTTCGAATTTACCACCGCCTCTCCGGCGCGGGGGATTCCGGCTGCATCAAATATTTCCTGTACTTTTTGCGGATGCAGGTAACCATTTCCGGCTGCATCAATAATGCGGCGAATGGCTGTATAGTTTACTTCGGGTTGCGGGATTACTTCGGGTGATGGAGCAGGTGTGTTGTAAACTTTACAAAGCGCGTTTCCGAAAATTACTTCATCCGGGAAATTAATTCGTCCCAGGCCAATAAAATATTCGATTTCCTTTTTAACATTAATCACCGAAGGAAGTACCGGGTAAATGGGTTTGCTGCAGGTTCGCATTTTTTCATCCAGCAACTTATACACATCATATACCTCGAAAAGTCCGGGGCTTCCGAAAATAACAGCCATGCCATCCACCTGGTCAAAATCATTTTCACAGGAATCAATTATATATCCCAGTTGTTCAGCTGTTCCGGTTGCCAGGAAATCGATGGGATTAGCCACTGACGAGCCTGGAAATAGTTTTGAAAGCAGTTCCGGGTTTTCGAGGTGAGGGATTTCCAAACCTCCGTTGGACAATGCATCGGTTAACATTACAGCCGGACCGCCTGCATGGGTTATGATGGCTATATTTTTACCTTTCAGTGGTTTATGCATAAAAATGCTTGCCACAGTTGCCAGTTCTTCGCGGCCATTGCATCGTACAATCCCGGCTTTACGGAATAGCGAGTCAACGGCTACATCGGGGCTTGCAAGTGCGCCTGTGTGCGATGAGGCAGCCCTGCTTCCGGCAGCCGAACTGCCTGATTTGATGGCAGCAATCCGACAACCTTTGCGTATAAGCGACGAAGCGTGTTTCAGCAGCATATCAGGCTTGTTCACACTCTCGATGTACAGTAATTTAACCGGCGAACTGGTTTTTGGATCGTATGTTTCGTCCAGGTATTTCAGTACATCTTCAACGCCAAGCTGCGCGCTGTTACCCACTGAATAAACGCTTGCAAAAGTGAGGCCTTTGGGGATAGAGGCTTCCATAATAAATACCGAGGTTGCTCCCGATCCGGAGATAAAGTCGACACCCTTCGGGTCTAATTTCGGAATGGGTTTGGTGAAAACCGAGGTATGATGATGGTTCATCATGCCAACACAATTGGGCCCGATGAGGCATGCGCCGTATTTATTAACCGATTCAACAATCCTGTTTTCGAGTATGGCACCTTCAGCACTTTCTTCGTGAAACCCGGCTGACAGAATGATAAATGCACGGGTGTTTTTGTCCCTGGCCAGGGTTTCGACCGTATCAGGGCAGTATTTAGCGGCAATGGCCAATATCGCCAGGTCGCATACCGGCAATTCATCAACACTTTTATGACATTTTATCCCCTGTATTTCAACTTCTTTGGGGTTAACAACATAAAGCTGGCCCCCAAAATGATTGTCAATCAGGTTTTTTAAAACTTTTCCGCCGGGTTTTGCAATATCATTCGATCCGCCTACGATTACAATGCTCGAAGGGTTAATAAGTTGCTGTGTTATCATACAATTATCAGGTTTTCAGTGTGTAAGCCTTCGAAGTTGGAATAGTAAATCACTCCCGTTGGCGCGGCGAAAGTACAAAAAGAGTATGAATCACAAAACCTGATTTGTAACTGAACAGAAATATTTCATTAACCTGCTGGTTAGAGGTTGTATGGATGCGAAAAAAAATAAGAATTTTGCTTCTGCCAGTTTATTCTTCCATAATTGAAAGAACAACAGTTCCTGGTCCGCCGTGTACACCAAGAACAGGACTGCAGGGGTTTATAAAACGCGGCTTCTGCCCGGTGAGTTTTTCCATTTCGGTGGCATACCATTGAGCAGTTTCAGGGTTACGAACATGCGAAATAGCATATCCCCAGATTTTTCCTTTCTCAACCAGGTCCGAAGCTACTTTTATCAATTGGTTCATACTTCCTTTTTCGGAGAAGGCTTTGCCAAAGGTGATTGCTTTACCGTCGTTATCCACAGAAATGATAGGTTTAACCCCAAGTAGTGTCCCGATAACGCCCTTTGAATGGCTTAAACGGCCGCTTTTTACCAGGTATTTCACTGTTTTGGCGCTAACAAGTATATGGTTTTTATTGTTCCAGCTTTCTACTGCGGAAACAATTTCCTGGTGCGAAAGTCCTTGTTCGATGGCTTCTGCAGCGCGAAGTACTGTTAATCCCAGTGCACTCGAAATACGGTTTGAGTTAATCACAGAAATCTCCTTGCCGCTTTGTTCGCTCACTGCTTTGGCTGCACGCTGGCTATTCGAAAAGGTGCCGCTAAAAGCCTTACTCAGGTGAATACCAATGGTTGAATTATAATGGGAACTCAGGTACGAATACTTGTTTATAAAATCTTTATAAGCGGGTTGCGAGGTGGTTGGGTATTGGGGTGATGATTCCAACTGGTTATAAAACTGTTCGTTGGCAATGGTAGTGCGATCGAGAAAAAGCGATGCCCCGAACTGCAACGTAAGCGGAACCATGGTGATCTGGTATTTTTCGAGTATATCCTGGGGCAGATCACAGGTTGAGTCGGTAATAAGCGCGATAGGCCATTTCCTGTTATGCGTCATCTCCTTCTGCATAATCATATCATCCACTTTCTGGTAAGTGATGGATGCTTTTTTGCTGATGGTCTCGAACAGTTTAATGGGTTCATCGGAGTGAATGTGAATGCGCAGGCGTTTTTCGGAGCCGGCAACAACCATCGAGTCTCCCATATTGGCAATGGCGTCCCTGACTGAGTTTTTGGTTTCGCCCGGGTGCAGGTCGAGGGCGAGCATAGCCTCACAGCAGTAACGATAGGTGATTTCTTCGTGTGAGTCGGCAGGCACCTCTTCGAGTATCATATCATTCATTGGGATGGCAAGCCTGCGAATGGTCTGCCTGTTCTTAAAGAAATCGATCATCCCTTCGAGAAACAGAACAAAACCTTTTGCCCCTGCATCCACCACATTCGCTTTGGCAAGTGCTTCGAGGTGAAGCGTTGTATCCGCCAACGATTTTTTGGCAACCTGGAATGCTTTTGTCAGGAGTTCAACAAAATCGTCGATTAACCCTTTCATTGTATTAATAAACTCAGCCCATTCGCGGATAACCGAAATCATAGTACCTTCAACAGGATTTGCTATTGCTTCGTATGCGTATGTTACAGCTTTTGAAATGGAGCGGGAAAAATTTTCGACAGTAAGGTTATCTTCACTTTCGATTTCGTTGCTGAAGCCATAAAGAAACTGTGCGAAAATAATGCCTGAATTACCCCGGGCTCCTACAAGAGCTGCATCTGCAAGCGCAGCCGCCGCCATTTTAACATTGTTGGTCGGGATCGGGCAGTCCACAATAGACCGCATAGTACTGGCAAGGTTTGTCCCGGTATCGGCATCGGCCACAGGGAAAACATTCATCTTATTTAATAAACCCTGGTTCTCGAAAATACGCTGGGCTCCGGCCAGAAAGGCATAGTAGAAACTTCTACCATCCAGTAATTTAACAAACGGGATTGAATTTTCCAATGATGGAGAGCTTAGTTAGTATTAGGTATTCCTTGTATTTAAAACAAAATTAGGGAATAGCAGGCAAAAGTAGTGCAATTTTATATATCTGGTATTTATGATATATACTTTCGTCGTATTTTTTTTGTTAAAAGTTGCTAACATTTGCAACCGCAAACATGAGCCGGATCCTTCTAAATATCATACTTTCAGCAAAATGCATGCCTGCTTATTTCATTTTTTCAAAACCCGAAAAATCACCTTTTTTTATTTTTTTATTCAGATCTTTAACAATATCCCGATAACTTTCCCTGGCATTCCCTTTATACATGCACACTAAAGATGAATCATCCAGCACCATTTTCATAAGTTCTTCAGCTGAAGGAGTTTGTGGGAGTTTTGCGTATTCTTCGTAGGTAATCGCCAGGAAGGCAACATGCTGGTTGATGCCCCGGTTATCGAGCCAGAATCCTTTTGCCAGAGAAGTCGGATAGGCAAGTTTTTCGCCTATGTAAACATCCTTTATACCCGGGTACGATTCTATACTCTTTTTATCTTCACTTAAAATTACTGGCACATTCTTTGAATAATCGCGGGTAGTCTGGTAAATAATCACTCCTGGAACCATGGCATTGGATTGAACTGCAGAGCCGGATGCTTTTTTCCCGGGGCTGCAGGATGAAAAACAAACAAAAAAGATGATTGCGGAATATATGAAGGTATGAAATCGCATGATCAAATGTTAATTTTAGACAAATTTATAATAATTTCACCCGGCTGCTCGTTTTGAACCCTGAATTATTAATAATTTTGTTTTTGAATTTGCCGATGGCATGGTAGTTGCATAATCGGTTCAATAGCAAACTTTACGCTGCACACAATCAAAAAGATCAATAACCTGAAATTAAAATCATACGTATGAAAAAAGTACTCTTTGCCCTGAGCATTTCGTTTTTAATGAGTTTTGGTGCATTTGCCCAGAATGCTGCCCAGCAACCTGCCGCCAATCCTAATGCGCCGGTAATTACCTTCGAAAAAACTACCCACGATTATGGATCAATTGCCAAAGGGAGATCGGAAGAGCACACGTCTGAACTCCAGTCACTTAGGCAT